>OZ252227.1:0-355000 GCA_965249175.1 Vicinamibacterales bacterium
GCTGACGCCAATGGCCTCGCGAGCTTCGTCCCCCGGCGCGTCATCGAGCGCCTTGCCGAGGAGGGGCACGGGGACCCGCAGCCAGCCCGCGGTCGGTTCTTCACGGCTCTGCTATTCGCCGACATCGTGGGCTTCACGCCGATTGCCCAGCGCCTGTCGTCGCTCGGCCCTGATGGTGTCGAGCGCCTCTCGCAGTTGCTGAACGACTATTTCACACACGCGGTCGACCTGATCCTGCGCCACGGCGGCGACATCGTGTTCTTCAGCGGAGACGGTCTGCTCGTGCAATGGCCGTCGAAGGACGAGCATTCGAGCGCGGCGACGCGGGCCGCCGTGCGCTGCGCCGAGTGGCTTCGGTTCGAGCTGGCCGATTTCTCGGGCGACGAAGGTATCCGGCTGAGCCTCAAACTCGCCGTCGCGTCGGGAGCCGTTGCCGACTTTCATGTCGGTAGCCGCGCGCGCTGGGCGTACTTCGTTGCCGGGCCCGCTCTCGACTCGCTTCTGAGCACCATGGACCAGGTCGCGTCGGGCGAGATCTTGCTGGCAAAGGATATCCACGGGGACCTGGACCCGCGGCTGCCCCTGGAGACGCTCCCCTCCGGTGCGCTGCGACTCGCAGCGCGTCAGCTCGGGTCGCTCGACGACGTCGGCGATGTGATCGAGCCGCTGGCGCACGTGTCGGAGGAGTACGTGGGACGCTACGCCGCACCGGTCGTACGAGCGCGGCTGGCGGCTCGACAGGACGATTGGCTCGTGGACCTGCGGAGCGTATCGATCATCTTCCTCGGGATTCGCGACGTCTCCTTCGACGGGGACGACGCCCTTGGGCGGATCCAGCGAGTCGTGGAGGTCGTCCAGCGCGTGCTGGGCGACCTCGAGGGAGCCTTCCAGAATCTGCTGGTCGACGACAAGGGAACGGTGATCGTCGCCGCGTTCGGCCTGCCGCCCTTCGCACATGAGGACGACGCCGCCCGCGCGGCGCGCGCGGCACTCCTCGCGCGGGACGTGCTGAGCACGCTCGGCATCCTGTTCGGAATCGGCGTCACACGGGGGCGGGTGCTCTGTGGACCGCTGGGCGGCGCGCGGCGGCGCGAGTACACCATGATCGGCGACGTCGTCAACCTGTGCGCTCGCTTGATGGCCACGGCCAGAGCGGGCGAGGTCCTTTGCGATCGAGCGACCGTAAGGGCGGCCGCAGACGCGCTGGAGTTCGAGGCCTTGCCGGCGATTCTCGTGAAAGGGCACTCCGGGACGGTGCCGGTGTTCCACCCGCTGTGGACCGTCGAGAAGCGATCGACTCGTGGCGATCTGGGCACTCTCGTGGGTCGGCACCATGAACGCCGCCGATTAGCCCAGCATGTGGACGAGCTGCTCACGAGCGGTCGCGGCGGTCGGCTCTCGATCGAAGGCGAGGCCGGAGTCGGCAAGTCGCGCCTGCTGCACGGTGTGCGCCAGGACGCGAGCGACCGCGGCATCCGAATCCTGGCCGCCGATGCGGATTCCATCGAACAGCGGACGCCCTACTTCGCCTGGCGGGCGGTGTTTGTCGAGCTGTTGGGGGATGATCCCACGCGGAGCCGTGGCGAGCGGCTGGAGTACCTCACGGCTGTCCTGTCACCTGACGAACAGCTGCTGCGCCTGGCGCCGCTCTTGAGCCCGCTTCTCTCTCTCGATGTTCCAGACAACGACATCACGGCACAGATGACGGGAGAAGTACGCGCGGACAATACGAGTGAGCTGCTACTGGGCGTGCTGGCGCGTCGGCTGGAGGGCCCGGCGTTGCTGGTGATCGAGGATCTCCACTGGCTGGATTCGGCGTCCAGTGGCCTCCTTCGCGAGCTCTGCGATCGGTTGCCCTCCCTCCTCGTGGTCGCCAGTACGCGACCTCCCGAGAGCGCCGATCCCTCGGGCGGCCTTGCGGCGCTGCTCCGGGAGGGGGACTTCGACCGGATCGTCCTGCCACCATTCGATCTGGAGGAGACGCGCGCGCTCGTCCGCGCCAGCCTCGCGGTCGACGACGTGCCGACCGCGATCGCCGAGGCGATCCGGGCGAAGGCGGGAGGCAATCCCTTTTTCACCGAGGAGCTCGCTCTCGCGATGCGGGAGTCCGGTGCGCTCGTCACGGAACGCGGCGGGCTGCGGCTGCGCGACGTGGTGGACGCGCCGCTGCCCGACACCCTCCAGGGCGTCGTGACCAGTCGCATCGACCGGCTCCTGTCCTCCGAGCAGCTCACGGTCAAGGTCGCCAGCGTCATCGGACGCACGTTCGCGTTCACCGTGTTGCGTGACGTACACCCGGTCGAGGACCGCGGGGTCCTGCTGCGACATGATGTGGACGCCCTGGAGCGAACCGACATCACGCGCCTCCTAAACCCCGAGCCCGATCTCGAGTGGATCTTCAAGCACATCGTCACCCAGGAGGCGGCCTACGCCCTGTTGCCCTACGCCCAGCGACGGCAACTCCACCGAGCCGTGGCCAAGTGGGTCGAAGGTCAGCACGTGGCAGACCTGGATCCGGTACTGCCCCTCCTGGCTCATCACTGGTCGCGGGCCGAGTCGCACCCTGAGGCGATCGGCTACCTCGAGCGTGCGGCCGAGCAATCGCTGCGGTCGGGGGGCTACCCCGAGGCGATTCGCTTCCTCAACCAGGCGGAGGAGATCGCGGACCGGACGGATGCGAGGGTGGAAGAGCTGCGGCGCCTGCGCTGGGCGAGACAGCTCGGCGACGCCCATCTGCGCATGGGCGACGCGGTCGGCAGCCAGCCGCATCTGGAGCGGGTTCTGGAGGGGCTCGGGCGCCCCGTACCCAAGGGCGCAGCGGCGCAGGGTCGACGGGTGTTGCGGGAGGTGGCGATTCAGTTCGCGCAGCGGCTCTGGCCGAGCCGGTTCTCTGGATCGGCGAGAGATTCGGCGCGCGCGACGGAGGAGTCCCTCGCGAACGAGCACCTGGCCCAGGTCAGCTTCTTCACAGACCAGATGGTGCTCGGCCTAGGATGCATCTTCCGTAGCATCAACGTCGGGGAGCGGGTGGGTCCGTCGCCTCTGCTCGCCCGTTCTCTCAGCCTGGTTAGCACCACCTGGGGAATCCTCGGCCTGCAGCGCATCGCGACCTATTACGCGCGTCTCGGTCGAGAAATGGATGCCCGGTACGGGAATCTGGCGGATCGGACCCTGGCGCACGTGCACTTCGTGCTGCGCCTGGGGAGCCTCGCGCGATGGTCGGAGGCACTCGGGTTCGCGGACGCCGGACTCGCAATGGCGGTGGAGATCGGCGATCAGCGGCGGTGGCGCGATCACCAGTGCCTGATCGCCATCTGCGCGGAGCACCAGGGAGATCTGGACCGGGCGGGTCGCGCTCTCGTCTCCGTGATGGAAGCCCTCGAGCGGGAGGACGAGCCGCAACTTCACTGCTGGACCCTGTGCGGTTTCGGGGAGATCGCGGCGCGGCGCGGCGAGCTCGACAAGGCCGTTGAATACGGAGAGGCGGCGCGAGGACTGCTCGACGCGTGCAGCGTATCCGAGCGGATCTGGGTCCACGGGAACCGGGCCCATGCCTACCTCCACCTCCGCGCGTCGGACGAGGCGCTCGGCGCGGCGCGAGAGGCGCTTGCGGCGATGCGCTCCACCCCGCCGATGCGCTTCGCCGCGCTCGAGGGCTACGCGGGAGCCACGGAAACCCTCGTCGCGCATCTGCAGGATCACCGGTCGGAGAGGCGCGCGCGCCGCGAGGCGCGTCAGGCTCTCGCCCGTCTCGCCGCCTTCGCCCGGAGCTTCCCGTTGGCCCGACCGCGCCTCGCGCTGCTTCGCGGCCGCTACGCGGTCGCGCGGGGGCGGCTCAGGCAGGGTCGACACCAGTTGTCGTGCGGCCTCGCACTCGCGCGTCTCTGCCGCATGCCGTACGACGAGGTGCTCGCGCTCGAGGCGCTCGCGCGGGTGGCGGAGCCCGGTCAACGCGACCGCGCGGCGCTGCTCGCCGAGTCCGCCCGTCTCTGGGAGCAACTCGGGGCGCCGCAGCGCGCCGCCGCCGCCCGCGCCGATGTCCGCACATCGGCCGACGCGGGCTAGCAGCCCGTGGTGAAAACGCCCTTTCGTAGGTCGAGGGGCATGTGTTCGTGACACCGTGTCATAAGGTCGAGAAACGACGAGTGCGGCAGATCTTGCGCATCTCGCGCCCACGCGGGCGATACGAGGGTCCAGAGGCGGCCAAGATCAGCGATCAAGGCCTCGAAGACGGCGACCGCGCGGCCTTGGAGGCTCCGCGGCGTGCCGACGCCCGTCAGCTGCCGCATGAGGAGCCCAAGATTGAACCCGCAGACGTGCACAAGCACGCGCTTGAGGATGTTGGGATGCCCACGCAGATGCACCCGGCGCAGCCGCCCGGTCTCGTAGAGATGCGCGTTGGGGCGTTCGAGCAACTCGCCCCGCCGTCGCAGCAGCCGTTGCCCACGCGTGCCCCGAATGCGCCGACGGTTCGCGTACACGGCGTCGCGCGCCGCCGCCTTGCCTGTCCAGTTGCGTCGCCCGCGGTCCGGCTCCGAAACATAACTGCGCACGCCGAGCGCGGCGAACGCCACCATCGTCTCGTTACTGTGATACCCCTTGTCCCCGACGACCTCGGCGATACCGGCGCCGGCCGGCAGGACGGCTTCGACGTGGTCGGCCGCCGTGATCAGGGTCTCGACCATCGTCGTCGTATCGCCGTCGTCGGCATCCTGCACGGTGACGCCGACGATGGCCCCCGTCTCCAGGTCCACCGCATGCTCCGCGGTGTGCGCCAAGTGCGTGCGCCCGTCCTTCAGCTTCGTGATCTTCGCGTCCGGATCCTGCGGATGCGTCCAGTCGTCGTTGGAGCCTTTCTTCTTCCGTTTCCGGTCGAACCGGGCCAGCTCAGCGCGGGTCGGCGTGACGATGCCGGACGCCTCGGCCAGCCCGGTCAGAAACGCCTCGTAGCCTTCGCCCGTGTCCCGGCGCACGATACTCCGCAATGCGGCGTTCGCTTCCAACGTCGTGGCATCGATGCCGAGGGTCCGCCCGGTCACGAGCTGGGCGTCGGCCAGTTGCTGCAGCACCCACGTGAACACCGCTTGATGGGTCTCGACGTCGATCAGGCGCCGGGTGCGCGACAGCGTCGAGTGATCCGGCGGCGCCTCGTGCAGCTCGAGGTCCAGAAACTGCCGGATGCTCAGCGAATCGGCCGCCCGCCACGCGATCGCCCGCTCCGAGTCCAGCCCTTCGAAGTAGCCGAGCATCAGCAGCCGGAAGTACCGCCCCGGCGCCAGACTCGGACGACCGACGCCGTCCGCGTAGAACGGCGCGCATTGCGCCTCGACGAACGCGTCGAAGCCCGTGTCATCGAGGATCCGATTCAATCGCTGATAGAACGGATGCGCCGCACTGCGAGGCAGGTCGCTGGTGGGAACCCACATCGATGCTTGCCGCGCCCGGCGTCGTCGTTTGCCCATCGCCATGCGCGACAGTGTAGTACGCGGGATCGATCGTGTCGATCCCTAATAGGGACTTTCACCACGGGCTGCTAGGAGTCCACCAGCGCTCTTAGGAGCCTGACCGACATAAGGTTGCCATCCGAACGCCGATGCATCCCGCCTGGCGGCGTTGCTCGCCGCTTACATACGCCCGGTATGCGCGCTCCTCGCGCCTTGCCAGCCGGGCGCCTCAGCGTCCAGAGTTGGCAACCTTATGTCGATCAGGGTCCTTAGACGTCACCCTCGCCCGGAATGTCCTTTGGGAACCCGGAGATCGCCCGCGACGCCTGGAGACCAGCCATCGTCGCCGTTTCGACGGCTGAGATGTTGAGCCCCGTGTCGATCCACGTCCCGGTAATCACGAGCCTCCCGAACCCGGATTCGCCGGCCTTGAGGCGCAGGTGCTGGGAGCCGGGCACCGACAGCACGTAGCGCTCGACGGGGTCAATGTTGGCCCGCAGATACTGCGCCCGGAGTCTTTCCTCACCATGCAGCGCTTCCTCGACATACAGCTTCGACCAGTCGAGGGTGTCAGGATGCTCGGCCTGCGTGCCCTTTGGAAACATCGGACCGGCGTTGTGGGTGAGAAACGATGAGGTGTTGCGCCAGACCCGTTGATCCGCGTCGGGCTGGGTCTCACCCGGCTTGTCGACGAGCACACCGCAGCTGTAAGTGAGATTGCCGGGCACGTCGTCGGACCAGCGCTCTCGTTTCAGGAGGTGCGTGAAGTCGGCGATGCTCGAGTAGGGCTCGGCATAGGACCCCTGGACGACGGGTGACTCATCCCAGCCGACCTCCTCGATCGTCGGGATCATCCAGAGCTGAAGGGCCTGGGTCTGCACGCTCTCGATGGGCGGTGATGTGTGCGTCCCGTGGATCATCGCCTTCCAGGCGTCGCTCTTGTCGATGAGCTCCGCGCAAAGATAGGGGAGACACGCATGGGTCACGCCGAGCACGACGTGGTCGAAGTCGCGGCCTGCCTCGAGGACGAAGTCCCCCGGGTGATGCGGCCACAGGTCGGCCTGGCTGTACAGCTCGAGGTTGTAGCCCATATGCTCGAGCTCGTCTCCGCGGTCGATCTGTTCGTAGAGGGGTCGGCTCGGCCAGCAGGGGAGTCCCTTCACATCGTAGAGGGGCTCGTAAGAGTCACCGGTCAGTGCGACCTGGGGGTGTATGCGGATGCGGGCAATCGATCCGCCGGCATCGTCGAGCTCCAGCTTCTTCACCTGATGGAAGAACTTGAACGTGACCCCTCGTCGCGTCAACACCTCATAGAACGGTGCGAACACGGTGTCCCCCATTCCCGCTTGCATCTCGTAGACCATATGGCCCTTGTAGCCGAGGACGAGGCGTAGGGTCATGCGCAGGCTGGTCCCGGCTGCCAAGCTTGGCGCGTTCGTGTCGCCCTTCGCGTAGGCGAAAGAGGCGTCGTAGAGCGCCTGCACGGGCGGCGACCAGTAGGCCAAGTCGTTCGCGCGCTTCGCGTCCTCGCCGCGCACCGAGCGGTGTCGGAAGAGCCAGGCGCGAAACTCTTCGCCGTCTGCGCCGTCATAGCCGTGGCTGACCAGGCCGTCGCTCAGAATCCCCTTGACGCACGTCGCGCCCAGGTTGATGAAGATCCACCGATGGCGCGAGTCGGCGTCGGTGGCGACATGGTCGCGCATCCGCCCCCACACCGCATTCACGGTCGCGTCAATCAAGAACGTGAGCAAGTGGTGATGGGAGGCTTTGTGCCTGCCGACGTCGCTGCCCAGATCGTCGACGAGGTGGAAGACCTGCTCCATCAGGTGTCCCACCGATAAGCGCTTCGACTGCAGCGGGGGGACACCGCCGCTGCCGAGCCCGTCCAGAATCGGGGACCACCAATGTTGGTGTGCGTGAATGGCCTCGTGCTCGTCGCCGCTGAGCACATCACTCGATCCGGGCCACTCGGAGATGGACCGTCGCATCCATTCGATGATGAGCGCGATGTAGCCCCAGGGGCTCGGGAAGGAACCCGGGTTCAAGTCGTTCTCGGGAAAGTGGAGGCGCCAGGGATGCCAGTCGCCGTCGACCTGCTCCTGGAAGACGGTCTGATCCTTTCCCTTGAAAGCGTCCGTCCACTTCTGGAGCGGCGCGCCCTCGGGACGGTCCAATTCCGCGTAGCACTGCTCCATCACGCGAAAGGCGTTGTCGTAGCATCCGAACCAGACGTGCAGGCCGTGTTCCTCGATGCGGTCGTGGTTGCGCCGATTCCGGCCGCTGGACCCCTTGCCCCCGAGGCGCCAGCCGATCTGATAGACCGTGACGTCGTAGCGTCCCTGCTGCGACGGATCCGTGAGTGCGAACGCCGCCGTCATGGCGGACACACCGCCACCGATGATGGTCACCTTTTCCGCTACGGAATCCGTCATGTCAGCCCTCCGCCTGCCAGACCACGTTGCCCCCGTTCATGGTGAACGCCATCTCCGCATCGAAGACCATCCGGGCCGACTGGCTGGAAATGCCCAGCTCCTGCTCGATGGGATGACTGTCCATCTGATGCAGCACGAAGTCGTAGTCGTTCTCGAGTTGGAAACCAGAGAACTGGTCGATGGTCGCATCGGCCTCGACGATTGCCTGGTAGACGCAGCCGTCGGAAGAAGCCGCATCTCGGAACTGCTTGAGGAAGACCAGCGGCATCCTCTTGTGGAGCAGCAGATCGAGGAGCTCGCGGAAGAGCCCCAGGCCGGGGATCGTCACGGTGTCGCCGGCGCCGAACGCCGTGTGCAGCGCGCGCGCCGCGTGCTCTACCGTGGGCCAGGCCGCGCCGATCGTGCGTGACTGGTTCGGGTCGGCCGGGTTGAGATCGATCAGCCGGTGACGCTCGATGTGGGTCTCTGGCGAGTAATGGATCGCTCCGAACGTATCGAGCGTGAAGGGGCCGGGTGGACCTCCGGCGTCTGGCATCGTCGACCAGCCCAGCTCCTTGAAGAAGCCGAACACGTCGCGGCCGGATACGATCGCCACGGGATTGTCGTTCCAGATGTACGGCACGAGCCACGCGACGTGGTCCACCACTGTGATGGGACCGTGCTTTCGGAGTCGCGCAACGGGAATCCAAAACACCGCTTCGCGCTCGGAGCCGTATCCCATCTGCGTGTATTCCTTGAAGACGCCCTTCGCGGTGTAGACGAAGCTCAGCATGGCGTGAGAGGCAAACGCCGCGTACTGCACCGCGCCCGCGGCGGGCTGATTCAGCACCTTGTCGACATAGGCCGCCGTCTTGTCTCGGGCGGCGTCGAGGATGAAGCCGTGGATCTGGACGCCCGTGAACGACGACGGGGCAGGATACGACTGCATCCCGCCGTGGGACACGAATTTGGGGGCGATCATGGAAGCTCCTGCATGCCAGTGTCGTGTCTGAGAGACACGACGCTAGTAGGATGTTTCATGTGGAATCCACATGTCGCGCCCGGAGATCGCCCGTGCCGCCTGGCGGCCGGAGATCGCCGTGCCCTCGATGCAGCCCACGTTGAGTCCCTGGTCGATCCAATCCCCGGCGACGTAAAGGTTGTTGAAGTCCGTCACGTCGGTCTTCATGCGAAACCGGCTGCTGCCGACGAGGCTCTGCACATAGCGCTCCGACGGATCAATGTTGGAGCGCACGAACTGGTACCCGAACCGTGCTGGGCCACGGGCGTGAGTCGGCGCGACGAGAAGGTCCCAGCGCATGCCGTTGCCCTGGCCGGCGTCGGCGACCGCCTTCGGCCAGAAAGGCGAGATCTGGTGTTCCAGGAACGTCAGGGAGGTCTGTCGGACGACCTCGAGCCGCTGTCCCGGAAACTCGCGCGTTTCGGGCGGCGGGGCGACGGCCGGGCCCACGAGATTTCCGCAGAGATACGCGAGACTCCCCACGGTTCCCGGCGGCCAGTCCTCTCGGTCGATCACCTGGGAGGTGTCGGCCCAGTTCTCCATGGAGGTCGCCGCATAGGAGCCCACGACCGGGCTTGGAAGCGTCCAGCCAAGACTCACCAAATCCGGGTGGAACCAGAGCTGCAGCGCCTGGGTTTCCGTGGTGCCGAGCCCGCCCACCATCCGCCGCCAGCGCGCACTCGTGTCCATCAGGTCTCGGCACAGGTAGGGGTGCGCACCGGTGGGGATCGCCATGATCACCTTGTCGAAGTCGACACCGGCACGCAGGGTCTTCTCGGGACCGCTCGGCTTCCACGCTGTCCAGAAGGACTCGAGGTTGTCACCCGAATCCCGCAGCGCCGCGCCCTCCACGAGCTGCTCGAACAGAGGGCGATCGGGCCAGCATGGCAACCCCTTCACGTCGAAGAGCGGGTTGTAGGGCGCGCCGTCCGTCACGTGAACCTGCGGCATGACGGTGACGCGCTGGACCGCGTCGGTGCCGTCCGCGTAGAGGCCGGTCACCTGGTGGAAGAATGCGAACTTCACACCGCGACGCCGCAAGACTTCGTACAGCGGGGCGAAGACGACGTCGCCCATCCCGGCGTTCATTTTCCACATCAGCGCGCCTCGGTACTGCATCGCGACGAGCACGAGGTTGAGTTGCGTCCCGGCTTCGACGTTGCCCGGCGCGGTCGAGTTGCCGCCCGGATACGCGAAGATCAGGTTGTAGAAAGCGCGCATCAACGCAGAGTCCAAGAGAAACGGCTTGGCTCCGTGCTGGCCCAGCCACTCCCGGTAGTCCAGGTGGTTGATCGTGGGCTCTTCCGGCTTTTGGGTGGCGGACGACGCCATCGAGGGTGGGCGTGAGTAGATGTAGCATCCCGGCATGCAGGACCGTGACTTGTATGCCCAGCTTCTCGGACTCGAACCACCATGGGAAGTCGTCGAGGTGGACATCTCGATGCAAGACCACTCGGTGCAGGTGTTTGTGGCCCTCAGGCCGGATGCATCGACGCCGTGCCCGGAGTGTAGTGAGCCCTGCCCGCGCCACGACACCCGGACGCGGTCGTGGCGACACCTTGACACGATGCAATACAAGACCATGCTCGTGGGGGAGATTCCTCGAATCGAATGTCCGTCGCATGGGATCAGACAGCTGAAGGTGCCCTGGGCGGCCCCCCGGTCTCGCTTCACCGCCCTCTTCGAGTGTCTGGTCATCGAATGGCTGCAGCACGCCAGTATAAAAGCCGTCGCCGAGCTGCTCGCCCTGAGCTGGGACCAGGTGGCGGGCATCATGGAGCGCGCGGTGGCCCGCGGTCTCGCCCGCCGTCAGCTCTCGGTGCCCAAGGTCGTGGGCGTTGATGAGACCTCGTTCCAGCAGCGGCATGAGTACGTGACGGTTGTGTGTGATCCCGGGCGGGCGGCGGTCCTGTTCGTCTCGGACGGCCGCTCGGCGGAGTCGCTCAGCGGCTTCTTCGACCCGCTCACCGCCTCGGAACGGGCCCGCATCGAGGCGGTCGCGATGGACATGTCGGGCGCCTACCTGAGCGCGGTCACCCGGGCGTTGGGGCCGGCCGCGCACGAGCGGATTGTCTTCGACAAGTACCACCTCGCCAGCCTGTTGGGCGATGCGGTGAACAAGGTCCGGCGTGAAGAGCACAAAACGCTGCTAGAGCAACACGACGAGCGCCTCAAGGGCACGCGGCATCTCTTCCTCATGAATCCCTGGAACATGTCGCGGGCGCAGACGGCCGAGCTGACGCAGCTCAAGTCCAGCAACCTCAAGGTCGCCCGAGCCTGGGCCATCAAGGAAACGTTTATGGACGCCTTCGCGTTTCGCCAACCCAAACGGGCGGAGCGGGCGTTGAAGGAGGTACTCGCCTGGATGGCACGCTCGCGCCTGGCACCCATGATCCGCGCCGCACGGACCGTCCGACGACATTTCGACGGGGTCATCAACGCCATCATCAGCGGCATCACGAACGCGACCGCCGAGGCCATCAACTCACGCATCCAGTGGATCAAGAAACAGGCCGCGGGCTTTCGCAGCCGGGAGCGGTTCCGCCAGGCCATCTACTTCCACCTCGGACGCCTGGACCTGTACCCGGATGAAGCACATACTCTTGCCCACCCGAATTCCTGAAGCGCCTGATCGTGGAGGTCGGCCGGAAGAGCAGCCCGTCTCCCAGAATGCCCCGCGTGTTCGCGATGAAGTAATCGACCAGGATCCGGAGGTGGCGGAGCGTGTGGTCCCAGTTAGGGTTTGCTTCCTGCTCACCCTCGAGCCAGTCGGAAACGATTGCGAGCAGGCCGCGTAGATGGTGATGGTCCCCGGCGTGATGGCCGTTGGGATCGAGATCGAGCGATTCCGCCAACCGGTGGGCCACGTGTGCCACGCGCCGCCCCAGGTTGGGATGGGCAGTGGCATCGCCGTGATCCGCTTCGAGGGCCGCCCACCAGTGGGGAAGGACCGTGTGGTGGTGGTCCGCGTGATCCGGAAGATGGTCTCGGATCCAGCCGAGCATTCTCAGAAAAAGCTGCCACATCGTCGGATGCTCGCGCTTCTGGGCGAGAAAGCCGGGCACACCGCTCTTGCGCGGAGCCTCGACCGGCCACGGAAACCACTGTCCCTCGATCTGCTCCATCAGGACGACGAGATCGTGCCGCTCGAAGGCCAGCTCCCACGTCGCGAGCGGCGCCCCGGGTTCACGGTCTAGCTCCTCGTAGCATCGCTGCATGATGTCGAAGGCGTTCTCGTAGAAACCGAAAAAGGCGTGGATCCCGTGTTCCTCGATACGGTCGTGGATCTCCTGATTCCGACCACTGGCGCCCTTGCCGCCAAGCCGCCAACCCAGCTGGTAGACCGTGATGTCGTAGTCCTGGGGCGTTGCGGGATCGGACAGTTCAAAGGCCGCCGACAATCCACCGAAGCCTCCGCCCAGGATGGCGATCTTTTCACAGGCTCGACTGGTGTTCATTGCAGGCACCCCCTGAGCACCCGTGGATGACGGCTATCGATTCCAGCGAGGTATCATCGCATACGCCATCTGGCTGTAACTCGCTCAGGAACCCTGGGTAGAGGTTTAGCGCCTACAACGGTTTAGCAATGCGCTGCGAACGGTCCCCAGGATCCACGATGGGTTACCAGCCTCGACGAGGGACCACCGCGATGCTCCGTACTGCGACGGAGAATGCGAAGGCTGCTCAGTCGATGATGGCGAGCGGGTCCACTGGTTGTCCTTGCTGCACGTCGTCCGCCTAGGAGCCCGTGGTGAAGGCCACGTCCGGGTTCACACCGAGAAAATGGCGGTGAGGCAGGAAGTGAATCCGTTCAGCGATGACAGCGAGCTGGATATCTCAGCTCCCGATACCCCGGCGAGCCGGGAGCTAGGGGTGAGGTGGCGCCCAGATCGAGCAGTGCCACCTCTAGCTTTGGAAAACGCCGCCCCAGATTCCCGTAGAACACGCCTTGCGCGATGGTCAGCGGTGTCCACCCGCACTCGTTCACGCGACCAAGCTCCGCGCCCTGCTCAAGCAGAAACAACGTCAGCTCCTTCGAGCCGCGCATGACAGACCCATGGAGTGCGCTGTCGCCGTGACCATCAACAGTCGTCGCCACATCCCCAAGTTGGATCATCAACTTCACAGCTTCCAGCGCCTCTTCGTTACTCCCAGCGCTCTCATTCGGCCACACCCCGACACCGGCAGCAACTAACAACGCCGTCGTGCCATCCTCGTTCGTCAACAGAGGGTCCGCACCAAGGTCAAGAAGAAGGTGCATCAATTCAAGATCGACGACCTTCGCGGCGAGAAGAAACGGCGTCGCGCCGGTGCGGTTCAGGATATTGCGGTACCCGTCCCGCGGTTCCTGCGATTGCCGCGCATTGATGTCCGCCCCGTGTGCGACCAGCGCCTCAACTAGCTGGAGATCCGTCACCCGTCCGCTCTGCCGCGGGGATGGATTATGTTGGTTCTTGTTCGTATTCGGTCGCCGTGTCCACACGAGCTGGTGGAGCGCCGTCCACCCCTGTTCAGCGGCATTCGGATCGGCACCACGTTCCAACAGGTGAAATGCCAAATCATAGTGCGCATTAATCACGGCCACCACCAGCGGACCGGTACCATCCGGAAGCGTCTGGTGAATATCTGCCCCTGCAACCAGCAACGCGTCCACGGTGTCGATATGCCCGAGCCGCGCCGCAAACATGAGCGGTGTAAACCCGGCATCCGAGCGACTATCCACGTCAGCCCCGCCGGCGACCAGCGGCGCCACGACGCTGGCGTGACGCTCAGCGGCCGCCCACATCAACGCGGTCTGTCCCATCCAACTCTCTCGAGCCAACGGGTCGGCACCATGTTCCAACAAAGACACCACACCGTCGACGACGCCGGTGCGCGCGGCGACCATCAATGGCGTCTCGCCAGTGGGCGAGGCGAGATTGGGGTCGGCGCCTGACTCCAACAGCAGTTGGACAGCCGCGGCATGGCCGCCGGTACAGGCGAGGGCCAGGGGCGTGACACCGAGACGATTCGTCGTGTTTGGATCGACGCCTTGATCGAGCTCCCGCTGAAGCGATTCGACATCTCCCTCATGCGCCGCCTGGTGTAATGCCGTATCACCGTGGACGCTATCTGAGACTCCAGATTGCGCGCTCGCATAGTCAGGGACACCCCACACACAGGCAACCGTCAGGACCGTAGCCACAGCGGACTTCAGGCCAGCTGTCCAGCCACAAGACAATCGCACGCCGCACTGATCAGTCACTCGTTCGCGCTCAGTCTTGACGTTGATCTAGACGTCTGCCAGGGGTGCCAGTTCCACAAGCCGTCCGGTGCTGTCACCCAACCCGTCATCAAGTCGAACGCCCGCTTTGTCGAGCTGACTCACGAGCAGATTCGTCATGGGCGTATCACGCGGGTATCGGAGGTGACGTCCGCCTTTGAGCTGCCCCGCACTCCCACCAACCAGCAACAACGGAAGGTCGAAGTGCGAATGCTTATTGCTATCGCTTAACGCCGCCCCATACATAAGTAACGAATGATCGAGGAGCGACCCATCCCCATCTGGAGTATTTGCGAGCTCATCAAGAAAGTGTGCGAACAGAGACACGTGGTACGTGTTGATTCGGGCCATCCGCGCAAGTCTGTCGGGGTCGTCTCGATGATGGGACAATTCATGGTGTGAGTCAGGAATCCCGATCTCCGGATAGGCGCGCCCATTGAGCTCACGCCCCAGCATGAAGGTGAACACTCGAGTCATATCAACCTGATACGCCAAGGCCATCAGGTCGAACATCAGCTCGACGTGCTCCTGATAGGACTCCGGAATGCCGACCGGACGCTCCAGTTCAGGTAACTCCGTATCGTTCTGCTCTGAGAGTTGAAGACGACGTTCAACCGCACGAACCGCATCAAGGTACTGGGTCACACGAGCCCGGTCATTCGAACCGACGTCACGCTGCAACCGCGCCAAGTCACTCGTGATGGCATCGAGAATGCTGCGATCTTTGCCAAATTCCGATTGCCGATTTGCCGTAGAACCACCTTCGCCAAAGAGTCGCTCGAACACGACGCGCGGATTGTTTTGCATTGGAAGCGGCGTCGTTGGATCCCGCCACGCAATCGTGTTCATGTAGACGCAGCTGTACCCGTTGTCGCAACCCCCGACAAGAAAGTCCTGATCAATCGCGAGCTCCAGCGAACTGAGCGGTGTGGTACGGCCCAGTTGCTCCGCAGCGATCTGATCGGCGGTCATGCCGGCGCGGACATCCGGCCCTTCAGTTTCACGAGGGTGGACGCCGTTCAACCACGTGGCTGTCGCTCGTGTGTGCTCGCCGTTCCCATCACCAAGCGCCTCAGCCTGGCCCTGGGCCAGCCCGCTGACCACGACCGTCTGCTCACGGTACGGTGCAAGCGGGCCCAGTATCGGTGATAACTCGAGCGATTCCGCGGCAGCAGGCCTCCACGCGTCCATCGCCATACCGTTTGGAGCGTAGACCCAACCCAGGCGCCGGACCGGCTCAGCCGCCCGACCGGAAACACCAGACAACGCCGGCACCATCGCGTCGAGCATCGGCAACGCCAGCGCCGCACCTACACCACGCAACACGGTCCGACGGTCCAGGGTTTTCTTCGAAAGAATCATGACTCCGTTCTCCTCATTCTGAACGGTGGGCTTTTGACGATACCCAGAATGATCGTGGAGAAACGATAATCTTCTTCTGCCGCTTCTCGCACAATGCCCCGCACGGTTGGCGCATCGTAGTACTCCAGTCCCCTGCCGAGGGCATAGGTCATGAGCTTTTCTGTCAGGGTACCGACAACACGCTCGGGACGCGAAGCCAACGCATCCCGTAGGCCAGATGCTCCGTCGAATTGCGTGCCATCCGGCAACTCGCCCGTCGCATCGATCGGTGTATTTGCCGCCGTATGCGTTCGAAATCGCCCTACCGCGTCGAACTGTTCAAGGGCAAAACCTGGAGGATCCATCAGTTGGTGACAGCTCGCGCATACCGGATTCGCTCGATGGCGCTCCGTGGCCTCCCGCATCGATAACACCTTACCCGCGCCAGTCGTTTCCTCCAATGACGGCACATCCGGCGGTGGCGACGCTGGGGGCGTGCCCAAAAGGTTCTCCAGTACCCACTTTCCGCGCAAAACCGGAGACGTACGATTGGGATACGACGTCACCGCGAGAACACTGGCATGTCCGAGGAGGCCGCGCCGCGCATCATTCGGTAGCCGGTCGAGCGACACGCGACGGAAATGACTCCCATAGACATGTGGAATGTCGTAGTGCCGCGCCAACCGCTCGTTGACGAACGTGTAGTCCGCTGTCAATAACTCCAGAACACTCTGGTCGCCACGAAAAATGGCTCTTCACCGATTTGAGTACAAGGGTTGAAGGCTCAAGAAGCGCGCCAGGTCGCGAGACGATCGAATCGGATGAGCCGTGGCCCACTTCAGTTTGAGCAAGAGCAGTTGTTCATTCTGCATACCGCGTGCGCGGCGGAGGACCGCCTTGATGGTCGTGTTGATCGATTCGACCACGCCGAAGCGAACAGGGTGGAAGCAGTAGGCAGCGATGCCCTCGAGATGACGAACGAGGAACGCGCCGAGGCGCTCCATCTCGGGGAGCCGTTGCCAGCGCAACGCGGTCACCCAGCCGATGAGGAAGTGCCCCACGCCCATCGGCGTCCGATACGTCCACAGGCGGTCGAGCTGTTCGCGCAGGAGACAGGCTTTGAACAGCCGGCGATTCGCGGCAAACAACGTCTGCAGTTCCCGGCGCTTCGAGCCGCGGACCGTCTTCCAGCGCCGGAGCAGCAACCAGCGTTTCCCGCGCCCATGGGCACGCATCACGGCCCCGGCGCGGAAGAACTCTTGGCGGCGGACCTCGTCGAGCGCGGCGCTCGCATGCTGGAGGACATGGAATTTGTCGAACACCACGTCGGCCTGCGGCAGCACCTGCGTGACCGCATTGAGATAGGGCCGGTGCATGTCGGTACACACCGCGTGAATCGCGCCCCGCTGATGCGGGTCGAGATCCTCCGTGAGCAAGGTCGTGGCGGTAGTCGTTGTGCGATCCTGACGCAAGCCCATGACCTCGCCGCGCACCACATCCGACAGGACAGTCCAGAAGCGCTGGCCCTTCCCGCGCTGCACCTCATCGAGGCCGATGTGCCGCGGTCGCCGTTTCCGGCGGGTGCGATCCCACTCGGTCAAGAAGGCCGTCTCGGCGCGCCGGGCTTTGCCCCAGCTGACGCGGTGCCGCACGGCGGCGTGGCTGGTCGGCATCGACTGGCAATCCAGGCCGATCTGCTGGCGCAAGCGGCGCGTGACCCGGGCCTTCGGGGTGGCAAATTCGATCCGCTCCGTGCGCACCCCGCAGTGGCGACAGATCACGCGTCGTTGCCGGTAGACCAACGTGACCGGATGCCGTGCCCAGGGCAGATCGTCCCACGTCCGCTCGCGCGCGGCGCGCACGCGGCCGGTGCGGCGTCCACAGCCGTTGCACACATAGCGCCGTATCCCGCGCCGCTCCAACTGCAACCGCAGGCGACTCTCCACCCCGTCGTCCTCCCGTTCGACGCGCACCACTCGGAAGCCCGACAAGCCCAAGATCCAGGTACAATCCCGTTGCGATCCCACGTGTCCTCCCTTCTTGGTTGCACATCAAGAGAGAACAACACCGGGTGGTCCGGTGCAAGTGGGATCGCGTTCTTTCGTCCAGGCCGTCGAGCAGGCCGCCCACCTCAATTGCGGCCCGCGCAGGCGGCCGGGTATCACCTCAGATCGCTGTACTCAAATCGACGAAGAGCCCGAAAAATGCTGTCGACGAACAACTCCGTCTCACGGCGCATCGCCTGCCGCAGCGCCTCACCAACATGTGGAAACAGATCCTCGTCGGGATACACCGCCGGCACGTTTCGTAGATAGAGCCACTGGCTCGCGAAATTCGTCACCAAGGCACGTGCCCGATCATCGTCGAGCATGCGACGTGTTTGACGTTCCAGAACCTCAGGATCACGCAGTCGACCCTGGCTTGCCACGTCAATCAACTCGTCATCAGGCAGACTCGACCACAAGAAAAACGAGAGCCGTGAGGCCAATTCCAGATCAGCGATTTCGTAATTCGTACCGGCCGCAAGTCCGTCCGGGTCTCGCTCGACGCGAAGAACAAACTCCGGACTGGCTAGCACCCAACGCAACGCCAGTGCAATACCGGCATCAAACCCCCCTGCGGCGCGGCCGGCTTCAAAAAACCCAAACAGCACGTCCATGTCACCCGTGGTTGCCGGGCGCCGATACGCACGCCGGGCAAGTGTCGACAAGATGTCTCGCGCGCAGGCGGTCTGCTCCTGTGCCGAGTCAGCCTCAGATGGCTCACAGACGAATATCCGCTGTCGGCTGGGCGTCGACCCCACCGGTGGAACGTCGTTCGCATCGTACGGACCCGTTATCGTCAGCTGGCCCAGATACGGCTGATGCCGAGTATCTCGGGCGGTATAGGGCCGTAGATAGGGTTCGCGTACCGTTTCCGGATACGCCCATGTCCGCCGCTCGAAGGTCACCTGTATATCCCGAGGACCCGCACGAACAGGGAGACGAAACTCCCAGTCACTATCGACCGCACGTTGCCTGGCTTGCCAATCGCGATACGCATCACTGTTCCGCGGCGCATCCACTGGAGGTGCCTCGCCCACGGTGTAGGACTGAGCGATCTCATTGTCGAGACTGACTTCGAGAGTATGGGGAACATCGAATGTGGCGAGCTCACCACCAGTACCCCGCGCCAGCAACACTCTCACGACGTATTCCCCGTCCTGTGGAAAGTTGTACCGAAACGTTGCCCCACCCCTCGTACCGAACGGCATGCCCTCGACCCAATCATCTTGCGAGAGATCATTGGTCACACGAAACGTCTCCGTGGCGGCCGACGGCACCGGTCTGCCCACCGCAATCCGACTAATCTTTCGCGCCGCGCTCAAGTACCGTTCGAGTAGCGTCGGGGAGACACCAAGCACACCGGCGACGTTGTCGAACCCGTAGCTCGCGCCGTCGGCCGGCAGCAGCTCGGTCACGTCGACCTCCAGGTCCAACAGATCCCGAACCGCATTGTGATACTCGGTCCGATTGAGACGATGGAAGGCCTCTGTGCGTCCTGGGTTGAGGTTGGTTGCGGCAACACGGTCGAGCTCCGCTTCCAGCCATCCTGTAAAGGCATCGTACGTGGCGGCATCCGGCCGCGGACGCGGCAGAGGCGGCATGGCGCCGGCTCTCAGCTTGCGGACGACGCTCTCCCACACCTCCGGGGCCATGCCCACGTTGTCGACATCGAGTGTGTCGAGCGCCAGGTCGGCGGTGCGCAGCCGCTCGTTGTGACAGGTGACGCAATATTGATCGAGGAGCGCCCGTGGCGCCGGAGAGGCGAATTCGCCCGGGGCCGTCTGTGCGAACGCACCAGACGCGAGGACGCTGCAGGTGACGACGAGCGTCGCGACGGCTCCGGCGATGGCGCGGCTCAGCCGTTCAGGCATGGTGACGTCGACCGTCGGCTCATTCTACAGAACATCGAGATTTCTCTGCCCGTTCGGGCAGCGGTCTGTCTAATGAGCGTCCGGCCGCACTACAATCGCAAAGCTCTCGCTCAGCTTGGCAGCGCGCATCGACATCGACGGGCTCGACCGAAACGATGTCCGGCCATCCACTACGGTCTTTCGTTCTGGCTAGCGTCCTCCTGGGGGTCCCCTGCTGGGCGCTTGCCCAGCCAGGCGGTGAAGAGCGCGTGCCACGCACGCCATGGGGCGTGCCGAGCCTCCAGGGGACCTGGCAGCTCGAGACCATGACGCCAATGGAGCGTCCGGCCGGATACGAGGATCGGCCTCGTCTCACTGACGCGGAAGAGGCGGCGCTTCTCCAGACGCTGCGGAGCGGCATTCGCCAGGCGCTCGATGCGGCTCTGAGCGCGGATTTCGAGTTGGGAGATGGCGGTGTCACCGAGTCGATTTTCGACGCCCCGTTGCTGGACGGGCGCACGTCGCTGGTTGTCTCACCTTCGACCGGGCGGATCCCTCGCACGCAGGTCGGCGAGGAGCGGGCGGGGATTCCCTCTCGGAGGATGAGAGGCATTCCCGAGGGCCCCGAGGACCGGGCGATGGACGAGCGGTGCATGATAGGCGGGACGCTGCCGCTCCGCGGGACTGCGTTCCCGGCCGTGATCTTCCAAACTCCGGGGCATCTCGTCATACATCACGAATTCATCAACGGCACGATCATCGTCCCGCTGGACGACCGTCCCGCGCTGCCCACCGCCATTCGCCAGTGGACGGGGGCCTCGCGAGGGTCCTGGGACGGGGACACCTTGGTCATCGAATCGACCAACTTCGATCCACGCTGGACGTTTCAGGGATCGGGGGCCGGTCTCCGCCTGGTTCAGCGTCTGACGCGGGTCGATCACGACACGCTGCACTATGAATACACCGTCGACGATCCGGAGTCGTTTACCGAACCGTGGTCGGTTGCCTATCCGCTGACCAACACCGGGGCGCCGTTCTATGAGTTTGCCTGTCATGAGGGCAACCGCAGCATGCCGCTGCTGCTATCCGGCGCGCGGGCAACCGAGGAAGCGGCCATGTTCGTCGGTTCGTTCGGCCTCTCGTCGTTCGAGGGTGTCGCCGACGCCGCCGTGCAGGGCCCGGCGTTCACCGACGGGATGCTGTCGTACGACGCCAGTGGGCGAGTGTCGGTCCACTTGATGCACCCTGACAACTACCTTGCCTATTACGGCCGGTATGACGTGAACGTCAGTCAGGGAATCGTACGCCATGTGGTGGACGGTGGATCGCAACCTCGTTTGCGGGGCGGGACGCTGAGCCACCGGTACGAGCTCACAGACGATGGCGACACGCTAGTCCTGTCGCTGATGGATGACGACGGGGTCGCGAGCCGCGCGACATGGCGGCGCCTTCGATAGCCCTGCCTGGATTGGTCGGGCTGACTCAGCAGGAAACCACCCGAGCTAGATGTTCAGCGTGCCACGCCGATACCTATTCGCGCATAACCCTCTTTATCAATTCCCGATCCCTTACTCTCCCATATGCCTTCTGCGATATTTCTCTTCTTTCAGCCATTTGCTTCAGCTGTGCCAGTTTTTCTTCCAACCGTGAAGGGTCTCGGCCGCCAGTAAACGGCCCGGGGTGCTTGATCCCATAAACGGGACTTCGATAATCAATGTGACGATTCGTGGCTCGAATCTGCCTCAACATCATCTCTACGGCGATCAGTCCACTCAGAAGCACGAGTGCTTGTGGCCAACGTGAGACCAAGTAGACTTGATACACAACTGTCATATTCAGCAGCAGAATCACAGTGAGCAACAAATATCGCAGTTTCTGTCGATGTTGGATGATTCCTTCGTGCTTCCCTTGAACGTTGCCCTGGCTCAGGAGCCACCCTACCCGATCGACATCGTCTGCCACATATCGAAATGACTGAATGAGGCCAATTAGGAATAGCGACAGTAAGGCCGGTCGCCAGCCGCAATAGACCAAGAGGAGTCCAAAGAGGAGCGTGTAAACGGCCAGTACGCCGATATAGAGCGTCCCCATCCAAAGACGTCGAAGTCTGAGGGCGAGGTTGGCAACGTTGAGGTCTTTGGATTGCATGTTCGTGGCAACCGTAGCCATCATCTATCCACTTTGCGCGATCAGACGCCTTTCTTTGGCGGCAACGGCGATACGTAGCCAATCACAAGAATCAGCAGACCGACGACCACGAACGACACAATCCGCGCGATGGTGCCGATGTCGGCCAGGTCGACCGCGAAGAGCTTCACCACGACGGCGCCGAGAAGGACGACTCCCGCCCACCAATTGGCGCGCTCCGCGAGACGCGTCGCGCTGAACATGACGACGAAGGCCACGCTGGTCCAGACGATCGACAGCGCCGTCTGAAACACGGCCGCCTCCCAGAGAGCCTCGCTGCGAAACGGCACGTCGGCCAGATAGTGGGTCGCCCGGGCCGCGGCTCCGTTCATCGCTACAAAGCCGAGCGCGGCCAACCACACGACACGCGTGTCTTCTGCGATCCGCATCCCGAGGCCGCTCTGAGCGCCACGCCAGAACAGCACCGCGAGTACACATAGCTGTGTGAGCTCTATCGGGTTGAGGACCGGCAGATAGGCGAGGGGCTCGGGATCGCCCGGGTGAACGCTGGCGACCATCAACCAGAAACCCACGAGGGCGAGGATAGGAACCTGGCCAGCGCCTACGTAGTCATCACGAAAGCGCCGAATCGGCCAGTCGATCTGAGAACCAAGCTTCGAGAGGGCGACAACGACCGCAAGGGGAACCAGAGCCCAAGTCACGAAGGACCAACTGTCCTCGGTAAGGAGGCGTCCCACCTGCCACGACGCTTCCCACGTCACGAGGAGTAACGACAGCCACAGCGCTCCGCGGTGGAAGATACCGACGCGCGACCCCCAGTCGTCCCCAACACGCCACAACACCCAGAACAGTGCCGCCAGACTCAGCGGCCACGCGATGATGCCCCACTGGGCCAGCGGATGGGTCGCCGTCAGCCGCCACATCACGAGAAACCAGAGCTGGACGGGGAGCATCATGAGCGGCGGAAACGCCAAGTGCGACCAATTGAGGCGGTGACGGAGACACGCGAGCATCGCAAAGCTCGCCATGAAGAAGACCAACGTGACGCTGTCGGCGTCCCTCAATCTGAGATGACGCGCGACCTCATCGCTGCCAGCCCCAAACCACCAGAGCAGTCCCCAGACTAGGGCTCCGTTCGACAGCATCGAATAGAAGCCGTTCTCCTCACGATGCACATAGACGAGCCATGCCGTCAGAAACCCGGACACGCTGACCATGAGACCACCCACATACAGGATGTTCAACACGGGAATACCGGCGGACACGCCACCCGTCTCCTCGAGGAACGCGACGCCCGCGCCGATCTGGAGCAGTGTCCCGAACAGCACAGCACGCGTCCGGCTCTGTCGTACGCCGATCCAGACCAACGCGGCCCCCTCGAGTGCCCAGACGGCACCGGTCCACCGTCCATCGAGGGCGAGCGGAATCATGAGCGTCCCGAAGGCGACGCTGAGCGCAACGAACGCGTCGACCAAGCTCGCCAGCGCGCGTGGCCGCGCTTGATACAAAGCACCCGTCAGCACGGCATAGAACAGCGAAACCACGAGGGCACTCCAGGCTGGTCCATAGTCGAAGTGACTCACCAGCGGGTGTTGAAGGGAGAAGGCCGCCAGCGGTACGCCGAACACGAGCGTGCCATCGACGTAGCCGGTCAGACGCGGGGGTTGAGGCCACGCAAACAGGACCGACACGGCGACAAAGAATAGGAAGAACAGCGCGAGAAACGGCTGTGTCGTGGCGAAGAGCTCGGGCCGATACGACTCGACTCCCCACGCCGTGCCCACGAGAAACGTGAACCCAAAGGCCAACAGGTTCAACACCCGCCATGCCCGGAACCATGCCACGAGCACGACACCGGCATCGAGCACGGCGTAATAGGAGAACAACGCCACGTGGCTCCCATCCCGGGACACCAGCACCGGACCGAGAAACCCACCAAGGGTCGCAAGTACGGCAAGGCTTGGCGCGTCCTGCCTGACGGCCAGCACGGCACCCGCGACGACAAGCATCACCATGACCGCGAGCCCGGAGCCCGCGCCGATGATCTCGTAGAGGTTGGCGGCCGCGAACGCCGTGAGATACACGATCCCCAGACCGCCACCCTGTAGCGCCAGGGCATACTCCGTGCGACTCGTCCGGAGCCGCCACCCCACGGCCAGCAACGCCAGGCCACCGACGGCAACGCTCGCGAGGCGGAGCTCGATCGGGAACCATCCCTGCTCAGCGACATAGTTCAAGAAGAACGCGACGCCAAAGAAGAGAATGACCACGCCCACACGAACAACCGCGTTGCCGCCGAACAGCCATGACGTGATGGCATCCGCCCACCGGGATAACGTGTCCGAGATCTCGTCAGCCTGAGATCTCGGCCGATCCGTCGTCGCTGAGGCAGAGGCCGGCGTGTGGCCAGCGGCGGACGCACCGGCCGACGGCGTGGTGACGTGGGATGCCGTGGCGACCGTTGGAGTCGTGCTCGCCCTGGGTGTCACAGACGGGAGTGGTGGTCGAGGGCCGGCCGGGGCGGCAACCGTCGACGGTGGCTCGGTGGGTCGCGGTGGCGTCGGAGTCGTCGAAGGAGACGGCGCCCCCTCGCCCTGGACGGCGGACCGCAAACGAACAAGATCGCCTTCGGATGCAAGCAGCCGACGCGCGTAGTCCGCCAGACGGCGCTCGAGACCGTCCACCCGGTCACGCAACTGCCGGACGTGCCCCGGTGAGACGCCCTGGAGGTGGAGGACCACGAAGACCAAACCTATCGGCAAGGCGAAGCCAAGAAGCGCCAGCAGCATGATCATTTCCATCACAGGCTCCTCGCTTCGCAAGGCGGCTGGCGGCCTCTAGTGACGCCGGTTCGTCGAGTCGCGCGGTCACGTCCCGAACGACTCTGACGGTTCGTGCGAGATCACGAACACGCATTCCCAAAACGATCGCCTCGGACCATTTGGCACCAGCTTCGGCCAACTCCGCCTCCAATCGACGGCCACGGGGGCTCAGAGCGACCAGGGGCGAACGGGCATGGTCAGGGTTTGGCTCGAGCCTCAGGACCCCTTCTTCGACGAGGAGATCGACGACGCGCTGCACGCTTTGCCGCGTCATCCCCATTCGTCGCGCGATCTGGGGAACCGTGCGTGTCAGTTCTCCAGCGGCCCCAATGACCTGCCATCGGGCCTGCGATTGCCGCATCGGGGCAGTCAGGGCCGCGCCATGACGGAGCAGCGCGCCGTTGAGACGAAACACCTCGAGCACAAGCGCGCGGAGGGCGTCCGCGGCGGCGTGCTTCGGCAAACCGCCGCTACCCGTTCGAGGCGCTGGGACCTGGCGTCGATTTGGCATAGTGACATCATAATGTCATATTGACAGTATACTGTCAATATGGCAGGTGCGGAACAACCGGCGGTACATCGGACCCAACGCTAGGGTGTAGCGGGAGTCGCCCGGAGGGGCGGGCAGGCCCTGGCCATCATTTTGCCGCCCAACGACAGCGTATGCCCGTCGGTCTGTGGCCACATGGCGTGGACGGAAACGCGGAGATGGGTTCGAATCCCATGCGGTCCACCACCACCCTGTCCAGCAGGGAGCGGTCCAACGTCACCCAGTCGGTGCCTTACGGTGGATCGAGGGCATCGACGGTGAAGCAATGTCGGCCGGGTGGGTGATTCCAGAACACCTCCGCGTCCGAATCCCGTTCCAGTGAGTACGTAGCGCACAGGTCGTAGGTGATCTCGCTCCGAACCGCGTATATGTAGCGTTCCCCGGTCTGAGGATCAGTCACATTGATCCTCTCGGATCGCGCGATCGCGGCCAGTTCGTCCAGCGAGATAGGCAGTGCGCGCTTCAGCGCATCCTTGATGTCCGGATCCTGGCAGAGCGATTGAATCTCGCGAAAGATGGTCTGCAGATCGGCCGTGCGTTGTTGATCGAAACGCTGAAGTCGCGCTGTCCCGGGCGAACCGACCAAGGCAACGCCCCAGACGACGGCGACTACGACCACCACCGACGAAGCCACCGAGAACGCCGCATGAGCGCTTGTCTTCATGCTGCCGCCTCCAGTTTCGCCTCGTGGCGCATTGTGAAGGCCAGGTAGAGCACCAGCCCCCCTGCGATCACGAACAACAGGCCTGCCTTCAGCAGAAAGCGAACCGTCAGTTGTCCTTCGAGGAGAAAGTAGATGAGGGTCATCACGTCTCCGGACAGCGTCAGTGCGCCGACGAAGATTGACAGATACCCCAGCCAGCGACGAATGGCCCCTCTCGCCTTTTCGGCATCCAGGCGCGCTTGGCGCAACAGGAAGTGCCACAGGACCATAAAGACGGGAAACGTGACGATGACGATCGCCAACTGGACCCGAACAATCGACATGATCGCCGCCAGCTGAGCGGAGCTGGTGCGCCACGCGGGATCTGGGAACGCGAAATTGATGTACGTAAAGAACAGCAGGATCAGGCTGGTCGCCCAGGCGTACAGCGCGCCGAACGTGAGCAGGTAAAAACGCGTCCCGAGCCCGACGTGGCCAGACGGACCCCGGCCGGCCGCGGGCACGAACCGGGCTCGCCGTGGTCGGGGTTGGAATCGGCAGATCAAGATCGCGTGTGCAGAAGACCTCGGCGACGTCTCTCTCTCTCCAACCGGCCGACACCAGCAGTTGACGGATGGTCGCGTGGTCCGTGCCCTTCTCCCGCGCATGGTCGACAAACCGTGTGAGCTGTTCGTCCATCGTTTTCGTCCTGTGGGCGCTATAGGGCTGCAGCCTGACTGCTCATCGCGGGCTCCCGAGATCGATGAGCCGCGCTCCGGTTTCTGCCTCCCGGTAGTCGAAGAACTCTTGTCTGATCGTCGCCTGGAACTCGCCGAGTGCGGTCGTGACACGCCCGGTCAGCGTCGTGGACGTCGGCACCCAGGCACCGCTCATTGGTTTCATCTCCGCCGAGACGGCAAACCCCTCGACCCGCGCAAGCCACCGGAACCGCAGGAACGCCATCCCGACGTTGTCAAAGCTGTATTTCACTATCTGTTCCACCTCTGGATCGATCCAGAACGTGACCAGCGACGTCTTGTTGAACCCTCGACTAAGTCGCGGGTTGGAGCTGTCGTCGTCCACCGTCGGGTAGTACTCGATCCGGACGACCTCGCGACCGGCACGGGTGTCACGACCCGCGAAGTAGTAGGCGCCCGGCTCGAACGGAAACTCGGTGCCGTAGTGCACGTCGTTGATGAACCGCGGCGCGAGGTCCTGGGAGCCCCCCTGTGCGCGCCGCCGGCGCTCCTGACGTCGCCACTCATCCTCTGCGTCTCGACGCTCGTCCTCGTCGATGTCGATGCCGTCGATCCGCACCGGACTGCGCACCGCGACACCGTCCGTGACGTACCACTCGTACTCCCGCCGGATCCCGGAGATTGGATCCTCCAGCGGCGCGTCGACCTCGACGGTCAAGATGTGGCGAAAGGTGAAATCGCCGAGTTGCTGCCACGACGTGTACCGGTTGTCGAGGACCCGCTTCATGAGCTGGTCGATCTCGTTCCCGCCCGGTGCGGCTTGCGCCGCCCTCTCGCTCGACGCGGCGGCGCTCGCCATCGCGGCAACGATTGAGCACCCGACCACCGCCGCTAGACACCGCCTTCGCATGACAGAGCGCATAAGGGTGCACCGTAGCATGGGGCATGCCAACCGCCCACCGTCTGGCAAGTGGCTCTGCCGCAGTCAGTTGGATCGTGTCGTGGTGGGCTCAACGCGGCGACCGCGAACCCAGTCGGGACACCTGATGCGGCGCCACGTGCATCGCGTGCACATGGAGTTGAAGCCGATAAGGAGTAATAGACCCGCCCGGCCCGCCGTCCCCTAGCCCATCGACCGCGAGAGGCCCAAAGGGAGGTCGTCGACCCGGTGCTGTGCCTTAGAACCGGACTCTCAAGCAGAAGCCCGCGAAATCAGGCATGGCGCGGCCGGTCGACTCCAGCGGCGGTTATGCCTGATCACCGACTGGCCAACCTTTCCGTGTTCGACGCCGCCGCATCGCGACCACCAGCCTCCCAAGCAATCCGCCTACCAGCAGGAGGGATCCACCTCCTATCGCGACAAGCACGGGCCGCAGGTACACGACCGTAAAGTGATCCCCGCGAGCGAACGGCCACACAACGCTTACGCGTGCGCTCAACATGGCGAGTTCCTCCACCGTGGCCGGTGCCAGTCCCAGGGGAACGCGGTCTCGCTCCACGTGCCCGCCCAGTATGACGCTGGGGTCCACGCCGTCGATGAAACGGGAGAGTCTGGCCACACTGTGCCGGAAGGCGGTCAGGTCGGTGATGTTGATCTGGCCGGGGATCATGGAGTCGCCCGACAGCACGGCCCGAGTTCGATGATCGAAGAGGGCAATGCTGTTGTCGTTGTGACCGGGGATGGGAAGGACCTCGATGAGCCGCTCCCCGAGATCAAACGAGGCAACACCTTGGGGCCACGCAACGAGATGCCAGAACTCCCGCACCTCCTCCACGGTAGGACCGACGACCGTCGCCCCGGCAGCGGCCAGGGTCCCGTCACCACTCCGGTGGTCCAGATGGCTGTGCGTATGGACCACGGTGAGATCGGCGAACCCCAAGCCGCGCTCGGAAAGCTTCTGCGCGACCACGTCGGAAAGAAACACACCGTCCTGCGTGCCGCTGTCCACCAGGAGCGCGCGCTCCGTTCCAATCAGGAGATAAAGGAAGGGGGCCTCCCGATCGACGCACGGGGACTCTCGGAGCACGAATGTGACCTCATCCAGCGGTTCGATCCGAATGGGTTCCTCAATGGCGTCGCATCGCACCGGTGAAAGCCAAGGCTCGTCGAGCACCGTGAGCTGGGCCGACACATCCATCGGGCCGAGTGCGACGCGCACCAACAGCAGAGTGATGCCCCAACGCCAAGCACTCGTCATCAGGGAATCGACACGCCTGTTTCTTCCACCCCGTAGATGTGCCCGATGTTGGGATGGTTCAGCGAGGCGAGGACTTTGGTCAGGCGACTGTAGCCTCGCCAAAGCTGAGCTCGTTTCCGGCCGAGTCCCGCAGCCTGAAGTCCCTCATCCCATACGGCCGGTCACCGAGTGGGACCTCAATCGTTGCGCCCGCTTCGGTCGCCAGCCGGTAGTACTCGTCAACCCCGGACATCTGGAAGTACACCCTCGAAGGGCGTGACTCCTGGGATCCGTCGCGTTGCGCCAGATTGACCTCTACCCGATCGCGGCAGACGCTTGCGAGATGCGGCGGATCGCCCCAACTCCAACCGACGTCGAAGCCCAGCACCCGTTGGTAATAGCTCAACGCCGAGGCCAGATCGTCAACCGACAGAATCGGCACCGCGGCTTCAAGGATCGGTGACTTTTCGCCCGTTTCCGAGTCCATCTCACTCCCCCATTGTGTCAACTGGCCGATCGCAGAGTAGACCAGAGCACGGATGGCGCGCCACGATGGTAATCAGGCTATCGTCCAGACTGCGGCGTCGGTGGCGGGCTTTCCCGGAGCTGTCGGCCTATCCACTCTTCCACTAGCTCGTATACGCCCTCGGCCGTTGTCCCGTTGATCCGGAGACCGTGGTCCGCGTTGTCAAACACCGTGTAGGTGAAGTCTCTCTCGTCGCCCTCGATGAGCTCGTCGAGGATGCGCACGCTCTCGCGGGTGGGCTGGCTGCGATCCTCCGCTCCGTAGAGCCACAATCCCGGCACCGTGACCCGCTCGAGGTACGGACGAGGATCGAAGAGCGAGGGGCCTCGCTCCGCCAGCCGGCGGGAGATCTCCTCCAACGAGAGGTCCCGGTAGATCCAGCGCCAGAAGGGATCGTCGCCGGAGAGCCGACTGAAGTAGCCCTCCTCCCCGAGCGTGACGGTCGCGCCCGACAGGACAACGGTGAACGACACGTCAGGCGACTCGGCCGCTGCGACCGGGATGATCCATCCTGCTTGGCTTTGCCCGAGTAGTCCGATCCGCGAACCGTCGATCTCATCGCGGGTCTTCAAGTAGCGCACACCCGCGACGGCGTCACGCGCCAGAAGCGGGATGTCGATGTCGAAGCCACCGATGTAGCGACCCCCGGATGCTCCGACGCCGCGCTTGTCGTACGACAGACACGCGAGCCCCCACTCGGTGAACCGCCGTGCCCACGGCTCCAACCGCTCCGCCGTCGTCTGTCCCGAGCCGTCCAACAAGCACGATCGCGGGATGTGGCCCCGGCGCTCGTGGCATCCACAAGATGCCCGACAACTGCACGTCCTGACTGGCGTACACCACCCGTTCCCGGTCGTAGCTGGCCGCCTCGGGCACGGGAGGGTCGTTCTGCGCGCAGGCCGCGACCAGGGTGAGGACGAGGAGGAGCAACGGTGAGACACGCCGACCGATGACAAGTCTTGCGGTCACGCTGGTGACGAGTCGTCGAGCCGACCGCCCGAGCCGCGTGCGTCCCCGCAACCCTTAGGCCGCGCTGCCAAACCGCTCGGAGAGTCTCTCTTCCACCCAATCGACCGGCGAGAACGCAATGCAGACCAGGTGTGTGCGCCGGCCAAATACCATCCCTGGCAGTGTCATTACCTCACACCCGGCGTCATTCCGAAGTGCCGTGAACAGCAAGGAGACGCCAACGAACAGCAACGTGCCGAGCCGGCCAGGCGCGGGGCTCAGCCCGAATACCAGTGCCACGGGCGTCACGGCCAGAAGCGCCCCGATCCAGCGATTGATCGACCTGACGAAGCGCACGATGACGAGATGGACAGCGGCATAGAACGCGAACTCGCCCACCACGACGCTCGCCACCATGACCGTGAGCGCCAGTTCGTTCCCGACGAGATGCCTCCCGCCCTCCGCGACGAGCAACACACCCAACAGCAGACGCAGCGCCCGGCCCACCGGCCGCGCGCTGATCCCGTCGCCAGTCACAACACGCCTCTTGAGACGCGTGGCGTCGCCACGGGGCACGTCCGAAACTGCATGGCTCTCATCGTAGCGAGGGGCGCTCGAGCACGCATGTGCCAGCCGTCACGGCCCGCCACCGTGACCTTCGGCAGGGGTAGGAGCGGCGTGACTTTCAGCACATGTGCGCCGTAGCCGACATGGATACAGTCGAGCGAGGGCCTGGTGACGGCCTCTGCCTGAGTGTCGATGACGCGAATCCGCCGGTGATCGACGGGAGGATGCCATGATCAAGTTGTTCTGCGCGGCACTGTGTGGGCTGGCCTGTCTGTGGTGCGCGGCCGCATTCGTGGCCGTCGCGTTCTTCTGGTAGTCCGCGCGAGCCGCCGCCTCGTACTGGGGTCGATCCAGTGCTACTGGATCAGCCCGAGCTCGACCGCCTTCAACACGCATCGCGTGCGGTCGCGGACCCCGAGCTTGGACAGAATGCTCGAGATGTGGTTCTTGACAGTGCCTTCAGCCAGATCGAGCGCGCCCGCGATCTCTCGGTTGCTGTAGCCGCCGGCCATGAGCCGGAGGATCTCCGTCTCACGCGCGGTCAAGGGGTCCGGCGGATCGAGGCTGGGGAACTCGCGAGGGACGCCATGCAATCCCTTGAGGATGCGATCCGTCACCGCGGGCTGGATCATCGTGCCACCCTCGGCGACCGTGCGGATCGCGCCCGTCAGCTGGTCCAACGTGACATCCTTCAGCAGAAAGCCCTTCGCGCCCGCGCGGATCCCGTCGAGCACCGTACTCTCGTCATCGAACGTGGTCAGGATGATGGTGGGCGGCAGGCGGCGCTGGGCGCCGAGCTGCGTCAGGACGCCCAACCCGTCGAGCCTGGGCATCCGCATATCCAAGAGCACCACGTCCGGGTCGCGTCGGGAATGCGCCGCACGGCGTCCTCCCCATCGACGGCCTCGGCCACGACCTCGATGTCGTCGACGAGATCGAGCAACGTCCGCAACCCCTGGCGGACGATGGTTTGATCTTCGACCAGGCACACGCGTATCACGGCGTGCCTCCGCTGAACGGGATCCAGGCGTCGAGACGAAATCCGTGGTACGGACGCGCGTCGATCTCGAGGCGACCGCCGAAATGCTCCAAGCGATCTCGCATCCCCTTGAGCCCTTGGCCCAACGTCCAGTTCTTGGTGGCTCTGCCATCGTCGTGCGCCTGGACATGCACCCCGTCCTCGGTCCGCACGAACTCGATCCACAGGTTGTCAGCACTCGCATGCCTGACCGTATTGGTCACGATTTCCTGCACGCAGCGGACCAGCGCGTGCGCACGCTCCGGGTCGGTCACCGTCAGGTCCTCAGGAAGGCTGAGATGCACCGTTGGGTGGGGAATCTCCGTCACCAGGGGCGTGAGGGCTTTGGTCACGTCCAGGGTGTCCTGTCCCCTGAGAGAGCTGACGGCCTCTCGCACATCGCTGAGGAGCAGTGTCGTGAGCGACTGGCACGTGCGGATCTCATCCAGCGGTTTGCCCAGTGCCTGATGGCGGGCGGCCTCGAGATGCAGGCTCAACCCGGTCAGATGATGCCCCAGGAGGTCGTGGAGCTCCTGGGAGATCCGCACACGCTCCGACATCCGGCTGCTGTCGGCGAGGAGCGCCTGCGTCGCGCGAAGCTGGGCGTTGGTGCTGGCGAGCTCGTCGCCGGCCCGCGCCTGGCTGGCCGCCATACGCGCGGTCAGCAGGGCCAAGGACGAATACGGGAGCGTGAGGGCGCCGATCCACCAGAGCGCCATGATGATGCCAAAGTGGTCGATGGCGATCCAGCCTTGAACGGCTGATTGCAGCAGCACCAGACCGATGCTCAGGGGGAGCGGAAACAGCAGTCCAATCTGCGCGGCGACCACAACCAGCTGCGTCGTCTCGTATCCACTGCACACGAGCGAGAACATCACCATTGCCGCCACGGCCTGCACGCCGACCAGGAGTCTGGCCCTGGTGTGGAGCCGATCGATGCCAACGGCGGCGGCGGTGAGCCAGAACGCGATGGCGTAGCACACCGCGGCCGCGAGCCAGACCCACAGCGCGCTCAGCGACAGCGTGGGCAACTCGCTGGGGATGAGTCGCACGCCCAACAGCATTGACACGGCCGGAAGTGCTGCGAGGGTCAGCGTGACGACGCCCGCGCTTCGGAGGAGGTTCTGCGCTGTTCGCTGGCGTCGGTGGGCGGTGGACATGCTGGCGTGCCTCCAGGCGGCTAGCGCGCCGCGAGCTGCTCCAGGAACTCGCGGATGGGCACCTGGGTCAAGTCCCGATACTCCGGACGTTCGGTCAACCACTCCTCGACGTGCTCTTCTGACCAGAAGAGATTGTCGACCGCTCAACCACCGCCTTGCTGCAGCCAGACGCCGTCCGGATCCAGATGGGCGATCTCCCCGTGGTTGACCTCCACGTCGATCGGAAGCCAGCAGTGCGAACAGGAGTCTTCAATGGCGATCTGTTTGTCTTCGTAGTCGTCGCTGTTGACCAACAGCAGAAAGTCGACCGCTCACCACACGTCGAAGGGTCGCTCCCCCTCGATCCGCACCGTATGGAAATTGTGGCGCAGCGGCCCTCCCCACGGCTCGTAATCAGCGACCAGGGAAAATCCCAGTGTGTGGCTCGCGTCCCGCCCGAGCAGCCCGGCCTCCGCCATGAACGCCAGGCGGCCCTGCAGGCGTTCCCGAGGGATGGCGATCGCGCGCGTCACGTCCTCGGGCCCAGGTGTCTGGCCCTGCTTCTCGTGGCTTTGGATCAGGAACTTGGCAATCCGCTTCTCCTCGTTCGTGAGGATGTAGTTGTTGGCACCCCAGAACCGAAGATTTTGGCCAGCTCGGGATGGTCGCGGAAGTGCTGGCCGATTTCCAGACGCAGCGCGTCATTGGGGTCGATACCGAGGTTGGCCATCGCCAACGGAATGCTCGTCGACCGGAACTGCTGGGCCCAGTCGTCAAGGAGGTACTCGACGACGCGCTGGGCATCACTCGAGAGACCCTGAGCGGTCGCCCGGTAGAACCCTCCGATGCCCAGCGCGACGAGCAGCGCACCCACCGCGAGAAGCCGACGCCGTCTGCGCAGGCCGTCCTCCTGTTCTCTCGGCGCTCACGGAGCCGAGGGCGACTCGAGGAGCTGCACGTCGCGCGCGAGGCGGTCCGTCAAGCTCTCGAGATCACCGACGTATCGCTGGTAAATGGCTCCGTCCGTACCCACGAGCAAATACGTCGGGAAGCCGATCACGTCCAAGTGATACGCAACGTCATCAGCGGCGACGACCATTCGGTAGTCGATGTCGTAGCCCTCGAGAAACGCGGCGACCTCGTCTCTCGTTCCTGAGTGGACCGCGACTCCGATCACCTCGACGTTGCGCCCCGCGAACTCGCGAGCGAGCGTGTTGAGCGTGGGGAACGCGTCGATACACGGTCGACACCACCGCCCAGACATCGAGTAGCACGATGCGGCCTTTGAGATCGAATCCATGGAACGGTGCACCGTTCAACGTCGTCGCGTCGAAATCGATCGCGAGACGGTCATCGGTCGGTCCCTAGCAGCCCGTGGTGAAAACGCCCTTTCGTAGGTCGAGGGGCATGTGTTCGTGACACCGTGTCATAAGGTCGAGAAACGACGAGTGCGGCAGATCTTGCGCATCTCGCGCCCACGCGGGCGATACGAGGGTCCAGAGGCGGCCAAGATCAGCGATCAAGGCCTCGAAGACGGCGACCGCGCGGCCTTGGAGGCTCCGCGGCGTGCCGACGCCCGTCAGCTGCCGCATGAGGAGCCCAAGATTGAACCCGCAGACGTGCACAAGCACGCGCTTGAGGATGTTGGGATGCCCACGCAGATGCACCCGGCGCAGCCGCCCGGTCTCGTAGAGATGCGCGTTGGGGCGTTCGAGCAACTCGCCCCGCCGTCGCAGCAGCCGTTGCCCACGCGTGCCCCGAATGCGCCGACGGTTCGCGTACACGGCGTCGCGCGCCGCCGCCTTGCCTGTCCAGTTGCGTCGCCCGCGGTCCGGCTCCGAAACATAACTGCGCACGCCGAGCGCGGCGAACGCCACCATCGTCTCGTTACTGTGATACCCCTTGTCCCCGACGACCTCGGCGATACCGGCGCCGGCCGGCAGGACGGCTTCGACGTGGTCGGCCGCCGTGATCAGGGTCTCGACCATCGTCGTCGTATCGCCGTCGTCGGCATCCTGCACGGTGACGCCGACGATGGCCCCCGTCTCCAGGTCCACCGCATGCTCCGCGGTGTGCGCCAAGTGCGTGCGCCCGTCCTTCAGCTTCGTGATCTTCGCGTCCGGATCCTGCGGATGCGTCCAGTCGTCGTTGGAGCCTTTCTTCTTCCGTTTCCGGTCGAACCGGGCCAGCTCAGCGCGGGTCGGCGTGACGATGCCGGACGCCTCGGCCAGCCCGGTCAGAAACGCCTCGTAGCCTTCGCCCGTGTCCCGGCGCACGATACTCCGCAATGCGGCGTTCGCTTCCAACGTCGTGGCATCGATGCCGAGGGTCCGCCCGGTCACGAGCTGGGCGTCGGCCAGTTGCTGCAGCACCCACGTGAACACCGCTTGATGGGTCTCGACGTCGATCAGGCGCCGGGTGCGCGACAGCGTCGAGTGATCCGGCGGCGCCTCGTGCAGCTCGAGGTCCAGAAACTGCCGGATGCTCAGCGAATCGGCCGCCCGCCACGCGATCGCCCGCTCCGAGTCCAGCCCTTCGAAGTAGCCGAGCATCAGCAGCCGGAAGTACCGCCCCGGCGCCAGACTCGGACGACCGACGCCGTCCGCGTAGAACGGCGCGCATTGCGCCTCGACGAACGCGTCGAAGCCCGTGTCATCGAGGATCCGATTCAATCGCTGATAGAACGGATGCGCCGCACTGCGAGGCAGGTCGCTGGTGGGAACCCACATCGATGCTTGCCGCGCCCGGCGTCGTCGTTTGCCCATCGCCATGCGCGACAGTGTAGTACGCGGGATCGATCGTGTCGATCCCTAATAGGGACTTTCACCACGGGCTGCTAGGCGCCTGCCGACGTGGTTGAAATGGCCAGCGCAACCGCGAGGGCGACGACACCACACAGCCGCCGGGCAGCCCCCCAATACGGGCTCATAGTCGAGCACCTCTCGTCACGAGCTTCGCCTCATCACAAATATAGGACTAGCGGCGAGGACCGGACATGTGCCAGAAGTCATGGGAAGCCTCCACCACCGGCGACGACACTAGAAGCGTTGCAGGACAACTGCAGTCCAGGAGGGAAAGAATCTCAGCAGCAAGGCCACCGCGACGATGACGGTTGCGATACCGAGCATCGTTCGGGTCGTCCGTTCGCCCACAAGCCGACAACCGGCCGTGTCGCACCGGCGACGCTCACGGAAATAAAGTGCGTGCGCACCCGCCAATCCGACCACGCCCAGCGGCAACGTGATCCACTCGTAGCGCATCATCGTCATCATCAGGCCAGCGCCGGCAACACCAACGCCAATCAATGTCAGCGGAAGCAAACAGCAGCTTGCGGCGAGCAGCGCAGCGACCAGGCCGGTGGCGCCAGGCAGCCGCTCGCCGAGTGCCATGTCAGGCACCCGGGCCATCCTGCTCCATCACAGTTGCGGAGAACCCAGCGGCGTCGATCGCGGCCACCATATCCGCCGGCCGAGCGGCGTCGGACCGGTACCGCACGTCCGCACGCTTGTTGTCGTACGAGACCTCAGCGTCGACCACGCCGTCGACACCCATCAAAGCCTGGCGCACGGCCAGGGGGCATCCGCCTCACGTCATCCCCTCCACCGTAAGTGAAACGCTGTCGAGGCTGGCGCCAGGCACCGCCTCCGGAGGCGTGGGCGCTTCACCTCGGCACCCCGTCAGCAGCACCGAGAAGCAGAGGCCAAGAACTGCGAGACCAACGAGCGACGGTTCAGACCGGTTCATGTGCATATCCGCACAAGGTGGCGGTTCCGCCGCTCACGTGCGGCGCTCTCGCCGGAGCGCCTCCCGAATCTGGTCCACCGACGGCCAGCCGACCGTGTGACCGTGGTCCGTGTAGACCCGGCACCCATACGCGTATCCACGCGCTTCCGCCGCCGCGCCCTCCACATCGATACCGTCGATGCGAATGGTCGGTGACCCGATGAACCGCTTGGCTTGAGCATCCGCAGCATCGGCCACCGGAATCATCTCGACCTCGTCGGAACGCTGTTCGCGGCCCAGGGCCTGTTTCAGGTTGTCCAGCGCCTGCTGGTATGAAGGACAGCCATCGAAATAGTACAGCTCAGCCTTCATGGTTCGCTCCATCGTCGAGGGCCGTGCGCGCGTGCCGTCTTGCGGGGCGTCCTTCGAGGGCGCGCCGCACGCTCCTCCAATTCCTCGACCACGGGACACGCGGCATCCGGCTGGCTCGCGAGCCGCTCCTCGCAGTCCGCCAGGGCGCGCCTGAGCGTCCGGCGGAGCCCGCGCAACTCCGCGAGGCGCGTGTCCAGCTCAGCGAGCCTGGCACGCAGCACCGGTTGCACTTGGCGGCATTGCGCCAGTCCGCGCGCGCCATTGACGCCGGCAAGTTGGCGGATCTCGCCGAGCTCGAGGCCGAGAGCCTGGGCCTGCTTAACGAAGCGCACCTGCGCGACCGCGTCGCGGCCATACAGCCTGAATCCGCCTGGACTACGACGCGTCTTGGCGAGCAGTCCCAACCGCTCGTAGTAGCGCAACGTGTCGCGCGTCAGCTGGGTCGCTTCCGCGAGCTCTCCGATTCGATACGCCTGGGTAGGCACTCCGCCCGAGCCGTCTGCGCTGTCCAGACCGAGTCTGCACCCTGGAGTCGACTCCAGAGTCAAGCGGTCTTCGCGGACGTTGAGGACATCCGGCACGCGAACACCGTTGACTGGGGTTCCCCGCCTGGTCATCCAGCCGTACGGCGCGCCATCGCTACTCGAAACTGAGGCTGTAGGCGATGTCATCGACCCCTTGCGATGCTCCGTCGCCCATCGCGTCCGCCCAGATCACTGAGACCAACACGGTCTGTGGCCCGCGCGGCACAAACAGACTCAGGTTCTTGAGCTCGAATCCCCCTGCCGACATTGCGACGACGAACTCCATCGCCTCAGTTACGTCGTCCTGGAGGGTCGTCTCTTTGGCAGACTCGATCTTCGCTTCCCCCACGCCGACCATCTGCGCAATGGCGATCGCCACCTGCTCCCCAAACGCTTCCACTGAGACGCCTTCCGGCGTTGGGAGCTGAAACACGCTGACGCTGGGCAACTGCTGCAGGGAAGCCGCCACGAACAGCATCTGCATTTGTTCTGGTAGGCCGAGTGCCGTTGCGGAGGTCGTATCCTGCTCGATGAAGGCCGCTGGATAGTTGAGCGAGAGTCCGAGCCCCGCGTGCTCGAAAACCTTGGCCTGCGACGAATCCTGGGCCCCGAAGCCGACAGTCACTGGTGAGAGAACAAGGATGGCGACGGTGGCGATGAGAGTTCTGCGCATGGCGTGTCCCTTCGTGTTCGGCAAGTCGGCTCCCCGTTAGCTTACGACCCTCATACACCAACACCGCGTCGGCTGATCGTGGCCGTCTGTGGTGCCGTTTTCTGAAAACTCTTCCACAAAGTTGCCGCAGGCGAGATGTCCTATGCTTCGAGTGCCAGATGACCGTGTTTCGCTGCACGCAACGTGTTCTTCGTCGATTCAAGCTGACCGCCATCAGCTAGTCTACGATTCTTCAAAACCGCCTGGCCGTGGGAAGTCTATTCTGATATATAGGGCGTCCTGATCCAGGCGGCGACACCGGCACAGCGGCAGACCGTCGATTCAACAGGAGACAATATGGCGACAGTGACCGGGACCATCAAGCGGTTGGTGTTTGGCAAAGGCTTCGGGTTCGTAGCGTCGGGAGACGGCCCTGAGTACTTCTTCCATCAGTCGGCGTGCAATGGCGTGGAGTTCGATGATCTCCAGGAAGGTCAGGCCGTGACCTTCGACGAGGGCGAGGGACCGAAAGGCCCGCGTGCGGAAAACGTCAAGTTGGCTTGACGAGAGCGTGACGCGAGGGAGACGCGTATCGCCGAGGCCGCACATTGCCGTCTTCTTTAAGACTTGATCTGTTTAAGGGATTCGCAATATGACCGATCTCTCCAAAGCCATCGCCGCCAAGCAAGCCCAACTCACACAGCTTCAAGCCGACCTCGACGCCCTGCAACGAGCCACCAGCGTTATTGGGGGCAAGAGCACTGCCAAGAAGCACAACGTCGGGGCAAGCTATCCGCAGCTGCTCGAAAGGTCCTGTCCCAGAAACTGAAGGCGCATTGGGCCAAAAAGGGGCTCTTCACCGATTTGAGTACAAGGGTTGAAGGCTCAAGAAGCGCGCCAGGTCGCGAGACGATCGAATCGGATGAGCCGTGGCCCACTTCAGTTTGAGCAAGAGCAGTTGTTCATTCTGCATACCGCGTGCGCGGCGGAGGACCGCCTTGATGGTCGTGTTGATCGATTCGACCACGCCGAAGCGAACAGGGTGGAAGCAGTAGGCAGCGATGCCCTCGAGATGACGAACGAGGAACGCGCCGAGGCGCTCCATCTCGGGGAGCCGTTGCCAGCGCAACGCGGTCACCCAGCCGATGAGGAAGTGCCCCACGCCCATCGGCGTCCGATACGTCCACAGGCGGTCGAGCTGTTCGCGCAGGAGACAGGCTTTGAACAGCCGGCGATTCGCGGCAAACAACGTCTGCAGTTCCCGGCGCTTCGAGCCGCGGACCGTCTTCCAGCGCCGGAGCAGCAACCAGCGTTTCCCGCGCCCATGGGCACGCATCACGGCCCCGGCGCGGAAGAACTCTTGGCGGCGGACCTCGTCGAGCGCGGCGCTCGCATGCTGGAGGACATGGAATTTGTCGAACACCACGTCGGCCTGCGGCAGCACCTGCGTGACCGCATTGAGATAGGGCCGGTGCATGTCGGTACACACCGCGTGAATCGCGCCCCGCTGATGCGGGTCGAGATCCTCCGTGAGCAAGGTCGTGGCGGTAGTCGTTGTGCGATCCTGACGCAAGCCCATGACCTCGCCGCGCACCACATCCGACAGGACAGTCCAGAAGCGCTGGCCCTTCCCGCGCTGCACCTCATCGAGGCCGATGTGCCGCGGTCGCCGTTTCCGGCGGGTGCGATCTCACTCGGTCAAGAAGGCCGTCTCGGCGCGCCGGGCTTTGCCCCAGCTGACGCGGTGCCGCACGGCGGCGTGGCTGGTCGGCATCGACTGGCAATCCAGGCCGATCTGCTGGCGCAAGCGGCGCGTGACCCGGGCCTTCGGGGTGGCAAATTCGATCCGCTCCGTGCGCACCCCGCAGTGGCGACAGATCACGCGTCGTTGCCGGTAGACCAACGTGACCGGATGCCGTGCCCAGGGCAGATCGTCCCACGTCCGCTCGCGCGCGGCGCGCACGCGGCCGGTGCGGCGTCCACAGCCGTTGCACACATAGCGCCGTATCCCGCGCCGCTCCAACTGCAACCGCAGGCGACTCTCCACCCCGTCGTCCTCCCGTTCGACGCGCACCACTCGGAAGCCCGACAAGCCCAAGATCCAGGTACAATCCCGTTGCGATCCCACGTGTCCTCCCTTCTTGGTTGCACATCAAGAGAGAACAACACCGGGTGGTCCGGTGCAAGTGGGATCGCGTTCTTTCGTCCAGGCCGTCGAGCAGGCCGCCCACCTCAATTGCGGCCCGCGCAGGCGGCCGGGTATCACCTCAGATCGCTGTACTCAAATCGACGAAGAGCCCAAAAAGGAGGGGACTGCGAAACCCACGCCCAAGAAGAAACGGCGCAAGATGTCAGCCGCAGCTAGGAAGGCGTTTGGTCAGCGGATGAAGGCGTATTGGGCAGCAAAGCGGAAGGCGAAGAAATAGTCCCTAGAACGCGATGGTTCCAGCCCTGAGCAGATTCGTCAGATAGGCAATCGCTTTTGACTTGCGCCTTTGGAAGTAGAAGACCTGGCGCTCTCCGTCCTCGCTGACGTGGTAGACCTCCCAACGGTCCTGTCCAAGCGCATTCAGCCGCTCGTCCAGTGATTCTAGGTCGTCACCCGTCATCTCGACGGTCTTGTATTCCATGGCCCACAGGTCCCGCAATTCCTCAGCGGATAGCTCGCCGAGCTCGATGGCCTGTGTGCGCACTTCTTCGAGGGCGTCTTGAGCATCATCTTGGAGGTCGTCCAACTGAACCTCACAGGCCGCAGACGCCATCGTCAGCAGCACCAACGGGAGCAGCCTTAGCGATTGTGAATCGCCCCGGGTTTGTGAGAGAGCTCTTTAGTTGACTCCAGCCATCATGACTGGGGCATCCTGCGCCCGATAGTACTGCTCTTCGAACTCTGCCGGCGGCACGTTGCCGATGGGCCCCAAGAGGCGTCGGTGGTTGAACCAGTCCACCCATGCAAGCGTCGCGAACTCGACGGTCTCGAGATCCCTCCACGGGCGCCGACGGATCACTTCGGTCTTGTAGCCCGATCACCGTCTCGGCGAGGGCATTGTCAAACGAATCGCCCACGCTCCCGACCGACGGCTCAAGCCCGGCCTCCGCGAGCCGCTCCGTGTACCGGATCGAGAGATACTGCTTGGGTTCAAGGGGTCGTCGCAACACCGCGTTGTGTGATTGAGCATAGGTGATCGCCAAGCGCCTCCGCAGGTGTCTTCCAGCCGAGGGTCTTGCGGGGGCGACTGTTGAGAGCAGCGGCAACAGCGTCAAGGTCATCACGGGAGTGCCTGGACAGGTCGGTGCCCTTGGGGAAGTACTGACGCAGCAGCCCGTTGGTGTTCTCGTTCGTGCCGCGTTGCCAGGGGCTGTGGGGGTCGCAGAAGTAGATTGGCAGCCGGGTATCGCGTCGGAGTTGCACGTGTTGAGCCATCTCGGTGCCTTGGTCCCATGTCAGTGAACGGCGAAGCTGCGTGGGCAACGAGATGATCGATGACGCGATGGCGTCTCGGACGGCCTCGGCACCATGCCCGGCCAGTGCGGGACCGTTCTTGATCCGAGGCTGCCCATAGTCATCCATGCGGGGCAGATGCAGCAGCATCGTGAATCGCGTGGTGCGTTCCACGAGGGTCCCAATCGCAGAGCTACCCAGTCCGACAATCAGGTCACCTTCCCAGTGTCCTGGCACCGCCCGATCTTCTGCTTCGGCAGGGCGCTTGCTGATCAGGATGTCGGATTCGACAAATGCCTTGCCGCGTCCTCGTGTACGTGCCCTTGGAACCCGCAGCGCCCGCCCGGTCCGCAGGCACGCCACCAGTTCGCGTCGCAGCGCACCTCGTCCTTGCACGTAGAGCGCCTGGTAGATGGCCTCGTGGGAGATCCGCATCGATTCATCATCGGGGAAGTCGACCTTGAGTCTGTTGGCAATTTGCTCAGGACTCCATGAAGCCGCCCAGCGTCGGTCTTGGCGGCGACCGTGTCGGCGACCGTGCCAGGGCACATGGGGACCAGGCACGGGCGTCCCGTCCTCAGCCATGATCGTGCCTGCGAGGCGGTCCTGCACGTAGTGCCTCAGCTGGTCGTTCGCGGCCAGCTTGGCCATCTTCGGGCGCTGGGCACGTCGGTCGCTGTGCCACTGCGCCGTCGATGCCCGATACCCCAGACCGCCGCTTCGAGTCGCAGCGTTGCGACGCAGCTCTCGCGAGACCGTCGACGGGGCCCTACGGAGCCGACGGGCAATGTCGCGCACCCCGGCACCCCGCGCTCTCAGGATCGCGATCTCTTCCCGCTCGGCGAAGGACAAGTAGCGAGCCGATCGGGGCGCCAAGCTGATCGGCGGCATACCACCGCTCGCACGGAACCAACGACCACCCACGGGCGGCGACACACCACATGACACAGCGGCATCCTCACTTGATACCCCCCGGGCGATCGCCTTCCAGAACCGTTGCCGCTCCTCACGCCCCGCCACCGGCGGCCGACCAGGCGAAGGCATCGCAGGGCGACCCGCGCGGTCGGACCGTCGCCGTTTCCGTTTCTGCATCGCAGCACCTCATCATCAAGGTGTTGCGACGACCGGTTGAATTCACCCTGCGAGCCGCGGTCGCTGTGATGCACGAGCGCGCCGGTCGTCGGTCGCGCATAGAGGGCTTGCTCGAGCGCATCGAGGGCCAGATCGGTGCGCAACGAACTCGACACCCGCCAGCCGACGATGTGTCGAGCAAGACATCGATGACGAAGGCGACGTAGACGATGCCACGCCACGTCGCCACGTAGGTCAGATCCGCCACCCAGAGCTGGTTGGGGCGCGTCGCCACAAACGCGCGCTTCACCAGGTCCGCGGGTCGTGGCGCCGTCGCATCGGGGATCGTCGTCGTCTTGAACGCGCGGCCACGCACGGCGCCGTGCAGCCCCAGCTGCCGCATCAATCGCTCGACCGTGCAGCGAGCTGCGACGATGCCTTCGCGGCGCAGTTGCCAGACTTTGCGGGGACCGTCCACGGCGAAGTTCTCATCCCAGACCCGCTGGATCTGGGTCTTCAGCCAGGCGTCACGCTGGGCCCGCCGGCATCGTCGATCGGGATGCGCTTGACAGGCCTTTTGTCGAAACTACGTGGCCGGGGCAATCGGTACGACCTCGCAGATCGGCTCGACCCCATACGTCCCGCGCTGCGCGTCGATGAAGGCCACCATCACCTCGGTCGGCGGTCGAGCTCCGCCTGTGCGAAATACGCCGACGCCTTCCGAGAGGCTCCATTTCTTGGGAGGATGGAGTCCATGGGAAGACCGAGGAAGTACGCACGAGAAGTCCGGGAGCGAGCCGTTCGGTTGGTCTTCGACCACGAGCCACAGCACGACTCGCAGTGGGCGGCGATCCGATCGGTGGCCGAGAAGATCGGCTGTACCTCCGAGACGTTGCGACACTGGGTGCGCCAGGCGGAACACGGGCCGTCGGCCCGGGCTGACCACCGATGAACAGGAGCGCCTGAAGGCCCAGGAGCGTGAGATCCGCGAGCTGCGCCGCGCCAACGACATCCTGCGGGAAACCCGGGGCGATTCAATTCGACCTTACTGGCTAAGTTGACAACACCGGCTTAAACCAAATTGTCGATCGGGTCCACTCGTGGTGGCTCCTGCCGCGTGGCTCCGATGGTTCAGGGCCTGATCGAGACGAACAAGACAACCCGGACATTTGCTGCCTTTCTGCTGATCGTCAGTGCCGCGGTGGTGTGGGCGGGCACGACGGACGACACGACACTCGCGGTTATCCTCAGACTCTGGGGTCTATTGGGTCTTGTGCGGGCGCCGCTGATGATGATCTTCCCCGGCCCGTGGCGCGAGTTTATCGGCGCGTTTCTTCCAGCGGCCGGCGAAACGCGTCTACCCGGATGGCGCCTGATCGGCACACTGAACGTGATCGTCGGTTCGCTGTTGGTCTACTTTGGCGTGCTCGCGCTCTAGCCCCAAGGCGACATGTAGTCGCGCGGGCAGGCGTCACAGGCGTCTCAACAGCGCCCAGGGGTCCTGTTTCAAGATGCTAACAAACAAGCACGTTTCACGTTTTCTTAGAGGGTGAGCTAATCTTAGTTGAAAATTGAAACGGCTCCAGACCCTGTGGTGTGATGACGTTGCAAAAGACGGACATCACCCCACGAGAGAGAGGAGCCACGATGAGTGGCCTACGTGCTGTCAGGAAGCGCAGAAAGTTCGCAAGCTGGGCTCGGTCAACATCATTCACCGCGAGGCCTACGCGGATCTGGAGCTGGACGCGAAGGTGGAGCTGATCCGCTCGCTGGTGCCCCTGGGCCTGATGCATGTGCAGGAGTTGCTCGACCAGGAGGTGACGGCGCTGGCGAGCGAGCGCTACGTCCGGAAGGACGCGTCGGTCGGTGGACGCCGTCACGGCAGTAACCCTGGGACGGTGGGTCTCGCGGGGCAGCGCGTGCCGATTCGCGTGCCCCGGATTCGTCGCCTCGCAGGGAGCGAGATTCCGCTGCGGTCGTATGAGGCGTTGCATGACGACCGCGAGGTGGACGACGCGCTGCTGCGACGGGTGCTCTACGGGATCTCGTGCCGCAACTACGCGGCGGCCGCGGCGGCGATTCCCGGGGCGATCGGGCTCTCGAGTTCGACGGTGTCCCGGGGGTTCATCCAGGCCAGCGCGGCGCAGCTACGGGCGTTCCAGGAGCGGGACCTATCCGATGAGGACGTGGTGGCCGTGTTCCTGGACGGCAAGACGTTCGCTGACGCGACGATGGTCATCGCGCTAGGCATCACGCTGTCTGGGGAGAAACGCTTCCTGGGCTTCGTCGAAACGGACACGGAGAACGCGACGGTGCTCACACCGTTCCTGCGGTCGTTGGTCGAGCGGGGCCTCGACCTCTCCCAGGGTGTGCTGGTCATCCTCGATGGCGGCAAGGGGCTCCGCACGGCCGTCCGGAAGGCCTTCCGGGGCCGGGCCCTGGTCCAACGGTGCCAGTGGCACAAGCGCGAGAACGTGGTGAGCTACCTGGCCAAGCACGAGCAGGCGGTGTGGCGTCAGCGTCTCCAGCGAGCGTACAACCGGCCGGACTACGACGAGGCCCTCGGTGCGCTCGAGACGCTCCACGGCGAGTTGGACGAGCGGAACCAGTCGGCGGCTGACAGCTTGGCGGAAGGCCTGGACGAAACCCTGACGTGACATCGATTGGGCGTGTACGGAGTGCTGGGCCGGTCGCTGAAGACGACGAACTGTCTGGAGTCGGTCAATGCGCTGGTCGAGGAACGCTGCGCGAAGGTAGATCACTGGCAGAGCTCGAGCCAACGCCACCGCTGGCTGGCGACCGCCCTCCTGGACATCGAACCGCGCTTACGAAGGGTGAGGGGCTACCGCCACCTTCCCACGCTTCGGGCCGCATTGAAGCGAGAACTGAAGATCGACACGACGACGTCGAAGAAGCAGGCCGCGTAAGCCATCGGGAGCCGTGGAGAGTTTCAACTAAGAATGGGCTTGACTCTTTTCTTACACAAGAACTACTACACACTATCGACTATGTGACACATAAACATATATATATCAACAGTGTACGGATACACTCGCGGGACTCCAAATCCCGTGGAGCTTAGCTCCGTGTGGGTTCGACCCCCGGAGTAGTCATGAATTTCGCGGCTCAATACCCGGCCCGCGTGTTCCCCTGTCAACGCTTCGACGGCGCGGTCAGAGGGTGAGCTAATCTTAGTTGAAAATTGAAACGGCTCCAGACCCTGTGGTGTGATGACGTTGCAAAAGACGGACATCACCCCACGAGAGAGAGGAGCCACGATGAGTGGCCTACGTGCTGTCAGGAAGCGCAAGAAAGTTCGCAAGCTGGGCTCGGTCAACATCATTCACCGCGAGGCCTACGCGGATCTGGAGCTGGACGCGAAGGTGGAGCTGATCCGCTCGCTGGTGCCCCTGGGCCTGATGCATGTGCAGGAGTTGCTCGACCAGGAGGTGACGGCGCTGGCGAGCGAGCGCTACGTCCGGAAGGACGCGTCGGTCGGTGGACGCCGTCACGGCAGTAACCCTGGGACGGTGGGTCTCGCGGGGCAGCGCGTGCCGATTCGCGTGCCCCGGATTCGTCGCCTCGCAGGGAGCGAGATTCCGCTGCGGTCGTATGCGGCGTTGCATGACGACCGCGAGGTGGACGACGCGCTGCTGCGACGGGTGCTCTACGGGATCTCGTGCCGCAACTACGCGGCGGCCGCGGCGGCGATTCCCGGGGCGATCGGGCTGTCGAGTTCGACGGTGTCCCGGGGGTTCATCCAGGCCAGCGCGGCGCAGCTACGGGCGTTCCAGGAGCGGGACCTATCCGATGAGGACGTGGTGGCCGTGTTCCTGGACGGCAAGACGTTCGCTGACGCGACGATGGTCATCGCGCTAGGCATCACGCTGTCTGGGGAGAAACGCTTCCTGGGCTTCGTCGAAACGGACACGGAGAACGCGACGGTGCTCACACCGTTCCTGCGGTCGTTGGTCGAGCGGGGCCTCGACCTCTCCCAGGGTGTGCTGGTCATCCTCGATGGCGGCAAGGGGCTCCGCACGGCCGTCCGGAAGGCCTTCCGGGGCCGGGCCCTGGTCCAACGGTGCCAGTGGCACAAGCGCGAGAACGTGGTGAGCTACCTGGCCAAGCACGAGCAGGCGGTGTGGCGTCAGCGTCTCCAGCGAGCGTACAACCGGCCGGACTACGACGAGGCCCTCGGTGCGCTCGAGACGCTCCACGGCGAGTTGGACGAGCGGAACCAGTCGGCGGCTGACAGCTTGGCGGAAGGCCTGGACGAAACCCTGACGTGACATCGATTGGGCGTGTACGGAGTGCTGGGCCGGTCGCTGAAGACGACGAACTGTCTGGAGTCGGTCAATGCGCTGGTCGAGGAACGCTGCGCGAAGGTAGATCACTGGCAGAGCTCGAGCCAACGCCACCGCTGGCTGGCGACCGCCCTCCTGGACATCGAACCGCGCTTACGAAGGGTGAGGGGCTACCGCCACCTTCCCACGCTTCGGGCCGCATTGAAGCGAGAACTGAAGATCGACACGACGACGTCGAAGAAGCAGGCCGCGTAAGCCATCGGGAGCCGTGGAGAGTTTCAACTAAGAATGGGCTTGACTCCGCGGTCACCCACGCCGACGCATGACTCGGGGCCGTTGCGGTTCGCTAGACCTTCAACGTGTCGAACTTGCATCTATTGCACCGCGCCGGTTTCGCCGGCGCTCGGGGAAGTTCATGCGGCAAGAGGAGGGCCTGGAGGCGGGGTTCGACGAGTCCCTCCCGAAAGTCGTCTCCACTGCGTTATGTGCGTGCGTTCGCTGATCCAGAAATAGTCAAAGTAGTTATCCAGTCCTCTGGATGCCCGTTAGTGCCGTCTTCCGGTTTGGGTCACGCGGCACGTGCCGCCGCTAACCCGCAGTAACCCTCGGTGGACACCTCGAAACCGGCCATCGATCGACACTTCAAAACCGGCCACCACGCACGTGGCGCGTGAGGCGGATTGAGTTCTACCGCAGGCCCTCCGTGGATCGCAAGTCCGCGTGCAGTTTGGTGCGCCAGCTACGTGGGCCGCACTTGAGCACGTGGGCGTGATGTAGGAGCCGGTCGAGAAGCGCGGTGACCGCCGCGCTGTCGCCGAGCAGCTTCCCCCAGTCGTCCACGGGTCGGTTTGACGTGAGCAGCGTGGACGCGCGCTCGTAGCGGCGCATGATGAGCTCGAGCAGATCTTCGGCGGCCGTATGCGGCAGCTTGCGCATGCCGAGGTCGTCGATGATGAGCAGCGGGACGGCGGTCAATTCGGCCAGGTGGGCCTTGCGGGTCTCGGCGAGCGTGGCCTCGGCCAGTTCTTCCAGCAGCGTGTGGGCCTCGCGATAGGCGACTCGGTAGCCCTGCTGGATGGCGGCGTGGCCGATGGCTTGCGCGAGGTGGCTCTTGCCGGTGCCCGGCGGGCCAAGGAAGAGGGCATCTTCACGCTGCGCGATGAAGCGCGGTCGCGAGTTCGTAGACGAGCGCCCGGTTCATCTTCTTATTGAACGTGAAGTCGAAGCCGTCCAGCGCGCGGTCGGGGTCGCGGAAGCGGGCCTGCTTGTGGCGGCGCGCGAGGAGGCGATCTTGACGGCGCTGGAGTTCGTCGCCGACCAGCGTCGAGACAAGGTCGATCGGCGCCAGCTGCTCGGCCTGGGCCTGATGGAGCCGGGTGTCGAGGACATCAGCCATGCCGGAGAGCCGGAGCTTGCGGAGCGCGCGGTCGAGTTCCACCAGATTCATGACGAGTCTCCTGTTCTGCGATCGATGAGATCGCGGTAGAGCGTGAGCTGTCGGATGAGCGGGTCCACTTGGCGCAGCGTGAGCGGGACCGCCGGCCGGCGATCCAGGTAGCGCTTCAGAAAGCGATAGGTCGGGACACCGAGTTCGAGGGCCGCGGCGGCGGCCTCCTCGACAACGGCGGGGCCGTGCTGCTTGACGAGGGACAGGACGCCCAGGATGCGGCGGACCCCAGTCGCCCCGTCGTGCTGATGGATGTGGTCGCAGATGGTGCCGACCGAGGGCCCGGCGCGTGTGCCCGCAGCCAGGAGGGCGAGCGTCTTGGCCGGCGTGCGCGCCGGGCGGTCGGCGGCGGCGATCTGATGCCAGCCGCGCGGCGCGCGGAGATGCTCGCGGAGGAGCTGACCGGTCTTGGGATGGAGCACCCGGACGGTCGCGCCGTTCCACTGGACGTCGACACGGCGGCCGATCCACCCGGGCGGCACCCCGTAGAAGGCGGCCTCGACCTCGACGCAGCCATCGAGGTGGACGGTCCGGACGCCGTATTGGTAGTAGCGGAACGGCTCGAGAGGCAACGGCCCGAGCGCGGGTCGTTCCTCAGCAAACATCGCCGCGACCTGGCGCTTGGTCGTGCCGTGGATGCGCGTATCGGCCCAGCGGGTCTCCCAGCGGTCCAGATAGGCTTGGGCCGCGTCGAGCATCTCGAAGCGGAGTCCCTGCAGGGGCGTCTTCTGCGCGTGGCCGATGCTCGATTCGACCTTCCCCGTGCGATCGGGATCCCCGACGCGACACGGCAGGGCGACGACGCCGTAGTGGGCGAGCACGTCGCGGTAGAGCGGGTTCAGGGCCGGGTCGTAGACGTCCGGGGTGAGGACGCCTTCCTTGAGATTGTCGAGGACGATGACGCGCACCGTACCGCCTAGCCGGCGGAAGGCGCGCTCGTGGAGCGCGGCCCAGACCTGGGTGCTCGAGCGCCAAACGAGGAACCGGACCGCCTTGCGGGAGTAGCCCAACGTCAGGACGAAGAGCCGGGTGCGCCGGTACGTGCCGGTGTCCGGATAGCGGACCATCGGGCCCTCGCCGTAATCGACTTGGCCTTCTTCACCCGGGGCCGTGGTGATGACGACACGGGCCTCGACGGCGGGCTGGGTCCGCAGCGTGGCGACGTAGCGGCGGACACTGGCGTAGCGCCCGGGAAACCCGTGGTCGTCGACCAGGTCCTGCCAGATGGCCATGGCGTTGCGCCCGCGGCCCAACGCCTCGACAATCAGCTCGCGATACGGCTCGCACGTGCTCGCCCGCGGCGCCCGGCCAGGCGGCGCGAGCGCAGTGGGGTCGGTGGACACCGGTGCCGTGGTGGCCGGTTTTGGTGGCCCAGGCCCGCGGCCGGCCCCCACGCCCGCGCACCGGGACCCCGGCGGCCTTCAGATAGCCGCTCGCCGTCTCTCGGCGGACGCCCGTTGCCTCCTCGATGCGTCGCAGCGACCAGCCGAGTCGCCCCAGCGCCAGAACTTGCTGTCGTGTGTGTTCGCTCAAGACGTTGCTCATCCGGCGTAGGAACCGCGGTTCCCCGCCGACGTCAACGCCTCAACGCGCTACGTGTGGTGGCCGGTTTTCAGGTGTCGATCGATGGCCGGTTTTGGGTGTCCACCGAGGCTCCTCGGCCTGGTGCAAGTAGCGCTCATCTGGCGCAAGACCCGCGTTGACGTGCTGCCAGTAAGCCATCCCGAGCGTGGCGTAGAGCAGTGCGTTCTCTCCAACGATCTCAAGGCCTCGACGGAGAAGCTCAATGGCCCGGTCAACGCCCTCTTGTGTGAACCGGAGGATCTCCAGCTTGGCTCGCGTAGATAGCACTCAAAGGCACGCACGTCCGGAATCGGCCGCTCGGCCACACGCCGGTCGTCGTCAGGGGTCAGCCTGATCTGAAGCGCGTTCGCGATCTCGCGCGACAATCCTCAGCTTGTTCGCCGCCTTGCGAACACTACCTTCCAAGAGATAACGAACCTTGAGTTCGCGGCCGATCGTAGCCAAATCCTTCTCGGAACCTTTCAGCCGCATGATCGACGTCCGCGACGTTACTCGGAGGCCGTGGATCTTCGACAGGTCGGCGATGATTTCATCGGTGAGGCCGTCGCTGAAGAACTCCAGTTCCGGGTCCGCAGTCATATTCGTAAACGGCAGCACGGCGATGGAGAGATCCTTGGGCTCGCTCGGTGCCAGAATCCCAGCGGCCGGCGTACTCCGCAGCTCGTCGAGCAACTTCGTGACGGCCTGATACCGCCCTGACTCGCTCTTGCTCAGCGCCCGGCCGATGACGCCGTTCACCGCCGCCGCCTGTCCGGTCAATGTGGGCGTCGGGATCTCCGCAATGGCCTTCGAGATCGCCAACAGGTTGTCCCCTTGGAACGGCTGGTGCCCGCTCAGCATCTCGTAGAGCACCACGCCGAGCGACCAGATGTCGGTGCGGTGGTCGACCTCCTCGCCCCGCGCTTGTTCCGGGGACATGTAGGCCACCGTGCCGACCGTGGTGCCGGTCTGCGTGACGCCCTCCGACCCGGCGAGCTTGGCCAGGCCGAAGTCGAGGATCTTCAGGGTGCCGCTCTTCGTGACCAGCAGGTTCGCGGGCTTGATGTCCCGATGCACGATGCCCGCGCCATGCGCTTCGGCGAGGCCCTGCCCGCCCTGCGTGGCGATGTCGATGGCGTCGTCCAGTGCCAGCGGTCCCCGAGCGATCCGCTCCTTGAGCGTCTCCCCCGCGTAGTGGGCCATCACGAGGTACAACTGCCCGTCGTCCGTCTCGTTGATCTCGTGGATGGTGCAGATGTTCGGGTGGTCGAGCGCAGACGCGGCCTTCGCTTCCTGGAGAAAACGTTGCTTCGCCGTGGCGTCCCGGGTCAGGTCGGGCGGCAGGACCTTGATCGCCACTTGACGGTCAAGACGTGGGTCGTGGGCGAGGTAGACGATCCCCATGCCGCCCTGGCCCAGTTGGGAGCGGATCTCATACGGGCCAAGGGATGAGCCGGGCGTCAGGGGCATTGGGAAGGGGCCGATTATAGTCCCCAAGCGGGCCGCTAGGAATGGCTCGGGTCGGCTCTCAAGAGCGGACGTGATGGACCCGAAGCCGAGGGCGCCTGACGGGCGCGCAGTGGGGTTCGCGGAGCCCCAACGGACCCCGGAAGGTCGTAGTCCTCGGTATACCCGAGCAACCGTTCCGACCTCCGGTAGGGCCAGCTGGGTCACCCAGAGTATCGGCACGAGAGGCCAACGAGGTAAACCGCTGGTTCGTTCCGTTGCGACAGTCGTCCGTCTCGTGCGGCACAACACGCCGCCACCGTGGCGCGTTCTTCGCGCCGAAGGGAGGCCTTCGCGGGCGGCGTCCTCATGCTGCGCAAACGACCGTGAGGCGTATCATGGAGCGATGGGACGCGTACAGCAGCCCGTCGTCAAGGCGCCACGCCGCAAATCCGGTCGCGGCTCGCAGGTCACGACCGACGAGCGCCTCGCCATCCAACGCGCCCACCTGACCGACGGCCTGAACCAGCGGCAACTCGCGGATCGCTTTGGCCGCACGCGCGAGACGATCGGGCACGTGCTGAAGGACGAGGGATTCCTCGCGGTGAAGCGCGAGGCGTACGAGGCAATGGCGGTAGAGGCCCGGAGCGTCCTCAAGGGCCACGTGCGCACCGCCGCCAAGGACTGGCGTACCGCCGCGAGCGGGATCGCCGCGAAGAAGGGCGACCATCGGCCGGCGAAGGACCTCCTACTCCACGCAGGCGCGATCGACCGGGTGGGCGAGACGTCGGGGCCACAGGTCATTGTCTGCGTCGGCATGCCCGGGAGCCCCGCCGTGAAGGCGCCGACGCAAGCCGACATCGAGGCAGCGGAGCGGGCGCAACTGGCGGGCGAGACGATCGACGTCGTGGCCCAGCCGCCGCCCCAGCTCACCCACGGGAAATCTGAACCCGACACACCGGCCCACTGATGGGTTCGGGTAACGGCCTGCATCTCGCTGACCCCGAGGCACTTGCCGGCGTCGGCGCGGGCTTGGTGCAGGGTTTGGGCGGGAGGGATGCGGGACGGAAGCCCCTGTGGAGGGAGGGGTGCACACACGCGGGCCGGTCCGCGACCGACTGACCACAATTGTGGTCACTTCACGGTCGTATCGCCTCACTGTAACGGGAGACGATAGCCGGTTTAGAAGCCCCCCGATCACCAGACTGCCGGCGCCTTCTGCGTCGCACATGGCAGTCGTGACACACCCGGTGTGCGTGCCGCCCATCGCGACGTGAGCGGTCGGTCAGGAAGAGAGGGCGGTCGGCGGTCACCCCGACGAACTACGCTGCTGCCGCCCGCATTTCGGTCAGTATCCGCTCGAAGCCAGGGTCTGGCGCCAGGCAGAGAGTTCGATACGTACCCACGAAGGGCAGCCATTCATCTAAGTGTATTTTCTTCAACGACTTAGGTGGCGTTTTGCCGGTTGACTCAGACCCCTCGGTGCCTCAAGGAGGGCTCAGATGTTGGCATTCGTGATGAAACGAAGGTCTCTGGCTGGATTTGCAGGCGTGCTGCTGGTCATCGTGGCCGCATGGTCGTTGACGGATACCAGTGCCCAACAGCGGCGGGTTGGGTTGATCGTGACACCCGTGGTCTCGTGTGAGGCTGGCGACGTGTTGAAGGTGTCGGCAGTAACCCAGGGTCCTGTCTTGGCAATTACGATGTCGTTGTTAAGGCTGGACAAGTCGGGTCAACTGGTCGAGTTTGAGTCCAGCGGACCGCGACCCTTGGGCAGCGGGGCTTCGTCATTGATGGCAAATGCACGGATGGCGATGAGGTGGTGGCTCGCTGGCGAATCGCGTCACAGGGACGACTCTAAACATCTGTTTTCTGGGACACACCCGTATCGAGTCGCCTAGCAGCCCGTGGTGAAAACGCCCTTTCGTAGGTCGAGGGGCATGTGTTCGTGACACCGTGTCATAAGGTCGAGAAACGACGAGTGCGGCAGATCTTGCGCATCTCGCGCCCACGCGGGCGATACGAGGGTCCAGAGGCGGCCAAGATCAGCGATCAAGGCCTCGAAGACGGCGACCGCGCGGCCTTGGAGGCTCCGCGGCGTGCCGACGCCCGTCAGCTGCCGCATGAGGAGCCCAAGATTGAACCCGCAGACGTGCACAAGCACGCGCTTGAGGATGTTGGGATGCCCACGCAGATGCACCCGGCGCAGCCGCCCGGTCTCGTAGAGATGCGCGTTGGGGCGTTCGAGCAACTCGCCCCGCCGTCGCAGCAGCCGTTGCCCACGCGTGCCCCGAATGCGCCGACGGTTCGCGTACACGGCGTCGCGCGCCGCCGCCTTGCCTGTCCAGTTGCGTCGCCCGCGGTCCGGCTCCGAAACATAACTGCGCACGCCGAGCGCGGCGAACGCCACCATCGTCTCGTTACTGTGATACCCCTTGTCCCCGACGACCTCGGCGATACCGGCGCCGGCCGGCAGGACGGCTTCGACGTGGTCGGCCGCCGTGATCAGGGTCTCGACCATCGTCGTCGTATCGCCGTCGTCGGCATCCTGCACGGTGACGCCGACGATGGCCCCCGTCTCCAGGTCCACCGCATGCTCCGCGGTGTGCGCCAAGTGCGTGCGCCCGTCCTTCAGCTTCGTGATCTTCGCGTCCGGATCCTGCGGATGCGTCCAGTCGTCGTTGGAGCCTTTCTTCTTCCGTTTCCGGTCGAACCGGGCCAGCTCAGCGCGGGTCGGCGTGACGATGCCGGACGCCTCGGCCAGCCCGGTCAGAAACGCCTCGTAGCCTTCGCCCGTGTCCCGGCGCACGATACTCCGCAATGCGGCGTTCGCTTCCAACGTCGTGGCATCGATGCCGAGGGTCCGCCCGGTCACGAGCTGGGCGTCGGCCAGTTGCTGCAGCACCCACGTGAACACCGCTTGATGGGTCTCGACGTCGATCAGGCGCCGGGTGCGCGACAGCGTCGAGTGATCCGGCGGCGCCTCGTGCAGCTCGAGGTCCAGAAACTGCCGGATGCTCAGCGAATCGGCCGCCCGCCACGCGATCGCCCGCTCCGAGTCCAGCCCTTCGAAGTAGCCGAGCATCAGCAGCCGGAAGTACCGCCCCGGCGCCAGACTCGGACGACCGACGCCGTCCGCGTAGAACGGCGCGCATTGCGCCTCGACGAACGCGTCGAAGCCCGTGTCATCGAGGATCCGATTCAATCGCTGATAGAACGGATGCGCCGCACTGCGAGGCAGGTCGCTGGTGGGAACCCACATCGATGCTTGCCGCGCCCGGCGTCGTCGTTTGCCCATCGCCATGCGCGACAGTGTAGTACGCGGGATCGATCGTGTCGATCCCTAATAGGGACTTTCACCACGGGCTGCTAGGAGAAATAGACCACGCTGTAGTAAATCCAGACAACACCGATCACGATGTTCATGACGCCGAATGCACGTAGGGCAGGGGCACTAAATCCCTCCAGGAACCACAGGGTGAATCGCGTGACAGGCCTTGGCGCGCTCATTAGCACGACCGCCGTGCCGACCAGAGCCATCCCCATGAGAACGAGGATCCCGGGAAACACGCCCTCGACATCCCGAGCCGACAACAGGGTTATCCCTATCGTGCCCAGGAGCCCAGCAATCGCTCTGCCTCCCGCAGCCGACCCAAAGACTTTTTGGCGATAGAACTGGAGGGCCTTGGCTGGCGCGACGGCGAAGGGACCACGGGCAGCGATGATGAATGTACCGAACAGCACGCTTGAAAGCAGCAGCATGTTCATATTGTCCACCAATTGCCGAATGGACCAGCATGCCAGAGACGACAGCATACTTACGTTGACTTACGGCACCTGCCCTTTTCGCCAGACCAAGTGGAATCAGAGGGTTACAGGATTCGGAGTTGCTTAAAGTGGGCGTTGGCATCGATCACGCCAGGCCTTTAACCGTCTCCGCTCTGTCTCCGGCAATGTAGCGGACGACATCAACAGTATCCATAAGCAACGACAGCGCGTTGAGTGTGATCAATATTCTCAGCCAGAGACCGAATAACGTGTCGGCGGGTGCTTGGTCGAGCCGTGTCCACAGGAACCATATCAGCGGGATCCATAGCACGTGGCCTAAGCCCAGGAGTCTGGTGAATCCTGAGAGCCCGGTCAATACCGTCATCAGTACCCCGCTTGCCATGATTGTGGCGAATACCACCTGAGCCTCCAGCCGCCCGAGGAAGAACAGTGGGATGACCATGTTCGCCGTGACCAACAGCACGAGCCAGAGGCGCACCGGGAGTGGCATCCGCATCACGCCCCGATTGAACCGCAAGAACGCACGCATGTTCTCCTCCAGGACGCTAGACCATTACCCTGCACTGATCATTCCTTCGCGGCCTGTGCAGCGACCTTCTCCTTGGCACGTGACCCAGTGAGGATGTTATAGAGCCCGTAGTTGCCTTCGTGACACGCATACTCGAACATCGGAGCCTGAGTGCGCGTCATGGGTAGCGAGCCCGTCCAAGGGCTTGTCCACGTCTTCGGGTCGGTGACCGTGAACTCCCAGTCGAGCGTGTCAGGACCGATGCGCGTGTAGCGCTCGACGACATGCAAGGCCTCACTGAGATCTCCAGTCCCTCCAGTGACCTGTCTGATGATGGTCTCGTTTCTGAAATTGGTGGTCTCGACCACCAGCGTCTCACCTTCCCAGTGGCCACGCGAGTCCCCTGCATACTGACGAATGGCTGGCGCGATGTGGGGACGCCCGTCCAGGGGGATGTAGCGAACTTCGTGGATGTGCTCTTGGAGAATCGCCACCCACTCAGGAATCTGGACGATGTGATAGTGGTTGTTATACCCACTGGGCAGCGAGGGGATCCCGCGGTACCAGATACACCGGACGGCCAGCGGTAGGTCCTCCCATGAAGCGGCGGGGCTGCGTCCACCCCCCACATCTCTGAGCCGCTGCGCCTCCGGTGACGTGCGCCTCGTGTGCGCCTCTGGTGTCAAGGCGGGCAGCCTCCCGTTCGGCGGATCGATGACTATCGACGTGCGCCCCGTTGTTGTCGTGCCATAGTCCAGCCACAAGTTGTTGTAGAAGCCCGGTGCCCCGTCCTCCCCCCTGTCCACGCTGTTGGTGACGGTCGTTCTCTGAGCCGGCCGGTTTAACAGGCGCTCATTCCGGGCAATCCTTGTTTGTTCGAGGTTGGCCGCCTCTTCCTCTGTCAGAAACTCCTTATCCGCCTGCTCTTCAGGGCGTTGCATCGGCGTGATGGTGCCGTTGTTCCAGACCCCCTGCAGATCCGGATGGCCCCATGGGGTTCGGGGAGCGGTCTGGGCCACAACAGGATTGGCGGTCAGCGTCACGACAGCGATCAATACGAACACCGCAGCGAGACATCGATGACTCATCTGACCCTCCTCGCTTTCGTCAAGCAGGCCCATGATGGACCTGGAGCTAATTGCACGCAAGGACTTGCTGATGGATGGCCCCTGGGCCCGGCGGCGCTCACGTCTCAAGGAAAAGCGCAACCAAATTGGTGTGTTGGACGTCTTACCCTGCAGAGACCACAAAATGGGCTCTTCACCGATTTGAGTACAAGGGTTGAAGGCTCAAGAAGCGCGCCAGGTCGCGAGACGATCGAATCGGATGAGCCGTGGCCCACTTCAGTTTGAGCAAGAGCAGTTGTTCATTCTGCATACCGCGTGCGCGGCGGAGGACCGCCTTGATGGTCGTGTTGATCGATTCGACCACGCCGAAGCGAACAGGGTGGAAGCAGTAGGCAGCGATGCCCTCGAGATGACGAACGAGGAACGCGCCGAGGCGCTCCATCTCGGGGAGCCGTTGCCAGCGCAACGCGGTCACCCAGCCGATGAGGAAGTGCCCCACGCCCATCGGCGTCCGATACGTCCACAGGCGGTCGAGCTGTTCGCGCAGGAGACAGGCTTTGAACAGCCGGCGATTCGCGGCAAACAACGTCTGCAGTTCCCGGCGCTTCGAGCCGCGGACCGTCTTCCAGCGCCGGAGCAGCAACCAGCGTTTCCCGCGCCCATGGGCACGCATCACGGCCCCGGCGCGGAAGAACTCTTGGCGGCGGACCTCGTCGAGCGCGGCGCTCGCATGCTGGAGGACATGGAATTTGTCGAACACCACGTCGGCCTGCGGCAGCACCTGCGTGACCGCATTGAGATAGGGCCGGTGCATGTCGGTACACACCGCGTGAATCGCGCCCCGCTGATGCGGGTCGAGATCCTCCGTGAGCAAGGTCGTGGCGGTAGTCGTTGTGCGATCCTGACGCAAGCCCATGACCTCGCCGCGCACCACATCCGACAGGACAGTCCAGAAGCGCTGGCCCTTCCCGCGCTGCACCTCATCGAGGCCGATGTGCCGCGGTCGCCGTTTCCGGCGGGTGCGATCCCACTCGGTCAAGAAGGCCGTCTCGGCGCGCCGGGCTTTGCCCCAGCTGACGCGGTGCCGCACGGCGGCGTGGCTGGTCGGCATCGACTGGCAATCCAGGCCGATCTGCTGGCGCAAGCGGCGCGTGACCCGGGCCTTCGGGGTGGCAAATTCGATCCGCTCCGTGCGCACCCCGCAGTGGCGACAGATCACGCGTCGTTGCCGGTAGACCAACGTGACCGGATGCCGTGCCCAGGGCAGATCGTCCCACGTCCGCTCGCGCGCGGCGCGCACGCGGCCGGTGCGGCGTCCACAGCCGTTGCACACATAGCGCCGTATCCCGCGCCGCTCCAACTGCAACCGCAGGCGACTCTCCACCCCGTCGTCCTCCCGTTCGACGCGCACCACTCGGAAGCCCGACAAGCCCAAGATCCAGGTACAATCCCGTTGCGATCCCACGTGTCCTCCCTTCTTGGTTGCACATCAAGAGAGAACAACACCGGGTGGTCCGGTGCAAGTGGGATCGCGTTCTTTCGTCCAGGCCGTCGAGCAGGCCGCCCACCTCAATTGCGGCCCGCGCAGGCGGCCGGGTATCACCTCAGATCGCTGTACTCAAATCGACGAAGAGCCACAAAATGACACTGCAGCGTTTCCACAACGTGACAGCCGACGTGGACGAAGGCCAACTGCGCCAAGCCATGACCGTCGCTCTGGCGTCAGAGATCCCCCGCGACCCGGAGGGGTACCGACGTTTCTACGCTCGGGTCATCGATGCACTCCCCGAACCTGCAGAGAGCAGGCCGGTTTTGGCAACTCCTGAACTCGTGCCAGCCTGATTCCTGAAGCGATTCGTTCTCTCGCTGGCCTCCCCTCCTGGGACTACGACGACCTGGACGGGGTTTACTGTGCCCGTACGATGTGTCAGAGAGTGATCGCAGGCTGCTTGGGAGGAATCCATTTTTGACTAATTCTTCGTACTCCCGGGCGACCCCGTGATCAGACAGTCGAGCCAGACACCGAGGATGCCCGCCCCAAGCGTCGACTCGCTATCACCAGCACCACGGCGATGATCAGTTCGGAAACGAAGTACAGCAGCGGCACAGCGCCAGGGCTCCCATCCAACACGAACCCGACGAGCCGGCCTGTGGCAATGAGCGCCAGGAGCATCGCGGCCGCCAGAAACCACTCAGACCTGCGCTGCACAAGACCAAGGACTAGCAAAGCCGCACTGGTCAAGAAGATCCCGCCGATATCGCCCCGGACCGTGCTGAGACCATCTGCGCCAATGGCAGTGATGGCAAACGCATCGGTCGATGGCATGGACGCAAACATCAAACTTGCGCCCGTGACCAGGAAAAACAACACGAAAAGCCCCACGATGATCTTCAACGTCAGGTCCATGCGCTCCCTCCGGCTGGTCGACTTCGCCTACGTATACGTCACGAGGCGGGCTTGACGGGAGAGTCCAACGCGTCTGCCGTTGGGGGAGCGTTGGGGCAAGTGCGCTTGCAGCCAGTACGCTCGTTTTGAGCTGCCGTCGTTTCTTGGGGGGAACGAGCGCGGCTAGCGAGCCCGATAACCGAGAGCGGATTCTTATAGGCGGATCCAGCCTTCAGGCGGCTTCAACGTTCTCATCCCCTAGAATTCGAACCACACCGTTCGTCCCATCGACCTCGAGCAACTGGCCGTCTACGATCAGGTCGGTGACGCTATCCAGGCCTGATACGCACGGCAGGCCGTACTCGCGCGCGATGATGGCGCCGTGCTGCAGCGGCCCACCGACTTCGAGGACCACACCCGCCGCGTTGATGAAGATCGGCGTCCAGCCGGGATCGGATGCGCGGGTGACGAGGATCTCACCCTTCTCGAGCGGCTTTGCGTAGGGCTCGTCGAGGACCTTCGCCTTGCCGCGCACGACGCCCGGCGCGATGGGGTCGCCCACCAGGGCGTTCCGGGTCTTCGGTCTGATCGGCTGTCGCGCGGAAGATCCTGCCGCGGCTGTCGATGAACCGCGGCCAGTTTCTGACCCGAGCGAACTTCTCCCTCGGTGCGACGTTCGTCGCTGCCAGGTCCGCGAGATCGAGACTCGGGAGATGGACCTGCGGGGCAATCCGACCTCGGAGATGGGCCACGCGATGTACCGGTTGGCCTCGTTCCCCGAGATCCAGGCAACGCCCACCGGCGACGAGTTCGAGCAGAAGGTGAACGGGAGCGCAGGGCCACGACGAGATCGTCCACGTCGTCGTTCTTGAACATGCGGCCGATGCGCCAGCGCGAGAAATACGAGGGCAACAGGACTCCCGTGACGGTGCCCATCTGTTTCTGGAACGCGGCAAGGAGCTTTTCGACGAGCTCGTCGACCGGCATGTCCCGCGAAACCAGCGCTTTGCAGACAGCGACATCGTTTGCAAACTGTTCCTCGTAGGCTTGCGTGGCCTGGCCGGGGCTCCTGAAACCGCGATACGCAGCGGGCAGGACGCTGCCGACGGACTTGATCGCTCGCCATCCCAGACCCTTGAGTGGCGCCGGCGTTTCTTTCGGGAGGTACTCGCCTTTCACGTCAATGGATTCGAAGATCTTGCGCGTCGGTGTGTCGTACGTTTTAAAAACACCCGACCCGACACGGGTGCCGAGGGCCTTGCACACGTTGGACAGATGAAAGTATTGGCGGCCGTCGACATTCAGGACGGTGCCCTGGTCACCCCGATCGACCATCCCCTGATCGCCTTTTATGGCTTCCAGCATCTGCCCCCAGATCTCGAGGCCCAGGACGGACAGCGACTCAGTGAATCCCTGGGTCAGCACGATGATGTCGAGATAGAGGTTCTTCGGCGCGCCTGGCTCGGTGACCATGCTGTCGGATAGCGGTACGTAGGTCGTGATCGGCCGCGACTGCAAGAGGTGGAGCGTGCCGCCCTCGATCGCCCCACTCGATGTCCATCGGTTTACCGGAGTGCTCCTCCGCCCGCGCCGCCAGCTGCGCGATTTCTATCGCCTGCGCGTCGGTCAGGCACGGCGCGTCCGGGCGCTCGTTGGCGCGTTCGCGTGTCCCACCGCCGCTCTCGATGTGTAGCGCGTGCGACTTGCTCGCGATGTTCTTGTCGAGCAGCTTCGACTCGACCTTGTCGACCACGTACGTGTCGGGCGTCACCACGCCCGCGACGACGGTTTCGCCCAGACCGAAGTTCGCGTTGATCACGGCTTCGTCGAAGCAGTTGTTCTGCGGGTTTAGTGAGAACGCGACGCCGCTCACATCCGAGGCGATCTGGCGTTGGACGACGACGGCGATACGCGGATCATCCGTCGCCATCCCGTGCTGCATCTTGTATTTGACGATCCGCTCATCGAAGACGGAGGTGAAGGAATGCAGGATCGCCGCCTGCAGAGTCTCTCGGGTGACGCCCAGCGTCGTTTCGTAGCCACCGGCAAACGAGCTGCCCTCGAGATCTTCCTCGGGGGACGATGAACGCACGGCGACCACGACATTTTCGGGCCACTCCCGCATGGCCGCCTCCAGCGCCTGTACCTGGGGGGCGTCGAACGCAAGCGACGCGCACGCATCCTTGACGGCGTCGCAATTTTTCTTGATGTCGGCTTCTGACGTGGCGAGGAATCCGGCCCACGCGTCGCTCTTCGTGACGGTGTCGAGCCATGGCTGGAAGCACTCGACGTCGAGCACAAGGCCGTCCGGCACGTTGAATCCCGCGTGCGTCGCCTCGATGAGCGAGCGCGCCTTGCCGCCCACGTCCTGAATCGACGGCACCTTCTCCACCGTGAAGGTGTGAATCATCTTGGTTGTCCCCCTACAGAGAACGCCTACTCTACCGCATTGCGGCGTCCCCGGACCTCCGACTGACGCGGCCCACGTCCCCGTCGACGTGCAGGTCGTCGCCGTTCCGAATGTTGCGCATGGCGTCGCGTACGTTCACCACGGCCGGCAGTCCGTACTCCCGTGCCACGACCGCGCCGTGCGACAGGTAGCCACCGGTCTCCATCACCGCGGCCGAGGCACGGAGGAACAGCGGGGTCCAGCCAGGGTCGGTAGACGGCGCCACCAGCACATCCCCCCTGCGCATACGCCGACCGTCGTGCGGCGTCTCCAACACGCACGCGTTGCCGGCAGCCGTGCCTGGAGCAGCCGCCACCCCGGTCCACAACGTGGCGTTCGCCTCGGTCGCGGGGTCCGGTTCCTGGACCGGGTCGACCGCCCGGCCACTGGCGACCGAGGGGGCCGCGTCGGTGACGACGCCGGGCGGCGTGTATCGGCGTTGGTCGGCGAGACGGCGTTTACGGTCTTCGACCAGCGCCGCGGCCCCGCTGCCGTCCCACCACCCGTCGAGGAAGGCCTCCAAGTCCACGAACCCCAGATGGAACACGTCGTCGCGCGTGGCAAGGTGCCCGGTCCGCTGCAGGCGGTGGCCGACCTCCAGACAGATCTGCCGGATCATGGCGACGGCCGCGGCCGTCCCGGACTTCGCGTTCTCGCGCAACGCGGCGCCCTGTCGACTGCGTCCGAGGAGCCACCGGACGATCGGTCGGGCGTAGGCCGGCACGTCGGCTAACCCGGCTTCCGCGCGCTGGCGCACGTCGACGGCATGAGCGCGCTGGTCGCCCAGATCGGGATGCTCGACGTGAAACTGGATCTGCTCGAGCAAATACGACGGGTCCTCCGACCAGCGCGGACTCGCGAACTCCATCTCGAACACCGCCCGGTGACCGAAGTCGTCCAGGGAGCCGGCCGACCAGGGTCTGGGCGCGATCGCCGGTCGCGCGCTCGAGGACGTCCTGCATCGCGTTCATCCAGGCGCCGTAGTAGGTCGCCGCGATCTGCAGCACCGGCTGGTAGTCGAGACCCATGTCCTGGACCCGCTGCGACTCGTCCTGCAGCGCGGCATCGCTCAGCGTCGACAGATCGGTCGCACGCGACTGCCGGGCGCGCTCGATCATCGCTGCGATGCGTGGCGCGGCTCTGCGATGAAAGTTCCACAGGTACCGGGCGAGCCGGAGGCGGCGCCACAGCCGGGCGCGCCCGCTGCGCCCGCGCGTGGGGTTGCCCGCCGGGACCGAAATCTCTGGCTGGAACCCGCCCATGGCCCGGTTGGTCTCCCCGGGGGGATGCCGACCGCGTCGAAGAGACTCCATTGCAGGCTGTCGAGGTCGAAGTAGGACGGCCCCCGAACCGACGCATCACCTCCATGCCGGCGGGCAGCGGGTACCCGGCGACCTGCAGCGAGGCATAGACGATCGCCTGGGCGCTGGCGTCGACGAACGACCAGGTCAGCACCGTCAGCGGTCGGGGAAACGAGTCGCGGACGTTCGCATTCGACCAGGTCGTCGTGCGAGTGGGGACGCCGGGAAAGGTCCACCGCGGTATCCGCGTCACCGGACGCGCCTGGAGAAGCCAGAAGTCGTTGCCGTCCCAGGCCCACTCGACGTCTTGCGGCACGTCGCCGTCTCCCAGCGCCCAATGCACGCGAAAGACCAGCCGCGCCAGGGTGTCGATGTGCTGGTCGTCGAGCACGGCGGGTGCTCCGATCGCGTCGGTCCGCTCGACGTGCCGCGTCCGGCCGCCGTGCCTGACCGCGTACTGCTGTGGGTTGACACCGCCGCCGACCACAGCCTCACCGGCGCCCGCCGCGAGGTTGATGGTGACGACGCCCCGCTCCCCCGTCACCGGATCGCAAGAGAACGCGACGCCCGCGGCGATCGATCCCTCTGTGGGGTCGCCGATCAGATCGCAGATGACCACCGCGCACGGGGTCGCATCGTCGGCTACGCCGAAGTGTCTCCGGTAGGCGACCGCCTGCGGAGTCCAGAGCGAGGCGAAGCAATGTAGGACCGCGGCGCACACCGCGTCGGCACCGACGACCCCGAGCACGCTGTCGTGGATCCCGGCAAAGGCGGTGCCGGCGCCGTCCTCGGCGACGGCGCTCGACCGCACGGCGACCGGCCGATCGTCGAGGCCGGCCCGTCGCAGGAACGCGCCTATCGCGAGCCGGGTTTCATCCGGAAGCGCCTCGGACGCAATCGCCTCGCGCAGCCGATCGAGGCGTTCTCGGACAGCATCCTCGTCGACCGCGTCGGCCTCGACGGCGGCCAGAGCGGCGACCTGCTCGGCCAGCGAGGGCCGGGCCACGAGCGCCTCATAGGTCGCGGCGGTCAGGACGCCCCCCGCCGGCACCCGGAAGCCGTACCGGGCCAGGCGGCCCAGGTTCCAGCCCTTTCCGCCCACGTGCGGCGGGCCGGCCTGAACACTGTGCGCCCAGCTCAGCACCGGCCCCACCGGCAACTCGTCGACACCCGTCTCGTCACCTGCCATGGATCTGCCCTGCTGGCGCGCGGCATGCGGCGCCTACGTATCGTATCGGCTGCCGGTCGAAGCGGCGCGGAGCCAGCATCGGGCTGCCCTAGCTTCGGGGCGACCGATCCGCCCACAATGGCGCATGAACTACACAAGAATCGCGCTCGGGGCCGTTGCGTTCTTTATCTCGAGTTTCGTCATTCAAGGGATGGTGGGGTTCGTCCTTGCGGGAGAGTATTTCGCGTCGATCGCAACGATGCGGGACGCCCCACTCATCTACCTGGGCATGCCCGCGACGCTCGTCACTGGCGTTGCTTTTGCGATCCTGTATCCCATGACCAACGTTCAGGGGGCGCCCGTCATGGGGGGACTCAAGTTCGGACTACTGACCGCGTTGCTCGTCGTTCCATTCGTAGCCTTGGATATTCCCAGTCGATTCACCGTGCCCTCGGTGGGGACGTGGGTTGTGATCCAGGGTGCCTTGGGGACACTGCATTTTGCGATTGCGGGAATACTCGTCGGCCTCATCAATCGCAAAGCCAAACACTAGAACCCAACGCGGAGTCCAGCGCCGAGGTGCGTCCCACCCAACTCGAACGACGGCTGAAAGCCTCCGTCCAACATGACGGCCGACGTCCCGCGGCTATACCGCAGGACGAACGCCAGGGCGATGTGGTCGAGGCGGGGCGAGCGGCCGAGAAAGCCCCGCTCGCGGAGACCGAAATACGCGATGTCCAGACCGAGATTGAAGCCGGGGGCGGACTGGCACAGTCGCTGCTTCGTATGACCGGTGAGCGTCACCTGCTCGAACGGAAACCCGACCTCCTGTGTTTCGATCGCCGTCACGAGATCGTGCCCGACGTTGAACACGGTCGGACCGAAGAACCCGCGTACCAGGAGGGTGTCGGTGACGACGTGCCAGTAATGGGCCTGCATGTGGACGGCGAGCTCGCGGCGGGTGACCCCGGTGGCCGACCCGCTGGTCGAGCGTGGGAGGCCAAAGAAGAACGGGTGCGGCACGTCGGCCTGGAGCGCGGCGGTCGTCAGCGTGTAGAAATGTGACAGCTCGACACCTAGCCCGAATCGTTTCCACAGTCGGACCGCGGCCGTGACGTCGAAGGCGGTGTCGGTCGTGATGTCGTAGTTGGCAGCGAACTCGCCGCGTTCCTGAAACAGCTCGAACTCGATCGTGTTCCGAATGGCGTCTCTGACGAACTGCACGCCGAGGCTCGTCCCGATGACGACCCGCCGGTCGGCCGGCGCCGGCGTCTGCGCGGCTGCCTCGGTGACCGCACCGACGACGATGACGAGGACCAGGGCGCCGGCAAGCAGGACGACCGCGCCGCCCCGAGGATGCCCCGCCCGGAAACTGCCGAGGAATCTGCGAGACACGACACTAGCGCGACGCATGCTCTCCGCCGCCGCCGATGCGGAGCCGCAGACCGAAGCCGACCTTCGTGCCGCTGACGGCGCGGTTCGCGAGCGGCCCGGAGATGGGCCGGAGCGCCGACAGCTCGGGGAACGGATTCGCGAGGCGGTTCAGGAAGAAGAAGGCGGTCACGTTGTCGTTGAGCGGGTGGTAGACCTTGACGATCGTGGACCGTTCCCGCGCCCCGAGGGTGACGCCAAACAGCCCTTGCGCGCTCGCCCACGCCACCAACGAATCGTCGCGTGACAGGTCTTCGTAGAGAACGGACGCGCCCCACCGCCCAATCGGCGTCTCGGGCGAGATGAGTGCGACACCGACGTTGGTACCAGTCTTGACGATTGGCGTCGTGATCGGTGGACCGGCGAGGAGCTCGGCGGAGCTGGCGGCCAGGCCCCATGTGTATCGCGAGTACTGCCCGAACAGGCGAACGAACGCGTTCGCTTGCACGCTCCCGAAGACCGTGACGGCGTTGTCGTTGCGCTTGGAGAGCTGGAGGGTCGTGGCGTCCTCGATACGCGAGTTGATCCGATTCCACTGGTAGCTGGTGCCAGCGGTCACTCGCCCGAGGTGGGCCCGCCCGGCGACCACCAGGCCCAAAGCCGAGTTCTTGTCCTCGGTCGGGTCGGTGAAGTCGAAGTAGCCGTAGTCGTGATACGGGTTGCTGTTGCCGGTGACTCCGGCAACCGACACGCGGACCGCGTCCGAACCGTAGTAGAGCATCGCGCCGCTGTCCGCGGCGAGATCGATCGCCTGGATGTGACTGAGGTCCTTGGCAGAGAACCAGGTCGCCCTGCCGAGTCCGAGGCCCCGTGGCAACACGAACCGCCCCACCCTCAACCCGAGCCGTCGGTCCACGGTGTGCAGGTCGATGTAGGCGAGACGGAGCGCGTTCTGCTGAATGATCGGGTCGAGCCCTGGGTGCTTGTAGTAGTCGACTTTGTACAAGCCCGCCGGATCCGAGACCGCGCCGCGGCCTTCGGGCTGATTGGGAAAGAAGTAGGTGCGGCGGTCGCTGGGAAGGGGCGTGTAGGGCACGGGCACGCGGTCGTTCTGCGCCGGATTCGCTTCGACCCGGAACGTCACGTGCTCGCTGACCGACGCGCGGAGCGCAAGAATGGCGTAGGCCACGGCGATCTGTCGCTCTCGCCCCATGGCGGCCCGCTGCGCCTCGTCGTGGACCCCCGCGAACGTGAAGTCGGCTCCCAATCCGATCCGACCGTCGGCGAGCTCGAAGTCAGGCGTCGCGTCGGCTAGCGCGTTGGGGTCCAGCGGGTCTTGCGCGTGTGCCGCAGCGCTGACGGACAGGGCGAACGCGAGGAAGACCGCGCGCGTGGTCGAGACCGGTGTGCGCGCGCCGTGCCTCGTGACGCCAGCGCCCGTCACGATGGGTCGCCTCGCACCGTGCGCGGCCGTACCCGCGGGAGCATCGAGATCTGCACGCCGCCGCCCCCGCGCAGCAGCAGCGGGGTCACCGTCCAACGGCGTGGCTCTCGGGTCGCAATGCGTCCCACCGCGATGCCGATCCTCGCGCCGAACGGTAAGTCGCTGAGCCAGTGCCGCTGTTCGTGTACCCGGGACATCGCCACCCATGTTGCAACGGCGTACGCCGCGGCTCCGGCTCTCCATCCGTACCGGCGATGCAGGACTGTCGCGGTCGCGAACGTGGCCGACGTGTGACCCGACGGAAAGGACGTCTCGCCCACACCGTCGGGCCGCAGGCGGCGGACCGATCGCTTGATGGTCTGGGTGATTCCGGCGGCGACGAGCTGCGCCCGCAGCAAGTCCCTCCCGAGACGCGCCGCCCCCGGCTTTCGGGATAGTGCGCCAACGCCGTACAGCACGAGTGGACCGCCCACCTGGATCTCCCACGAGCCGACCCGGTCGCCCGCCTCGAAGAAGCGGTCGACGGTCCCGCCGTCGCGCGGCCGTGCGCCGAATGCGTTCGCCGCCACCGTGCGGTCGGCCGGGTGGACTGCGGCGCTCAGGCCAAGCCCCCCAGCGAGCAGGAGGAGGGCGGGCGTCGACGTGAAGAGTGCCGCCGCATCACCGACCACGTCGCGCAAGAACGGGCGGCCGGACCGTTCCAGGCCCTGGGCCGCGACTGTTCCAGGCCCTTGGTCGGGCTCGCTCGCGTCGACTGCGGGGTGGTTGGTTTGCGCGCTGGCGTCGGTGCCCGGGAGACCAAGGGCAGCCACGAGCCCGATTTGCCAGATGCTCCGTCGCAATGCTGCCGTCACGCTCGTCCTCATCGCTGCGCGTTAGACGGCCCGTCGACGTGAATCCTTCGTGCGGGGCGTCGGAGAGCGACACCGTTGGCCCGGCCCCGAAACGTCGCGAAGGATTCTCCCGCCCCGCTCCTCTAACATGGGGGGTATGGGCGATCTCGCTCAGGCACGCCGGCTGCTCGCCGGCGACGAAGCGGCGTTCGAGGAGTTCTTCGCCTGCTATTTCCCTCGACTGTTTCGCTTCGCCTGTGTTCGGCTGCGAGGTAACGAGGACGCCGCTGAGGAGATCACCCAGGCGACCCTGATACGCGCGCTCCGCAAGCTCCACACCTATCGCGGCGAAGCGGCCCTCTTTACCTGGATGTGTACCCTGTGCCGCCGGGAGATCGCGGCCTGGCGCGCCCGGAACGGGAGGGTCGCCGAGGTGCCTCTCGCCGACGACGCTCCTCCGATGCGAGCGGCGCTGGACGCGCTCGCGGCGTTCGGCGAGAACCCCGAATCCGAGCTGCGCCGTCGAGAGTTGTCGGGGCTCGTGCAGGCGACCCTCGACCATCTCCCGGGTCGGTATGGCGACGCGCTGGAGTGGAAGTACATCGACGGCCTGTCGGTGACCGAGATCGCCGCTCGCCTCGGCATCACCTATAAGGCTGCGGAATCGACGCTGTCGCGCGCGCGTCGCGCCTTCCGTGAGGGCTTTGCGCTCGTGTCTGACACCGGTCTTTCTCACCTCGCGAGCCACGCCTCGGCGTCTCGGGGGCGTGCATGATCGACCGCGATCGGAACGACGCGCCGGCGAGCTCCGAGGACGAGCTTGGACGCCTGCTGCGCGCTGCCGGTCCGCGTCTCGACGTGGCCGGCAGTCGTTCGGCACGCGTCCAGCACTCGGTCCGCGACGCCTGGCGTGCCGACGTCCGTCGCCGCACCTCGCGCCGACGGATGGCGATCGGCATCACACTGCTCTCGACGGCCGCCGTCGTGATGATTGCGGTTGGCGTCGGTCGACCGGACCGCGTTCCGGTGCCAGCGTCCGCGGCGACCGTCGCCCTGCTGGAGCGGACGGAGGGAACAGTGGAGGCGCTCACGGCCGGATCGGCCGGATCCGCCGACCCGGCCCACCCGACGATGCCCCGGAGGCTGACCGCCTCGGCGTCGGTGCAGGCCGGCGAGTGGGTGGCGACCGGAGCCAACGCTCGCGCCGCGCTGCGTCTGACGACCGGTGTGTCATTGCGTCTCGATACCGACACCCGGGCGCGCCTGGACTCGGCCGCCGTCATTGAGCTCGTCGCAGGCGCGGTCTACATCGACTCCGGCGAGGCGGCGGGCGGTCTCGAGGTGAGAACCCCGCTGGGGACCGCGCGCGATATCGGCACCCAGTTCGAAGTGCGCGTCGACGAGGCATCGACCCGGGTCCGCGTTCGAGACGGCATCGTCGAGGTGCGCCAAGGGGATCGCGCGATGTCCGCGCATCGTGGGACCGAGCTGACCGTGATGGCCGATAGCGCCATCAGCGAAGCCGTCGCGCCGTTTGGCCCGGAGTGGGACTGGACGGCGAGGCTCGCGCCGCCGATCGAGACCGACGGCCAGCCGCTGGCCGTGTTTCTCGAGGCGGTGTCGCGCGAGCATGGCTGGAGGGTGCGCTACGCCGACCCACCGCTGGCACGCTATGCCGCGGACAGCGTCATGCATGGCTCCGTCGCCGGCCTACCGCCGCGTGAGGCCGTCGCGGTGATGCTCACGTCGAGCGGTCTCGAGCACCACTTCGACAACGGCGAGATCGTGGTGTCCGGGGCCATGGAAATGGACCAGGTGGAGCGCCGGTGACCGCCCGGACCGGCATCGCGCCCATCGTCGCGCTGGCGCTCTGCGTCATGGCAGCGCCGGCGCCGGCGCGCGCCCAGTCCGGGTCAGCGCGATACGACGGCCGTCCACTGACGGACGTGCTGCGCGCGCTCCAGGCCGACGGTCTCCGTCTGGTCTTCAGCTCGAAGATCGTGACGCCGGACATGCGCGTCGACGTGGTGACCGACGCGGCGACTCCACGGAAGCTCCTCGATCAGCTGCTGGATCCCCATGGCCTCGAGGCGACAACCGGACCGGGGGGGATGATTCTTGTCACCCGCAAGCCAGCGGCGAAGCCCGAGGCGCCACAGGCGCGTCGTCAGGTGCTGCGTGCGATCCGAGGGCGCGTCGTGGACGCCGCGACCGGGAACCCGCTGTGGGACGCACGTGTGCAGGTGGAGGGTGTCGACACGTGGGCACGCACCGACCAGGACGGGCGGTTCCACCTCGCCGGCGTTGGCTCGGCCGCTGACACGCTTCGCGTCTCGATGGACGGGTATACGCCGGCGACGCGCGCGCTCGACGAACGATCCACGCGCGCGACGACGTTCGACGTCGCGCTCTCGCGCCTTCCCGTCACATACCGCGAGCAGCTCACCGTGTTGCCGGGGCGGTCGGGCACAGCGCAGCCGACCTCGGCGGGCCGGACCACCCTCGACGCGCGCGAGCTGCGGGAATTGACGGGCGTGCTGGCGCAGGATCCGATGCGGGCCGTGCAGACGCTCCCCGGCGTGGCCGCGACCGACGACTTCCAAGCCGAGTTCTCCGTGCGCGGGAGCCCCTATCGACACCTGGGCGTGGTCATCGATGGCGTGGCCACGCCGTGGCTACGCCACACCGCGCCCGGACGCGGCGACATGGGTTCGCTGGCCATGTTTAGCGGCGACCTGCTCGAGTCGGCGACGCTCTACGTCGGGGCCCAGCCGCAGCGACACGGCAACATCCTCGGCGCGCAACTTGGCCTCACATTGCGAGAGGGGTCGCGCGACACGACCCGTGTACGCGGTGCGTTGGGTGGACTGAACGCGGCGCTGACCGCCGAAGGACCGGTGGGGACGTCGGGTCGCGGTTCGTGGCTTGCCTCGGTCCGGCAGAGCTATCTCGATTGGCCCATCAGGCGGCGTGGCGAGTCGAACGCACCGGTGTTCGGGTTTGCGGACGGTCTCGCGAAGCTCGTCTACGACGTGACCTCGACCCAGCAGCTCAGTGTCACGATGCTCGGCGGTCGCTCCGCATTCGACGAGTTCGACGATCGACCGACACACGAGTTTGGCGAGGGCACCAATCGAACCGCGGTCGTCAACCTCGGCTGGCGTTCGACGCTCGGCGCGGACACGGTGCTGAGTCAGCGCGCCTATCTGGTGGATCACCGGTTCATCGGCGAGACGCCGGTGGGTAGCGCGGTTGGCCTTAGCGCGCATCGCCAGTTGTCGTATCGGGCCGATCTCTTCCGGACTCTTGGGGGCGGCATGCTGGAGGCCGGGGGGCAGGTTCAGCGCCTGCGGACGGTCCGGCCATCATCGGCGCTGCTCGCGCTCGACCAGAGCCTCGTCCTGCCACCGGCGGATGGACGCGTCGGATCGTCATGGCTGCGTTCGGGATATGTGCACGTGGCCTGGTCACCGACGTCGCGGCTCGATATCTCGCCGGGGGTCCGCGTGGAGGACTCGACGTCGGTCGCGCGGCGCGCGATCTCGCCATGGGTGCTGACCGAGTGGGCGATGGCCCCCGACTGGACGCTGAAGGCCGGCGCGAGCGTCTCCCACCAGTTCCCGGAGTTCCAGCCGGCGTTCGAGGGGTCGGGTCTCCTGGATCTGCGCCCCGAGCAGGCGACCAACCTCGATCTTGGAGTCGAGCGGCGGCTCGGCGCGTCGCTTCGTTGGCAGGCGACGGTCTTCTGGCGAGAGGAGCGCGATGTGCTGTTCGCGCGCAGCGTGTATCCCCGTCTCGTCGGCGGACGCGTGTTCGACTCACGTGGCGCCGGCTGGCCGCTCAATGCGCTCAGCGGGTCGGCGCGGGGTCTGGAGCTATTGTTCGAGCGCCGCAGCCCGACCGGGCTCGCCGGGTGGCTGGCGTATTCGTTCGGCAAGGCGCGCTACACCGACGCCACGGACGGAGAGTCCTTTTGGGGAGATTTCGACCAACGCCACGCCATCACACTGTCCGGCGTCTATCGACTTGGCGATCGGACCGTGCTCGCCGCCAACATCCGCGGTGGGAGTAACTTCCCCATCCCCGGCTATCTCGATGCCCGCGGTGACCGGCTGTTCGTGGCGGAGCGCCGGAACGAAACGCGGCTGCCGGCCTATGCGCGGCTGGACGTGCGCGCGAGCCGCACCTTCACGCTGGCTGGACGCCGGGTGACCCTGTTCGCGGAAGTCTTGAACGTCCTGAACCGCACCAATCTCGGGGCGGCCACCGGTCACGTCCGTCCGGACACCGGGGAGGCCCTGGATGTCACCCGCGCCATGCTGCCTCGCCTACCATCAGCGGGTCTCGTCGTCGAGTTCTGAGATCGCCCCTAGAAGCGCCAGGAGATCCCGCCGGTCCACGAGAGGTCGTTCACCATTGAGCTGGATCCGCCCGGCGTCACGGACGTGGCACCCAGGTTCGCGCCCGAGTAGAGGTAGTCGCGCAGGTCCGCCCGCAACAGCAGGCTGTCCGTGACGGCGAAGAGGACGCCGGCACCGATCATCCCGGCGGGTTTGGAGTTGGTCCCTGCGCCGGTGGCCCGCAGGCTCACGACACCGCCGCCCACGGTGACGTATGGAATGAACCGACCACCGCTCCTGAGGTGGTAGTTGATGCCGCCGGTCACGTAAAGGACATTGACGCGGCCGTTGCCATCCTCGCCGTCGTCGTCATTAGCGCCGTTGTTGCCGTTGTCGCCGTTCTCACCATCATCGTCGTCGCCGCCGCCCTCCATCTCCCCGGACGAGGGGCTGTAATGAACGGCGGCCCCCAGGCTGACACGCGGTGTCAGAAAATGCTGATAGCTTCCGCCGAACGTCAACCCTTCGCTCTCCTCACGCTCGCTGTCATTGTCCTGGGACTCGTTCTCCTGGAGGGAGAACTGCTGCCCGACGGCGATGTTGACGAGCCGGTTTCCGGGCTCGAAGGGTCGCGAGGACTGCGCCTCGACCGCGGTGGCCGAGGCCGCGATCATGACGACCGCCAGGCCGACGGCGGAGGACGGGTGTTTCCCTGACGAAATGTTGCGGATCACGGGGACTGCTCCCTTCTGGTGATGCGCGTGTGCCGACTCCCGGCTGTCGCGCCTCACAGGTAAGAGGGGGCAGTCGCGTCGAATCCTTCTAGCAGCCTGCTAGGCCTCTTCTCGAAGCCCTTCTTCGAGCACGGCCGGCGCGGGCCCGCGCACCTCCCACACGATCCCGAGCCAGCCAAGGACGACGACCGCATAGTGGGTGACGTCGCATTCCCACCAATAGAATCCCTGTCGTTCGGACGCGGGGTAGCGATGGTGGTTGTTGTGCCACCCTTCCCCCGCGGTGATCAGCGCGAGCCACCACAGATTGCGGCTTTCGTCGTCGGTGTCGTATCGACGACTTCCGTATCGATGCCCGAGCGAGTTGACGGCGAACGTCAGGTGGTAGAGGGCTGTCGTGCTCCAGAACAGTGCCACGACGACCAGCTGCCCACCGCTCGTGCCAAGCGCGGGATGGGCTCCCTGGAGCCACGCGCCGAGCGCGAAGAGCGCGATCCCCAGGGCGATCGGGGCGACGTAGTGGTTGCGGTCCAGCCAGCGTAGCTCGGGAAACTTCGCGAGATCACGGACCCATTCCATTTTTGTCGGCTGGTTTTCGCGGCGCATGAGCCAGCCCGCATGGGCGAAAAAGAAGCCCTTGACCGAGGGTGGATGCACGTCGGCGTGGGTGTCGCTGTGGCGATGATGGCTGCGGTGATGGCCCGCCCACCAGAGCGGACCCATCTGCGCCGCTGCCGCGCCGAGCGAAGCGAGCACGAACTGAAACGCACGAGTGGTCTTGAACGCCCGGTGGCAGAAGTAGCGATGGTAGCCGGCGGTGAGACCGAACATGCGCAGCAGCAGCGTCGCGGCGGCGATGGCCACGGCCACGGGGCTGATCCCCGTCCAGAACACGAGGAGACACGCGAGGTGCACACCAAGAAACGGCAGGGTGCCCAGCCACGCGATGTGCTGGCGGTCGACGGAGACCGGCACAGGACCCTCGGTGAGGGGCTCGTGTGGTGGCGCGTGCGTTGTCCGAGATCTCGTCAGGGCGCATCTCCCACGGGCCGTCGAGCACGGCGTCAGATCATATACGGAGATCGCCAGAGGTTGCGCGGGAGGGCGACGCTCGGCGAGATGAGCACTCTCCCTTGGCTCAAGGTCGTCCAAGCACACTGAGCTTGCCGGGGTTGGGTGGACACCCGCTGGAGGGGATTCATGACCTAGCCGTAGTAGCTGGGTTTCACGGACCGCGGCGAAATCTACGGCGTTGCTTTGCGTCTCCCGGATATGATCGCCTCTCGTGTCCGCATCATCCAAGCGTTTAGGGAGGTGTCCGATGAGACGGCTCACAGTTGTGATCCGCGTGACCTTCATCGCTGGTGCGCTCGCATCGCACGTTGGGTACGCGCAGGAGCGCGTCGAGGCGTTCGACCGACTCTCCAGTCCGCGGATCGCTCTGCCGGACGATCTTCAAGGAGCGAGCGAGATGAGGTCACTGTGCCCTGACAACATCGACACGTGCCAGAAGTACTGGGCGTACACCGGGCACTTCGTTCAGAACCCCACGATCCCCACCCGCGATCGGGAGCTGACCATCCTGCGCACCGCGTGGCTGAACCGAGGCGACTACATCTGGGGACGTCACGACGTCATCGGCCAGGACGCTGGCCTCACAGAAGGGGAGATCGGCAGAATCACCAGGGGTCCCGATGCGGCCGGATGGAGCGACTTCGACGCGGCTCTGCTGCGGGCGGCCGACGAGCTCCACACGAGCCGCTTCGTGTCCCACGCCACGTGGAACACACTCGCGCAGCGGTACAGCGAGAGTCAACTGCGAGAGGTCGTGCTGATCGTCGGCAACTACACGCAGCTGGCGATGCTCCAGAACACCCTCGGCGCCCAGTTGGAGCCCGGCTATGACGGGCTCCCGGACGAGGCTCGCTGAGGGCGCTCAAGGACCCCGCGTGGTGTCGCCGAGTTCGGCCGGACTTTCACTCCGGCAGAGCGAAGACGAAGATCGCGTTTCCCCCTTCGGGCTGGTAGATCTCCGGGCTGAGCGTCGCCGTGAGACTTCGGAAGACGCCCCCCAGCGCAGCCGGGACGGCTATGAACTGCCGTCTGCCGGCCTCGTAGGTGATTGGGTACCCGTGCGCCGACGCGGCGAGACGCGTCTCCCAGAGCACGTCGCCCGTCTCGATATCGAACGCCCGGTAGTAGCGGGCGCCGTCACCGGCAAAGACCAATCCGCCCGCCGTCGTCAACGCGGACGTCAGGAACGGCGTTCGCTGCTCGTGGCTCCAGAGCTCCTCCATCGTCCGCACGTCGTAGGCGGCCAGCTTCCCGACGTTGCCGTCGCTGCCCGGCATGTTCAGCAGCTCGTAGCGGCCGGCCGTCCCGCCGCCCCCCTCGATGAACTCCACATCGCGCCCGGTCAGGTGCATGCACGCCTGGTGGAGCGGGATGACGAGGGCGCCGGCGCCCGGATGGTAGGCCGATGCCTGCCAGTTGTGGCCGCCCAGCAGGCTGGGGCAGGCGAACACCCGCTCGCCGATGGCGATGTCCTGCAGGTCCTCTCTGTAGGTCAGCTCGCCGGTGGTCCGGTCGATCGACCCGAAGATGTCCTGGTGGACCGTCTCGCGCAGGGCGACGAACGCGCCCGTCTTCCGGTCGAGCTTCCAGAGGATGCCGTCCTTGCCTATCGTGAAGAGCCACTTCTCGCCGTCGGCATCGACCAGCACGCGTTCGTACACGATGTCGAGGTCGAGCGTCTCGCCGGGCGCATGCTGGAAGTACCACTGCACCCGTCCGGTGCTCGGGTTCAGCGCCAGCGTCGAGTTGGTGTAGAGCGCGTCCTGTCGCGTCGTCATGCCGCGGCTCGCCGCCACCCACGGCTTTGCCTGCGCCGTGCCGATGTAGAAGAGACCGAGGTCGGGGTCGTAGCTGCCCGGGATCCAGGCGTCGCCGCCGGCGCGGAGGTACGGCGGCGTATCACCCCATGACGCGTCGTTCGGATCGCCCGGCAGCGCGATCGTGGATGTCCGCCAGAGCTCCGTGCCGGTGTCCGGATCGTGGCCGGTGATGAAACAGCTCTGCTCCGTGTATCGCTCGCAGCCGTTGGTGCCGGTGATGACGACCCCGTTGGCAATGACCGGGCCGGCGTTCTGCCGGAAGCCCTGCGTGTAGTCGGTCTTGACCGTCCGCCACACTTCCGCGCCGGTGCGCGCGTCGAGGGCGACGACCGCGGCGTCGGCCGTGGCGAGGAACAGCTTGTCATCGTAGAGCGCCAGTGTGCGGGTGGCGCCGGCTCGCGCGTCCTCCGGCAGCCGCGCGCGGTACACCCAGATCACGTCGCCGGTCGCCGCATCGATCGCCTGCACCACGTTCCCCGGATTGGCGAGGAACATCACGCCGTCATGCACCAGTGGCGTCGTCTGGTGGTTGCCCGGCCGGATCGCGATCGACCATGCGAGCGTCAGATCGGCGACGTTGGCGCGCGTCACCTGATCGAGCGGGCTGTAGCCGTGGCTGTTGCGCGTGCGGCGCCAGCTCAGCCAGTCCCCCGGCGGCGGGTCCGCGAGCATGGCGTCGGTCACCGGGGTCAGCTCGTGCGGCACCTCTTGGTTGACGAACCGCGACGATCGCCGCCGCAGCCGCTCGCCCGCTCGCGCCGCGCGGCGCGCCTCGGAGATGTCCGCCGCGTCGCCGATCGTCACTCCCGCATCCGCGGCCAGGGTGCGCTCACCAGGCACGGCGCCGTTCGACTCCAGCAGATACGCCACCAGATCCACGTAGGACTGATCGCTGAGCGAGCCGGCCTGCCCTGGAGGCATCTCGTCGCGCAGGTAGGCGAACAGCTCATCGGTCGTCTGTCCCGCCCAACTGTTCAGGAAACCCACGCCCGAGAGCGGCGGGGCTTCCATCCCCTCCAGGGCCGGTCCGTGACATTCCTCACACTGCACGCCGTAGACCGACCAGCCGCTGGCCGCCTGGTCCGTGGTGAAGGCCCCGTCCGTCGACGGGGGCTGCGCCGCAGCGACGGCGACACCCGGTGCGCCGGTCGAGGCACTTATCAGGATCGGTACGGCGACCGCGAGCCGGACTGCCGCCGCGACGAAATCCGCTCCCGGCCAACGCGATCCGCCGACGCGGGTTCCCTGAGACATGATGTGCACTCCTCGATGCCGTCGGACGGCGCCTTTATCCGCGTGGCCGTCCGTGCCGCCCTTATATCACCAACACGGTAGGGGCGCTACCGGCCCAATTCAGCAGATCCAACAGGACCGCTAGTTTTATGCGAAGGTCGGAGGAGATAGCTCGGCCCGGGTTCACGGCAGAACTGTGAGTGCAAGACGCGGAGCGGGAAGTGGTATGCTGCGACTCCCACGCAGAAGAGTCGTTGCTTCCATGATCGTGTCGTCCGAAAGGAGGCGCATCGTGAGCCTAATCAGAAGTGCCGGGATCGTTGCAGCGGTCGTATGCCTGTCCGCGGTGCACGGATTCCCAGCGGAGGGTGGACCTGCGGCTGCCAGTTCGGCGTCGAGCGAAGCTGCAGCGCAGGCCGACAGCGAGCGCGCACAGGTTGTCGGGACCTATCAGATCGTCGGCCGCCGCACGAAGAACGCGGACGGCAGCTGGCAGGCGGTGGAGGGGCTCAACGCCGTCGGATACATCACCTACAGCGACACCGGTCATATGGGTGTGAACGTGATGCCGAAGGGCAGAATGCCGTTCGCCGACACCCAGCCGACACCAGAAGAGGCCCAGACGGCGCTCCAGGGCTACACGGCCTACTACGGCCCGTTCAGCACGCATGAGGACGAGGACGGGAAGTACCTCGTCCATCACCGGCTTGCCACGATCAATCCGTCCGGTGAGCTCGATGCCAAGCGCTATTACCACTTCGAAGGCGACCGACTCATCCTTACACCGGCCGCGGCCGACGGGAGCAAGACGCACGCCACCAGACAAGTCGTCTGGCAGCGGTTGCCCGACGCGGAGCTCTCCGAAGAAGCGAAACGGTTCGTGGGGTTCCGTCAGCTCCTGTATACCGACCGGTATTCAGCGCGGGATAGGCAGCTGGTCAGCCACGACCAGCGGAACGAGAGCCGAGCCGGGTCCTACATCATCTACACGCCCACCGGGCACATGATGGTGCACCTGACGCCACGAGAGGGCCGTGCGGGCTACGCCGGCGCGACATCGACACCCGATGAGGCGCTGGATGCCTATCAGACCTATGGTGGGTACTTCGGCACGTTTACGGTGTACGAAAATGCCGACCCGCCCTATGTGATTCACCATCAGGAAGGGCGGTCGCGGCCAAGCGAACCGACCGACGGGGTGCGGCTCTATCAGCTCGATGGCGACGTCTTGCGCTTGGGTGGACGCCCGCGCGTGGAGGACGGCGTGGCGACCGGTGGACACCTCTACTGGGAGCTGATGCCGGCACGGTCTGAGTAAGGTCGCGAGACAGTTGTTCGACGGCCAAGCGCGACGTCCGATCGGTCGTTCGAGTTCTTGGACCTTACGGGGAGCGGTCGGGACGCGACATCCTCAGACGCCCCACATCCTGCGGTACAATTTGGTTCTCAGCTAGCGCTAGGCCTCGCAGCAGTCACGTTGTGCACCCCCGTCGTTCGCGACGAGCCCCTGGAGAGTTTTGTCATGTCCCAGTTCAATCTTCTCGACCAGGGCATCACGGTTGAAGACATCCAGCGGAATCTTCCACCGGCCCGATTGTACCAGCACGCCATTCGAGCTGAGCGCGACACCGTCATTGCCGATTCCGGCGCGTTGATTGCCTATTCGGGGACGAAGACCGGCCGGTCACCCAAAGACAAGCGCGTGGTGAAGCACCCGGATTCGGCCGAGCACGTGTGGTGGGGCTCAGTGAATGTGCCGATCGAGGACGCGACGTTCCAGATCAGCAAAGAACGGGCGATCGACTTTCTAAACACCCGTGGCACGGTGTACGTCGTGGACGCCTATGCCGGCTGGGATCCGGACTATCGGTTGAAGGTTCGCGTGATCTGCTCTCTGCCCTATCATGCGCTCTTCATGCACACGATGCTCATTCGGCCCACCCGGAGGGAGCTGGAGGACTTCGGTCGCCCGGACGCTGTGATTCTCAACGCGGGACAATTCCCAGCGAACCGGCACACGACCGGCATGACCTCCAAGACCAGCGTCGAGTTGAATCTCGAGACCCGGGAACTGGTGATCCTGGGCACCGAGTATGCCGGTGAGATGAAGAAGGGCGTCTTCACGATGATGAACTACTTCATGCCCCGGCGTCAGGTGCTCTCGATGCACTGCTCAGCGACGGCCGACAAGGCGACGGGCCGTTCCTCGGTGTTGTTCGGGCTCTCGGGGACCGGCAAGACGACCTTGTCTGCTGATCCGAAACGTCATCTCATCGGTGACGACGAACATTGCTGGACCGACAAGGGGATCTTCAACATCGAAGGTGGCTGCTACGCCAAGGCCATCGACCTGACACCGCAGGCGGAACCGGACATCTTTCAGGCGCTGCGGTTCGGAGCGGTACTGGAGAACGTCGTCTACGATGAATATGACCATTCGGTCGACTTCACGGATGACTCGATCACACAAAACACTCGTGGCGCCTATCCGATTGACTTCATCCAGAACGCAAAGATCCCATGCGTCGCCGGACATCCCACCGACGCGATCTTCCTCACGTGCGATGCGTTCGGCATTCTGCCGCCCGTTAGCCGTTTGACCCCGGAGCAGGCCATGTATCACTTCATCAGCGGGTACACGGCGAAGGTGGCTGGTACCGAGATGGGGGTGACCGAGCCTCAAGCGACGTTCTCGCCTTGTTTCGGTGGCCCGTTTCTTGTCTCGCATCCGGGCACGTATGCCGAGCTGTTAGCCAGGAAGATCCGACAGCACGATACATCCGTCTGGCTGGTCAACACGGGTTGGAGCGGTGGGCCTCCCGGTGTAGGCTCGCGTATCAAACTGGGGTTGACGCGCGCCATTCTCGACGCGATCCACGCTGGAGCGCTGGGCGACGTCCCGACGAGCCCGGATCCGCTGTTCGGCATCGGTGCGGTGACTCGATGTCCGGACGTGCCAGTGGAGATCCTGACTCCGAGGAACACGTGGCAGGACCAGGCGCAGTTCGACAGTGCGGCCCGCAAGCTCGCGGATCTGTTTCGCGACAACTTCCGGACCTACGAAGCCGGCGTCAGCCCTGAGGTCCGCGCGGCCGGCCCAGCGTGAGCGTTCGTTTCCGCTCTTCCTACCGCTCGGCCTCCAACCATCACCCGAACCCCTCACGCGTACCACGCGAGAGATTCCATACGAAGGAGCGACCGCAATGAACCGCAAAGTCACCGTTGTTGGATCCGGCAACGTCGGCGCCACAGTCGCGCGCAGTATCGCGGACAAGGAGCTGGCCGACGTTGTCGTGCTCGATGTCCTCGAGGGCGTCCCACAGGGGAAGGCGTTGGACATGCTCGAAGCATGTCCGGTCGAAGGCTCCGACGCGCGGGTGCTCGGCACGAACGACTACGCCGACACCGCCGGGTCGGACATCGTCGTCATCACGGCCGGCCTTGCGCGCAAGCCGGGGATGAGTCGCGACGACCTGCTGCACAAGAACCACGCGATCATCAAGAGCGTGACCGAGCAGGTCATGGCGCACTCACCCAACTGCATCCTGATGCCGGTGACGAATCCGCTGGACGCGATGGCGCAGGTCGCCTACCGCGTCAGCGGTCTGCCACGGGAGCGGGTCATCGGCATGGCCGGCGTGCTCGACTCGGCGCGAATGCGGGCGTTCATCGCGCAAGCGCTCGACGTGTCGGTCGAGAACACGCACGCCTTTGTGCTCGGAGGGCACGGCGATACCATGGTGCCGCTGCCGCGCTACTCGACTGTGGCGGGCATCCCGATCACAGAGCTGATGGACAGGGCGACAGTGGACGCGATCGTCAAGCGGACCGCGCAAGGGGGCGCGGAGATCGTCAAGCTCCTCGGGACCGGCAGCGCCTACTACGCACCCGGGTCGGCTGTCGTCGAAATGGTGGAGGCGGTGCTCAAGGACAAGAAGAAGATTCTGCCGTGTTCCGTCTTTCTCAAGGGCGAGTACGGCATCCAGGACCTGTTCGTCGGCGTGCCGTGCAAGCTCGGCGCGAACGGGCTGGAGGAGATCGTGCAGATCACGCTGACACCGGACGAAGATGCCGCCTTGAAGAAGTCGGCCGTCGCCGTTGAAGAGCTCGTCAAGATCATCGGTGCGTAGGCTGCAGGGAGGGCGACGCTTCGCCGATCACATCGCGAGGAACAGCAGGTAGGCGGCGACAACCGAGCCGGTGACCGCCCCGCCGTAGGTGCCGACGAGGATTACCTCATTCAGATGCCGGATCTGTGCGCCGTCGTACAGCGCGTAGCGGAATCGGTGGGCCCAGTGAAAGAGCGACAGGACGCAGAGGACGAGCAGATAGAGACGTGTCACCGGAGATTGGAGCAGTCCGAGGAGGCTCTCGTAACCGGGCGGTTCTATCCAGCCCAGAGGAAAGGCCAGCCCGAAGAGGAACACATGCACGGGGAGGAAGAAAGCTGCTGTGATCCCACCCGCACCGAACAGCAACCAGAAGAAAGCCACGTAGGATCTCTTCGCCATGCTAGCCCCCGAGAACGAACCAGGCGACGACCCCCGATATCACGAGCCACGCCACGTAGCTAGGCGCGATGGTCGCGGCGTCGGGAAGGCGCTTTCCACCCAATCGAAGGACGATCACTCGGGGTGTGAGGTGGAAAAAGGTCATGGTGTGCAGGAGCAGGAAAAGAAAGGCGACGATGTTCACGAGAACAACGAGGGGATGCGTCATGAGCTCCTGAAACGCAGCGTACTCCGCCCTACCCTGACCCAACGCGTGAACTTGCATGAGCGTAATCACGATGAAGTACGCCACGAACACACTGCTCAGTTCCCGCAGCATGAACTTCGCGTGAGACCATTGCAAAAGCCACCAGTAGGGAGACACACGCGTGCGGTACCACTGCGGGTGAAACTCTCTGTATGCCGGATTACGCTTCATTCTGCGCCCCGGGGCATGATGAAGGATTGGAACCAGTCCACGGTCGCGGTCAACTTGTATTGTTGGATAGCGCCGGCCGGGTCGACGTTCTTCGGGCACACCTTGGTGCACTCGCCGACATACGTGCAGCCCCAGATTCCATCGTGGTCCGAGAGCACGTCAAGGCGCTCCGGCGACCCCTGATCCCGTGAATCCATGTTGTAACGTTGAGCGAGGGCGATCGCAGCCGGCCCGGTGAAAGTCGAATCCAGTCCGTAGACAGGACACGCGGAATAGCACAGCATGCAGTTGATGCACATGCTGAACTGTTTGTAGCGGTCCAGTTCCTCCGGGCTCTGGAGATACTCTCCCTCTGAGACGGGCTTTTCGTCTTTCCGGATGATCCACGGCTTGACGCTTTTGAGTTTCGCCATGAAATCCGTCATGTCGACCGTGAGATCGCGCACGATCGGGAAATAACGGAGCGGTTCGATGCGGACGGGACCGGGCGCGTATTCGGACACGAACGTCGCACAGGTCAGCTTGGGTTCCCCGTTGACCATCATGCCGCAACTGCCGCAGATTCCCATCCGACAGGACCATCGGAACGACAGCGACCCGTCGATCTCGTCCTTGATGTAGTTCAGGGCGTCGAGGAGAACCCAGTCCTTGGTGAACGCAACCTCGTACTCTTGAATCGTCGGTTCCGCTTCCTGCTCGGGCCGGTACCGTGTGACCTGGAGGACGACCTTGTCTTTCATGCGCGCCTACTTTCCATAGACTCGTTCCGCAGGCGGCCAACGGGTGATGGTCACCGGGAGGTACTCGATTCGGGACGAGCCATCTTCATTTTGGTAGATGAGCGAATGCGCCAGGAAATCGGCGTCGTTCCGGCCGGGGAAATCGGTCCTTTGGTGAGCGCCACGGGATTCGGTTCGATTCAAACCGCACCGGACGATCGTAGCGGCCACGTCGAGCATGTATGCAAGCTCGAGTGCCGAGGTCAGTTCAGTGTTGAAGGTCCGGCTGTCGTCTTCGATCAGGACGTTACGGAAGCGATCCTGGAGTTCTCGGATCTTGTCCGTCGATTTCTGGAGCGCATCGTTGTTTCTGTAGATGCCCGCGCCCTCCTCCATGGTGGCCTGCATTTCTTTCCGGATCGTCGCGATCCGTTCGGTCCCACCCCTCTTGCGCAGATAACGCTCTTCCAGGCGCCGGCGTTCATCGTTGGCCTGAGCCACAACATGAGTCGAGGGCTCCTTCTGATCCAACGCGAAGGATGCCGCCGCGAGCCCGGCGCGGGCTCCGAACACGAGCAGCTCTGGCAGAGAATTCGATCCAAGTCGATTCGCCCCGTTGATGCTGACGCACGCGACCTCGCCGGCGGCAAACAAGCCCGCGATCGGCGTCGCTCCGTCGTTATCCGTATGAACGCCCCCCATGGCGTAATGAATGACAGGTCGGACGGGAATCATCTCGCGGACGGGATCGATGTTCTGGTACTTGAGGCAGAGCTCTCGGACGAACGGGATTCGGGCGTCGATCTTCGTTTCGCCCAGATGCCGCAGATCGAGGTTGACGACGTGACCGTACGGACCTTCGATCGTGCGCCCCCGTGCCTGTTCCTTGACGAAGGCCTGCGACAGGCGGTCGCGTGGACCCAGTTCCATCGAGCGCAGCACGGGTTCGGGATGAGGTGTGCCCAGATCGTAATCCTGCAGATAACGATATCCGTCCTTATTCACCAGGTAACCACCCTCCGCTCTCGCGGCTTCCGTGATCAGGATGCCGGTGAACGGAAGGCCGGTCGGATGGTACTGGACGAACTCCATGTCCTTCAGAGGCGCACCGGCCCAGAGTGCCAACGCCATGCCGTCGCCGTTCTTGATGTTGGCGTTCGTCGTGAACGGAAACACTTTCCCGCAGCCGCCGGTGCAGAGGATGACCGACTTCGCCGTGATCGCCTGGATCTTCCCGGACATCAGATCCAAGGCCACCACGCCTTGCACTCGGCCGTCGTCGATGAGCAACTTGGTGACGAACCACTCGTCATACCGGACGATGGGGTCGTACTTGAGCGATGTCTGGAACAGCGTGTGGAGCATGTGGAAGCCGGTCTTGTCCGATGCAAACCAGGTGCGCTTCTTCTTCATGCCGCCAAACGGCCGTACCGCGATTCGTCCGTCGGGTGTCCGGCTCCACGGACAGCCCCAGTGCTCCATTTGCAGTAGTTCTTTGGGAGCTTCGTCTACAAACAGTTCGACCGCGTCTTGGTCGCACAGCCAGTCGCCCCCGGAAACTGTGTCGTAGGCGTGCTCGTCGAGGCTGTCGTCCTCTGCGACCGCGCCCGCGGCACCACCCTCCGCCGACACCGTGTGGCTCCGCATCGGATAGACCTTCGAGACCACGGCAACGCTGAGTTGGGGGTTGGATTCCGCTACGGCAATAGCCGCGCGAAGACCCGCACCGCCACCACCAACAAGGAGAACATCGTGAGAGGAGACGTCCACTACAACCTCGACTAACGGGTGCGGCGAAGAATCGTGACGAAAACGGTCGAGACCCTACCGAACGCGTCTTGGCAGACTAGTCCAACCGGGTAGTTGACCGCCACGTCGAAGTCTCAAGGAATCTGCGAGACACGGCACTTCTAGATACTCACCCCGCAGCCACCGCAACGCGTCCTCGATGCGGCGTGACGACACCGTGGTCCTCATGTGTCTGCACCGTGAGCCTACGCGATGCGGGTCTTATGGAGCAAGGGATCTGCGTGGACCTCGACGTCGGCAGCTCCCGCAGATCGTCAGTGTATGATCGCCTCCGCACCGGCCGACTGCGGCGACCGCCGCGCCACGGTATGGAGTATCACATTCGCCAGTATGGCCTGCAGCAGGGGGCCCTGGAGATCGAGTACATCGAGGAACACTTCGGAGAGTTCCCGCGGAAGAAGACGGCAAGCGAGGTCATTTGGCGTCTACGGGAACGCGATCACCAGATCCTGATGGCCGAAGCGCCGCTGCCTAACGACCCGTCGACGGTCGTGCCGGTGTCTTACAAGGTGTCGCATGAGCTGAGGTTGGACGAGAACGAAGTGACGCTGTCCGACCTCGTTGAGCGACTGGGACCGTCTGTCGAGTTCCGCGATCGCAGGGTGCTGTACAGCTGGATTGGCGGGACGCGTCGCGATTGGCGCGGAAAAGGATTCTTCAGGGCGCTCACGGAGGAGCAGGAAGCGTGGGCGCATGACAACGGGTTTGACGAGATCATCGTCAAGACGAAAAATCGCATGTACGGAATGCGGGGCACGCTCGACAACCTCGAGTTCGACGTCATCAATTTCGAGCCACACCATGAGGACAATTGCGAGCGGTCATCGCTCGACAAAAGCGGGAGGTTGAGACGCTTGTGACCACATTGCGCCGCGACGAGGACATCACGATTCGGATCCCGAGAAGCACGAAGGCCCGGCATCCGGACCTAGTCTAGACGCCGATGCGCGACCAGATCTCTGAGCTCACCACGAACCGGCTGTCGCTCTACTCGCGGTTTCTGTCCGAACTGGACGAGAAGGGCGTGAAGACCGTCTCGTCCAAGCTGCTGGCCGAGCAGTTCGGTCTCAACGCGTCGCTGATTCGCAAGGACCTGGCGCACTTCGGTGACCTGGGTGTGCGCGGGGTCGGCTACGTGGTCAAGGACCTCCGCGAGCGGCTTCGGACCATCCTGGGTCTGGACCGGAAACTGAGAGTCGCCATCGTGGGGGCCGGCAATCTGGGGCTGACGCTGGCCGGCTATCCGGGGTTCAGACAGGAGGGGTTCCGTATCGTGGGGCTGTTCGACACCCTCCGTGACAAGGTTGGCCGACTCTCGCGGAGTGGCGTCCGGATCTACGACATCCGCGAGCTGCGCAGCGTCGCCCGGCGGCAGGGCATCACGATCGCGGTCATCGCCGTCCCCGCGCCGTCGGCGCAGCAGGTGGTCAACACGGTGGTCCAGGCAGGGATCAAGGCGGTCCTCAACTTCTCACCGGGCGCGCTCCGGGTGCCGTCACCGGTCAAACTCAAGAGCGGCGACCTGACCGTGTCGCTAGAAAGCCTCTCGTTCTTTTTGGCGCACCGGGACGGTGTGAAAGGACAGTCGGAATAGGTGGTCGGAGCGGAGCACGCGCGCGGCTGTGTTCGGGCGGATCAGCAGGCGGCGACGCGGCGAATGAATGCCGTCGCGGCCACCAGGGTCTTCTGGCGCGAGGTGCCGGGGCGGCGGTCGTCGGTGTAGCGGAAGCGCACCTGTTGCTCGTCGAGGCTCAGCAACCGTTGGTTCGCGATGGCGATCCAATGGGTGTAGCGCCTTACGTACTCGAGCACCTGCAGGACGGCGAAGAACCCGATCTGCGCGCCCAGGTGACGGGGATCCGCCGCGATGGTCCGGAGCGCCTGGGCGACCGTGCGGAAGATGATCAACCGGTCTACTTGCTTGATACTTGCTGATCAACCGGTCTAATACTTGCTATTGTGTGGACCTCTATGCGAATTGATCGAGCGATCACCGTCGTCGGCGGGTTCAGCCTGACTGTAGTCGCATGCCTGGCGCCGCCGACCCTGGCGCAGGAGCTGACGGCGGCGGAAATTATCGATCGGGCGGTGGCGCGAGTGGAGGAGCAGACAAAGGCGCAGCCGGAGTTGGGGTTCCGCGCACGGGTCGAATCCATCACCGAGAACCTGACCGGCGATGGTGAAGTGAAAAAGACCGAGCGGGAGACCTATCAGCAATACCCGCTCGAAGGCGTCCTGTACGAGGAACTGGTCGCCAAGGAAGGCGAGCCCCTCAGTGCCGACGATGCGCGAGACGAGCGCAAGCGACGCGAGGAGTTCGTGGAGGATCTCCGCAAGCGAGTGGAGAAGGGCGAGGAGCCGCTGCCCGAAGACGAGAATCGTATCGAGTTCAACGACGAGCTGTTCGAGCGCTACGAGCTGCGGCTCGCGGGGGACGACGTGGTCGACGGCCATCCGTGCTGGATCATTGCAATCTCGCCGCGCGCCGGCGATTTGCCTGTACGGCGGAGAGTCGATAACGCCCTGAACAATGCCACGGGGCGCGTGTGGGTGAGCAAGGAGGACTACGGCCTCGCCCGTATCGAGTTCGAAATGGCCAAGTCGGTGCGTTTCTGGGGCGGCATTCTGGGCACGCTGCGCAACACCGTGGGCCGCATGGAGTTCACGCGGACGGCGGACCACGTCTGGTTACCGTTGACCATGGACATCAAGCTCGATCTTCGGATCCTCTTCCGGAACATACGGCGTCGAATGATTCGCGAGTGGGCGGACTACGCGCCTGCACGCGCGAGCTAGGTCGTGATTCGGTCCGTGCGGACCCTGGCCCGGAGGGGGCTGGCGCTGTTCTGCTCGTTCGCGCCGGGCGAGACCGCGTGGCGCGGCGCGGCGTCGACCATCTGGCTGCTCGCCATCGCCTTCGCGGTCACGCTCGCCATCTCCGAGGTCCTCGTGCGGTTCTCGCTCGAGAAGGCCCTCGCGTACCTCGTGATCGTCGGCGGACTGCTGGTGGTTGGTCTCCTCCTTCGCCTTGGCATCTGGTTGTTCGCGACGTTGTCGCCACGATATCGGGCGCCGCTCATCGGTCTGCTGCCGTTTCTCCTGGCGATTACGTTGCTCGGCATGAGCGGGGTGGCCGGCGCCGTGCTGCTCCTTGGCACGCTCGTCGGACTCGGCTTGCTTGGCGGCGCCGGTGCGGTGCTGCGCGAGCGTGGCCCGCGACATGCACGGGCCTGGTGCACCTGGACGGCGGTCGTCGTCGGAGGCGGCATTCTCATTGCCGGCGGCATTACGCTGTTCGCGCCCAAGGGTCCAGACAATCCCGGGCTCGCTGAGTTCGCGCTCGAAGACCGCACGTTGCCGGTGGGGGACCCCTCGCTCCCGGGGGAGCACGACGTCACCATGCTCACGTATGGAAGCGGCAGGGATCCGAGACGAGTCGAGTACGGCGCTGACGTCGACCTGCATGCGCCGACGGTCGACGGCTCGAAATTGATCGACGGTTGGGACGGCCTTGCCGGATGGGCGCGGACGCGTTACTGGGGGTTCGATGCGTCGGCGCTGCCGCTCCAGGGACGCGTCTGGTATCCCGAGGGTGAGGGACCGTTTCCACTCGTACTGCTCGTGCACGGGAACCACGCCATGGAGGACTTCTCGGACGTCGGGTACGCGTATCTCGGCGAGCTGCTCGCGAGCCGCGGCACCATCTTTGTGTCGGTGGACGAGAACTTCTTGAACTCGTCGGTGGCCAACGTGATCAACCCGATCAGTCCCGGGCTCGACGAGGAGAACGACGCGCGCGCCTGGCTGTTGCTCGAGCACTTGCGGTTGTGGCGTACCTGGAACCGGACGTCGGATCATCACTTCCGCGCGAAGGTGGACCTCGGTCGAGTCGCGCTCATCGGGCACTCGCGCGGTGGCGAGGCGGTCGCCACGGCGGCGACGTTCAACCAGCTGACGCACTATCCCGACGACGCAACGCTGGTGTTCGACTACGGCTTCGATCTGCGTGGGGTGGTCGCCATCGCACCGGTCGACGGCCAGTACAGGCCGCGCGGGCGCCGTAGTCCCCTTCGAGGCGTCAACTACTTCGTCATGCACGGCAGCATGGACGGCGATGTCACGTCGTTCGACGGGAGCCGCGTCTACGCCCGCGCCCAAGTTGGCTCCGATGACTTTCGGTTCAAATCGAGCCTGTATGTCGTGGGCGCCAACCACGGCCAGTTCAACACCGGCTGGGGGCGCTGCGACACGGTCCCCTTCTTGTGCTGGACACTCGACACCCGCGGCATCATCGACGGTGACGACCAGCGACGGGTGGCCAAGGTGTACATCAGCGCGTTCCTCGAGGTGGTGCTGAACGAGGACCTCGCGTATCTGCCGATCTTTGCCGACGCTCGCCGGGCCGCCGCCTGGGTGCCCGACACGTTCTACGTGGCGAACTACGCCGATTCGCGCGCCATCCCGATCGCCGACTTCGAGGAGGATGTCGATCCCGCGACGGCGACCCTCGCGGCCGCCCGCATCACCGCCGCGCACATGAGCAAGTGGCGCGAATCATGGGTGCGACTCAAGAGCGACGTGCTCGAAAGCCACGCCGCCATCCTGGCCTGGGACGAGCGGGTCAGTGACGACACGGCATCGTTCGCGATCAGTCTTCCGGAGACGATATCGCTGGATACCGACACCGCGATCGCGTTCTCGGTGTCACCGTCGGCGGAGTCGACGCTCCCGGACGCATGGGTGGACGAGGGCAACGATGCCACGACCGGCGCGGGAGTGGACGCGGACGACACGCCTCAGCCGCTCGACTGGACAATCGCGGTCCGGGATAGAAACGGGCAGCGCGCCGTGCTGCCGCTGAGTCACGATCTCCAGCTCTTTCCCCAGATTCAGGCTCGCACGAGCCGCTTACTGCTCATGCAGCGCTCGGCCGCCTCCGAGCTGGTCTTTCGCCGTTACCGGTTCGCGCTCTCCGATTTCGTCCGGGTCAACCCGGCGCTGGATGTGTCGCGGCTCGCGGAGCTGCGCTTCATCTTCGATCGCTCTCCGCGCGGCGCGATAGCCCTCGACGACGTCTCCGCGGTCCCTCTGGCGTCCGGCGCCCCGGTCCGGTAGCCCACCGAGCGGCGGCGCGGCGGCGACGGCACCCCATGCCCACCGTGCCGTTCAAGGTTTCAGAGGCGTCTATGAAACTAAATATAATTAAGACTCGTATTGATTTAGTGAATGCGATCAGCGTTATAAAATCGTAATATAGATAGACGCATGGATATATCAGGATCGAGATGCGCGAACTGTGGGCGGGCGATGCGGGTGGCCCGGATGGTCTGTTCGCCATGTGGCATCGCCTTGGAAGGCGAGTTCGAGGTCCCGGCGCTGGCGCGGCTCTCCCTCGAGGACCAGCTCTTCGTCGTTGCCTTCGTCCGCCACCACGGCTCGATCAAGAAGATGGAGGGGCTCTTCGGCATCAGCTACCCGACGGTGAAGAACCGGCTGAACGCCATCGGTGCCGTCCTGGACAGCAGCTTCGACGTGCCGTCCTCCAATCTGCCGGTGCTGGAGAAGCTGGCCTCGGGCGAGCTCACCGTCGACGAGGCGGTCGAGGAGATCACGTGATGCTCCCGACCCTCGGGCTCGTCCGGATCGGCAATCGACGGTGGACGGTTCCACTTCCGTTGCCGGTCTTTCTGGTCTGGCCGTTCGTGCTGCTGGCGCTTGGTGGCGTCTCGATAAGCCGCGGACTGATCGGGCGTCGCGAGGGTGACGTCTCAAAATTGGCGATCGCACAGACCGGATTGCTGGCGTTCTTCTACCTGTCCGGCCTTACAGTCGACGTCCACGCCCAGGATGGCACGCGGGTCCTGGTGTGGTTCTGGTAGCCGCCGCGATGAAAGGATTGGAGTCATCATGAACCCCGAACGAAAGAAGGTCCTCGATATGCTCTCCGAAGGCAAGATTTCGACGGAGGATGCCGACCGCCTGTTGAGTAAGCTCGCGGGATCTCCGGACACCGCGGCGATCGAGACAACCGGCGCCGCGCGCACGAACGGGTCCGCGTCGTTGAAGTACCTGCGCGTGGTGGTGGACAGCAAGAATGGCGACAACGTCAATATCCGGGTGCCGCTCGGGCTCTTTCGCACTGGGATCAACCTGGCCACGATGGTGCCCAGGGCGTCAAGTGACAAGCTCAAGGAAAACGGCGTCGATCTCTCCTACCTCTCGAGCCTGTCGGGCGATGCGCTGATCGAGGAGCTCCGCGAGCTCAAGGTCGACGTCAATTCGAACAACGGTGACACGGTGCGGGTCTTCTGCGAGTGACGGCGCCGGAACTTGGGGGGCCTCCAGTCGTATCTATCGATCAGGAACCGTCGGTATATGACCGCGCCCCGCGCTTCTCCGCCAGCCGAGCTTCCCGACCACGCCGGTGTGGCGTTTCAGCCGCCGCTCCTACTCCTTGGCTCCCTCGTGGTCGGCTTCGTGGCGCGCCGATTCGTTCCGCTTCCGTTCGTGCCGTGGGACCTAGCGGCGCCCCTTGGCCCGATGGTGGTCGTCGCGTCGTTCGGGGTGTTCGCATGGGCGGTCGTCACGATGCGCGCCGGCCGCGCGTCGATCCCGACGAGCGAACCGACCGACGCGATCGTGACCCGCGGCCCCTACGGCCTTTCGCGAAACCCGATCTACACGGCGATGCTGGCTCTCCTGGTGGGAGTCGGGATCTGGACGGACTATGCCGCCTTCCTCCTTCTCGCCGCGGTGTCAGCGGGGCTCCTGTGGTGGGGCGTGATCTCTCGCGAAGAGCGTTACCTGGGCCGGAAGTTCGACGCCGAGTATCGCGTCTACAAAGCTCGCGTCCGACGCTGGATCTGATCGACTCAGTCGTAGTCCGCCGCGTCTAGCGACAGCGAGACGATCTCCTCGTCGTTACGCGTCAGGATGTGCTTGTTGGCGTAGGCGGGGTGGACCCAGCTCACGGTGCGCAGCTCGCGGCGGTTTCCGGGCGGGGAGGTCGGATCGATCAGGTGGGTTCGGCTGATTTCCTCGTAGCCGGACGGGCTCAGACGGGAGATGATCAGCTCGCCGCGGTCGTTGCTGATGAAGACCCGATTGCCGTTCTTCACCATGAACCCTGAGACCCACCGCCGCCGCTCGACCGTCGCTTCCTGCGTTTCCCAGACACGTTCCCCGGTGTTGGCATTCAAACACCGCAACTGACCGTAACTGCAGATCCCGTAGATGTACCCGCCGTCGATGATGGGGGTCGCCAGTACCGCGTGCAGCCCCTCGGTCCGGATCTCGCTGTTGCTGGTGCCTTTCCAGGCCACGGTGGCGCCCGGCCTGTCCTGATTGAGCGTCAGCATCATCGGGCCGTCGTAAAAGGTGGAAAAGAACAGCTGGGACCCCACCTGTACGGGCACCGCCACGGTCATCGCGCCGCCGACGACGTACGGCTGTTGCCAATAGACCTCGCCGGTGACCGGGTCGAGTGAGGCGACCTCCTCCGGATCCCAGACGATGAGCTGGCGCGCGCCGCCGGCCTCGATGATGATCGGCTGGGCGACGCCAAGGTCGGCCTCGCTCGGCAACGCCCGCCAGATCTCCTCGCCCGTCATCTTGTCGAAGGCCACCACGCGCGCGTCGGGCGGACCGCCGACGAAGCAGATGAGTCGCTCCCCGTCCACCAGCGGTGCGCTGGCAAAGCCCCAGTCGAAACCCCACCGCATCCGATCGACCTCGTAGTCCTCGGCGTAGGACTTCCGCCAGAGAATCTCACCGGTGTCGACACTCAGCGCCGACAACACGCCCGTGCGGCCGAGGATGTAGACACGATCGCCGTCGACCGTCGGCGTCGCGCCGGGGCCGACCTCCCACTGGATCCCGGCATAATTGGCGTCCCACTCCTGCATCCACAGGAGGTTGCCAGTCGTCTCATCGAGCGCCATGGCACGCTCGGTGCCGCGCATGCCGTTGGTCGGCTCGAAGTCGGTGACGAAGACGCGGTCATCGGCGACAGCCGGGCCGGCGTACCCGGCCTTGATCGGCACGCGCCAGCGTGCCTTCAGCCCCTCGGTGGGAAAGTCCTGCACGATGCCCGACTCGTGCCAGACGCCCAGGCGGCCCGCGCCTCGGAATTCCGGCCAATCATCGGCATGGACGGCAGGCGAGCAGACGAGGACGAAGGCGACCGAGGCAAGTAGTGTCGTGGCTCTCATCGTCATGACCTTTCCGCGATCGTCACCGCGCCGCTAGCTCGCCGTAGATTGCCTCGACGTTGTCCCGCGCGGCGTCCATCCCGTAGGCCGCGTACCGCTCCGGAAGCTGCAGCGTCGCGGCTGCGTCGTCCGCGCTCTTGCTGGCCTCGAACGCCTCTTTCACGGCCGCGACGAAGTCGCGATTGAAGTCGGCGTACTCGGCGACATCGTCCCATGTCACCCAGCCGGTCCACGGACGACGCGCGCCTGTCTCGCGCCGGCCGCGCCCCGCGTATGTCGAGGGAAACGGGCCATGGCCGGTAATCACGCGCGTGACGCCCTCGATCTCCGCGACCGCTTTCCCCAGCGTGTCGGCGAACGCCACGCCGCTTCCGCCGTGCGCCACGTTGATGGCGGGCGCCGCCTTCAGCGGCAGGAGATCGCCCAGATAGGCGACGCCTTTCTCGGGAAACACGACGACGATGTTGCCGTCGGTGTGCCCTGCACCGAAGTAGTACAAGTCGATGCGGTCGAGGCCCTCGAGCAAGGAGTACTGATCGGTGAAGGTCGTGGTCGGCAATGCGTGCTCGGCCACGCCGGCCGTCATCATGTTGGCCTTGGTGTTCTCGTGCGCGATGATCTCGACCCCCGGCCCAAACTCACCGTTGGCGCCTGCGTGATCGGGATGCCCATGCGTGTTGATGATCGTTGTCACCGGCAGGTCGGTCACCCCGGCGATCGCCTCGCGCACCGCCTCGCCCCAGCCAGGCAGCTTCGCGTCGATCAGCACCACGCCGCCGTTGATCTCGTCGATGAGCGCGAGCGCGTTGGCGCCGCCGCCCGACAGGTGGTAGAGCGTGTCCCGCACGTTGAGGGTGTCGATCTCGACGACCTTGGCCTCCTGCGCCCTGCCGCGCTCCACGCCGGCTACCGACAGCGCGACGACCCCCACCATCCCGACGAGCTGGATCCGCCGTCTCATGACACCTCCCGCGCGCACGTGGCCTCGTCGAACGACCTCGCCGCGGGCATCATAGCGTCTAAAGTTAGACTTCGCCGAGATGGAGACTCGCTTTCTCGTCCTGGGCAGCGGGATCGCCGGGTTGAGCTTTGCGCTGCGCGTGGCGGATCACGGGCCGGTGGTGATCGTCACGAAGAAGGCGCCGGCGGAGTCTGCGACGAACTACGCCCAGGGCGGGATCGCGGCGGTGTTCGACGCCGCCGATTCGGTTGCCTCGCACCTCGAGGATACGCTCCGGGCCGGTGCAGGCCTGTGTGACGAAGAGGTGGCCAGATTCGTCATCACGCAGGGGCCAGACGCGGTCCGGGGCCTGATGGACCTCGGCGTGCGCTTCGACCGCGGGCGGGGTGGTGGCGCGCTCGACCTCGGACGGGAGGGCGGCCACTCCCATCGACGAGTGCTACACGCGGCGGACCTGACCGGCCAGGAGATTGAACGCGTCCTCGTCGAGCGCTGCGAGGCGCACCCGCGCATTCGGATCGTCGCCAACGCCATCGCCGTCGATCTGGTCACCACGCGGACACTCGGCCAGCCCGGTCCGGTGCGCGTGCTCGGGGCATACGTCCTCGACGAGGACACCGGCACGATTACGCCGTTCCGGGCGCCGGTCGTGCTGCTGGCCACGGGCGGGTGCGGCAAGGTCTACGTCTATACGAGCAATCCCGACATCGCGTCGGGTGACGGCGTGGCGATGGCGTATCGCGCCGGCGCCAGCATCGCCAATATGGAGTTTTGCCAGTTTCATCCCACATGCCTCTACCATCCCGAAGCACGCTCGTTCCTGATCAGCGAAGCGGTGCGTGGCGAGGGCGGCGTGCTGCGGAGCCAGGCCGGCGAGCGCTTCATGCCGCGCTACGACGAACGCGCGGAGCTCGCCCCGCGCGACATCGTGGCACGGGCGATCGATTTCGAGCTCAAACGGTCAGGCGACGACTGTGTCCTCCTTGACTGCACCGCCATGAAGCCCGAGTTCGTGCGCACGCGCTTCCCCAACATCTTCGCGCGCTGCGCGGCGCTCGGCTTCGACATGACCGAGCGGCCGATTCCGGTCGTGCCCGCGGCGCACTACAGCTGCGGCGGCGTGCGGACGGACGCGCGCGGGCTGACCGATATCGAGAATCTGTTCGCCGCCGGTGAGGTGGCCTGCACGGGGTTTCACGGCGCCAACCGGCTCGCGTCCAACTCCTTGCTCGAGGGGGTCGTGTTAGCGCGTGCGGCCGCCGAGGAAGCGGTCGCGCGCATCCGACGAGGCGTCGCCGCTCCGCCCGCGCTGCCGCCGTGGGATCCGGGCAACGCGGGCGACCCGACGGAGGCGGTGCTCGTCAACGCGAACTGGGACGAGATCCGCCGCCTCATGTGGCATTACGTCGGGATCGTGCGGAGCGACAAGCGCCTGGCGCGCGCGGGGCGGCGTATCGAGATGCTGCAACGCGAGATTCGCGAGTATTACTGGGATTTCACCGTGACACCGGGGCTGGTCGAGTTGCGCAATCTCGCGACCGTTGCGCAGTTGATCGTGCGGAGCGCGGCGTCGCGGGCTGAGAGTCGCGGCCTGCACTACACGGTCGACCATCCGAACACCGCGGCCGTGGCCCGCGACACCGTCCTCAGACGTTCGGACGCCGACCAAAACTAGCGGCCGCGCGTTTCGCATCGTCCTGCTGCATGTGAACACGCGGCCCGGCTCGGCCGCATAGTCCGCGAGCCGATTTGTCCAGATGGGGGAGAATTACGCTGGGTCTGTCGCCTGGGCGGCACGACGCCGAGGTGGTCGACCATGAAGCATGTGCGGAGCCGGCGGGATATCGCGCGCTCCCATCCGGAGCAGGCGCCCCCGGTGCACCTCAACCTCAACGTCAGCGGGTTGGCCGCGTCGGCGACGCTCGCTGCGAATGAGCAGAGCCTGGCGCTCGCCGCTCAGGGTCACGACGTGTTTCGGCTTGCGCTCGGCCAGTCGCCATTCCCAGTTCCGGAGGAGGTCGTCGCGGCCCTCCGGGCAAACGCCCACCAGAAGGAGTATCTCGCCGTGCAGGGGCTCGTGGCGCTCCGCGAAGCCGTCGCTGGCTATCACCATCGTCACCAAGGCATCGAGCGGCGTTCCGAGGACGTATTGATTGGACCCGGATCCAAGGAGCTCATGTTCCTGTTGCAGGTCGTCTCTTACGGCGATCTCGTGGATCCCCACGCCGTCGTGGGTGTCGTACGCCCCGCAAGCGCGGATCATCGGCCGGCACGTCCGCTGGATCGAGACATCGGCGGCGCAGCAGTGGCAGCTCCAGCCCGACGATCTCGAACGACTGTGTGCGCCCGATCCTGGTCGGCCACGCATCGTCGTCCTCAACTATCCAACCAATCCCACCGGACAGACCTATAGCGCCGCGCAGCTGAGGGCCCTGGCGGAAGTCGCGCGACGCTATCGCGTGATCGTGCTCTCGGATGAGATCTACGCCGAGATTCACCATCGTGGCGAACACGTCTCGCTCGCGGAGTTTTACCCGGAAGGCGCCATCATCAGCACCGGGCTGAGCAAGTGGTGCGGCGCCGGCGGCTGGCGCGCCTCGGGACGTTCGCGTTCCCCGAACAGCTGCGTTGGCTCCTCGAGGCGACGGCGGTTGTCGCGAGCGAGACGTTTACGTCGACGAGCGCGCCGATCCAGTTCGCGGCGATCACCGCGTTCGCCGGCGGAGCGTTCATCGACCGCTACCTGGCGCAGTGCCGGCGGATACTCCGCGCCCTTGGCGGGCACTGTGCCGCGGTGCTCCGTGAGGCCGGGCTGGACGTGCATTCCCCAGACGGGGCGTTCTACCTGTTTCCCGACTTCCACCCGCTGGCGAGCGAGTTGACGACCCGCGGCATCAGCACCAGTCGCCAGCTCTGCCAGCGGCTGCTGGCGGACACCGGGGTCGCGACCGTTCCGGGAGCAGCCTGCGGCCGGGTGGATTCCGAGCTGACCCTCCGGATGGCGTACGTCGATTTCGACGGCGCCTCGGCGCTGGACGCGTCGGGTCGGACTGACGGGTCTGCCGAGTTGGACGAGGCCTTCCTGCGCCGCTACTGCCCGTGCGTGACCGAGGCGATGGATCGCGTGGCGCAGTGGCTTCGCGAGGGGCAGCAACGACAGATCGGCTAGCCAGGGCTACGTCGTCTGCCGGCGGTTCTCGCATACGATTTCGTCGGCCGTTGTCTCGACACAGCACACGGGGCTGGGTCAACTGGATCGCCGGTCCAACCGGCGTATGCGCCGCGGCGGACCGCCGGCCGGCATGAGGTCTGCAATAGACCCCGGGCCGTTCGTCCGATAGTCGGCACGACGGATTCCGAGGGGGTCGCAGGTGTCAAGTTCAAGGGTCAGATGAGATGACGTGGATCAGACCGCTGCCACGGGCAGTCACGACGCCGCTGTCGCTCCTCGTGCTCGTCGCGTGGGTGGGCACGATGGCGACCGTGGTGAACCGGTCGTATCTGCAGGCGTCGGTCAACCTCGCGACCGATCTGGCGCGCTACGGGTCGGACGCCCAGTGGCGCGGCGTGTACTACCGGGGCGCGAAGATCGGCTTCACGGTCCGCCAGATCGTGCCGCTCGACGACGGGTTCGAGCTGCAAGAGGACGGGCAGCGCACGGCGTCGCGATTTTGATGAGCACGCACACACTCGAGGTCGCGCAGGAGATGTGTGACCGCATCAGCATCATCGTCAAGGGAAAGATCATCGCGCAGGGGACCGTGGACGAGCTGCGGGTGCTGGCCGGCGGCGCGGACCAGCAGCTCACCCCCGTGTTCCTGAAGCTGACCGGCGGCAGCGGTCTGCAGGAGATCGACGACGTTGTCTAGTACGCGCACCGTGGCGACCGTTCCGTATCTGCTGTTGCCGTCGTAACTGGTCATCGGTGAACCGGGCGCGGCGACGCGAGCCGGCGATCTGCTGCGCACCGCCGTCTTCGGCGCGATCGGGATCGGCGTGATGGCGGCGCTGTTCTTTGGCGCCGTGTGGCTCACGTTGCAGCTCGACGGCTACGACAAGCTGGGCGACTTCCTGCTCCGGCTCGGGCTGTCGTGGCTCTTCCTGACATTTCTCTCGTTCCTGGCGTTCAGCGGTGTTGTCACGGCGCTCTCGACCTTCTTTCTGTCGGACGATCTGCGGTTGCTGCTCGCCGCGCCGGTGGACACGCGGCGGCTCTTCCACGCGCGGTTCGCGCGCACCGTCGGCCAGTCCTCCTGGATGGTGGTGGTGTTTCTCCTGCCGGTCTTGGCAGGGGTGGGTGTGGCGCGGTGCGCGCCGGCGGGCTTCTATCTCACCGCCGGTCTGGCCATTCCGCCGTTCGTCGTGATCCCGGTCGCCCTGGGGAGCGCCCTCACGCTCCTGCTGGTCAACGTCTTTCCGGCGCGGCGCGCCCGAGAGATCCTGATGTTCATGGGGTTGCTCTTTGCCGCGAGCATCGTCCTCTTGCTGCGCTATGTGCAACCGGAGCGGCTGCTGCGGGTCGAATCGTTACCCGATATCACCGGGTTCTTCGCCACGCTGCAGTCGCCCGTCACACCGATGCTGCCGTCGTTCTGGGCGGGCGAGACGTTGTTCGCCGGCCTGCAGGGCGGCTACGACCTGCTGCACGGCGGGGCGCTCTGGACCACGGCGCTCGGCCTGACGATCCTGCTGCGCGCCGCCAACGAGCGCTGGTACTTCACCGGGTTCAGCAAGGCGCAGGAGGCACGCAAGGCGCGCTTCACCCGCCTCGGATCGCTCGAACGGGTCGCGCGCTGGCTGCCCTTGACACCGATCCGGCGCACCCTGCTCATCAAGGACCTCAAGGTGTTCCTCCGCGACGTCACCCAATGGTCGCAGCTCTTGCTGCTGTGCGCGCTGGTGCTCGTCTACCTCTACAACTTCCGCGTGCTCGACCTGGACCGCATTCCGTATATGAGCGGCGTGATCAAGAACGTCTACGCGTTCGTCAACTTGGGGATGGCGGGTCTCGTCATGGCGACGGTGGCCGTGCGGTTCGTGTTCCCGGCGGTGTCGGCGGAAGGGGCGGCCTACTGGATCATCCGGACGGCGCCGATCTCGCTCCGCGACTTCTTGTGGTCGAAGTTCTGGACCGGGTTCGTCCCCGTGCTCTCGCTGACCGCGGGGTTGACGATCGCGGGTAATGCGCTGCTGGGGATTGACCCGTTCCTCAAGGTCGTCGCGGCGGTCGCGGTCGTGTTCATGAGCCTCGCCCTGGTCGGGCTCGCCACCTGCCTCGGGGCGCGCTACCCCCGTTTCGCGGCGGACAACCCGACACAGGTCGCCGGGTCGTATGGCGGCGTGACGTTCATGATCAGCGCGGTGTTTTACGTGCTGGTGATGATCGTCCTGCTGGGATGGCCGTCGATGCTCTACCTGTATCACCAGGCGCGCGCCGTGCCGCTGAGCGGTGGTCAGCAGGCCATGATGGCCGCGTGCTTCGTGTCCGCGGCCACCGCCAGCGTGGGCATCTGGTGGTGGTCGATGCGGTCGGGCGTTCGGGCGCTCGAGCGGATGGACAGCACGCCGTCGTAGCCCGCGCAGTTCTGAACAGCCCGGAGGACCTCATCAGGCTGAAGAACCAGGCGATCCCGCCCCGTCACGCCTCGCGTTCGGCGGGCTCCTTCCGCAGTCGCTCAGTCAGGTTCCTCGACTGTCCCGGCAGCCGGTCGTCACCCAGCGAGTTCATCCAGGCGGGGTATTCCACGGGGAGCGCGCTGACGTCGTCGAGCTGCGTCATCTCTTCATCGGTGAGCTCGAGCTCGACCGAACCCAGGTTGTCGTCGAGCTGCTCCAACCGACGGGCGCCGATGATGACGCTGGTGACGGCGTCCTTCCGCAGCATCCATGCGAGCGCCACCTGCGCGACGGAGCGGTCATGGGCCTCGGCGATCGGCCGCATCACGTCGATGATGTCGAAGGCGCGGGCCTTGTCGATCGGCGGAAAGTCAAACGTGGCGCGGCGCGCGTCAGGCCCGGTGTAGCCGTCGCGCGTGAACTTTCCGGAGAGAAACCCGCCGGCGAGCGGGCTCCAGACCAGCAGGCCGACTCCCTGGTCGCGCAGCAGCGGCACGGTCTCGCGCTCCAGCTCGCGGCCGGCCAGCGCGTAATAGGACTGCGTGGTCTTGAAGGCCTCGAGGCCCCGCCGCTCGGAGATGCCGAGCGCCTTCATCAGCTCCCACGCGGGCAGGTTGGAGCAGCCGATATACCGGACCTTGCCGGCCCGCACCAGGTCGGTCAAGGCCGCGAGCGTCTCCTCGATGTCGGTCTCCGGGTCGCCCCGATGGATCTGGTACAGGTCGATGTAGTCGGTCCCGAGCCGCTTGAGGCTCGCCTCGGCCGCTTGGATGATGTGCAGGCGGGACAACCCGACCTGGTTCGCTCCGGGGCCCATCCGTCCCCGCACCTTCGTGGCGATGACGACGTCGTGGCGATTGGCGGCCAGCGCGCGCCCGAGGATCTCTTCCGAGTCGCCCGTGGAATAGACATCCGCGGTATCGAAGAAATTGATCCCCGCGTCCATCGACCGGCCGACCAGGGCGTCGGCCTCGGTCTGGCCGAGCGCGCCGATCATCTCCCACTGGGTGCCAAAGGTCATCGCGCCGAGGCAGAGCTCCGAAACGTAGACGCCCGTGTTGGCCAGCGGTCGGTATTGCATCAGCGCATTGTAGTCAGGGTGTGCGGCCGGGATCCTCGAAAGCGCGTTATCGCAGATCCCATTGCTCGCGGATCCAGTCGCCGGCTTCCCGGAGGGACGGCGCATAGCCCCCCATTGAAAAATGCCCCACCCCCTCGAGTACGGTGAACCGCACCCGGGCCCGCGCCGATTCGAGCGCCTGCGCGGCCGCCTCAGCCGGCTCGAACGGCACGACCTCGTCGGCCCGGCTGTGAATGATGTTGATCGGCATGTCACCGAGCGCCGCGAGATCGTCGTCCCCGGGCGAGCCGGCGATCGGAATCGCCGCGGTGAAGAAGTCAGGGTGCCTGGTTGCGAAGAACCAGGTGCCGCGGCCGCCGAGGCTGAACCCGGTCACCAGCACACGCGATCGGTCGATTGCGTATGTGGAGACGATGTGGTCGAGCAGGGCCATGACGCCGCGGTCGGATATGTCGCTGGTCCATCGACGCGTCGGGACGTCAGGCGCCACGACGATGGCGCCCCAGTCCCGCAACGCAGGCTCGAAGATCCGCCGCATGTTGGTACTGCCGTAGTAGGCTCCCGACGAGCCCCCTGGGTGGAGCGCCAGAACGAGCGGCCGAGGCTCCGCGGCGTCGTACCCCGCGGGCACTGACACGGCGTAGGTCATCTCGCCGTGACCCTCGACGTCAAAAGCCAGATGCTCGACGGCCGGCCGCCCGCCGGTTTGGGCCAGCGCGCTGCCGCACAGCCCCATCAACACCACGGTCGCCATGGATATGGATAATGTGCGCATCGTTCTCTCGCTCTGCCGAAACCACACGATAATAGAGGATCGCCGCCACGGATCCCCACGACGTCATGACGGTTCGCACGCGGTTCGCCCCCAGCCCGACCGGCTCCCTCCACATCGGCGGTGTGCGGACGGCGCTGTTCAACTGGCTCTTCGCGCGGCATCACGGCGGCCAGTTCATTCTCCGGATCGACGACACCGACCAGCAACGCAATATTAGCGAGGCGCTCCAGCCGATCCTCGACGGCTTTCGATGGCTCGGGATCGACTGGGACGAGGGGCCGGAGGTGGGCGGGCCTCACGAGCCGTATTTCCAGTCACAGCGAAGCGAGCGATACCGAGACGGGGTCGAACGACTCCTGGCGCGCGGACTCGCCTATCCCGATTACGCCACACCAACAGAGATCCAGGCTGAGCGGGAGGCGGCGCAGCAGGCGAAGCGGCGGTTCATCTACAGCCGGCGCTGGATGGCCGAGACAGAGGCGGAGACGGCGCGGTTCGAAGCGGAGGGGCGCCCGAGGGTCGTGCGCCTCAAGATGCCCCGCGAGGGCGTCTGCGAGTTCGAGGATCTGATCCGGGGCCCCGTCGCGTTCGACTGGGCCCTCGAGCAGGACCACGTCATCCAGCGGGCCGACGGGACGTGTCTGTATCACCTGGCGAGCACTGTCGACGACGACGACTTTCAGGTCTCGCACGTGATTCGCGCGGTCGAGCATCTGTCGAATACGCCGCGGCAGATCTTCATCGCGCGTGGCCTCGGCTACGAGCTCCCACGCTATGCACACCTGCCGTATGTGGCCGCGCCCGGGCGTCGCGACAAGCTGAGCAAGCGCAAGCTCGCGGTCTACCTGAAAGATGCCGACTTCAAGAAGGTGTACGACCATGGCGCCGCCGTGATGGCCGCGCTCGGTCGTGAGGTCACCCCCGACACGTTCAGCCCGGTCACCGTCGAGTTCTACCGCGACGTCGGGTATCGGCCGGAGGCGCTCGTCAACTACCTGCTGCTCCTCGGCTGGTCGCTCGATGACCGCACGGAGGCGTTCACCCGAGACGAGATGGTCTCGCAGTTCACGCTCGCGCGCGTGAACAAGTCAGCGGCGAGCTTCGATCCGCAAAAGCTGATGGCGTTCCAGGAGCGGTACATGCAAGACACGCCGGCGGCAGCGAAGGTCGCGCTCGCTGCCCCCTTCCTGCACGCCGCGGGTCTACGGACGGCCGATCCGTCGCCGGACGAAGAGGTCCGGCTCGCGCGAGTGGTCGAGGCGGCCGGCGACCGCCTGAAAGTCGCCGGCGACATTCTGACGTACGCGGAGTTCTTTCAGGCGGATGACGCCTTTTCCTACGATGACAAGGCGTTCGCCAAACGGGTCTGCGCCGCCGGGGCACCTGACCGCCTGCGCCGGTTTCGGACGTCTGTTGCCGGAAGTGACCCGTTTGAAGCTGAGACGCTGGAGACGGCGATGCACCGGTTCGTCGAAGCGGAGGAGATGTCCATCGGCGGCATCATCCACGCCGTTCGCGTCTCGGTGACGGGCAAGGCGGTCGGCTTCGGCCTGTTCGACGCGCTCGCGATTCTCGGACGGACGTCGTGTCTCGCTAGAATTGATAGAGCGATCGCGGCGGCCGACCGGCGGGGTTGACGACTCACCACGCGAGCGTCGGCGCGACCGCGCGAGAGCCATGAGCACACAGGCGACACCAGCGCCGTCCGGTCTTGACTTCATCCGGCAGGTCGTCGCCGACGACCGCGCCGCGAACGCGCGCGGCGGACGCGTACACACACGATTTCCGCCGGAGCCGAACGGGTATCTCCATATCGGGCACGCGAAGGCCATCTGCCTGAACTTCGGCATCGCCGCCGAGAACGGTGGGCTATGCAACCTCCGGATGGACGACACCAATCCCGAGACCGAGGACGTCGAGTTCGTCAGAGCTATCGAGGCTGATGTGCGCTGGCTCGGCTTCGAGTGGGACGACCGGCTGTTCTACGCCTCTGACTACTTCGAGCGGCTCTACGAGTGCGCGGTGCGACTGACCCAGGGCGGCCACGCGTATGTCGACGACCTCCGGGGCGAGGAGGTGAGCCAGTATCGCGGCCGGTGGAACGAGCCCGGACGCAACAGTCCGCATCGCGACCGGTCCATCGAGGAGAACCTCGACCTGTTCGCACGCATGCGGGCGGGTGAGTTCGAGGACGGGACGCGCACGCTGCGCGCGAAGATCGACATGGCGGCGCCGAACATGAACATGCGCGACCCGACGATCTACCGGATACGCCGGCAGCCGCACTACCGGCGCCGCGACGCCTGGGTCATCTATCCCACCTACGATTTCACGCACCCGCTGTCGGATGCATTCGAGGGGATCACGCATTCGCTCTGCACGCTCGAGTTCGAGGATCATCGCCCGCTCTACGACTGGTATCTGCGGGCCCTGGAGTTCGACGCCCCGCCTCAGCAGATCGAGTTTGCCCGCTTGAGTCTTACCCACACGGTGCTCAGCAAGCGGAAGCTGCTCGAGCTGGTCACCTCCGGCCAGGTGAGCGGATGGGACGATCCTCGGATGCCAACGCTCAGCGGCATGCGGCGGCGCGGCTATCCGCCGGCGGCGATCCGTGAGTTCTGCGATCGGATCGGGATCGCCAAGGCGAACAGCGTCGTGCAGATGGCCCAGCTCGAGGACGCGGTACGTCAGGATCTCAACCGGCACTCGGCGCGGGTCCTGGCGGTGATCCACCCGTTGCGCGTCGTCATCACGAACTATCCAGCGGGCGAGACCGAGCAGCTCGACGCCGTCAACAATCCTGAGGACGAGGGAGCCGGCACCCGCAAGGTGCCCTTTTCCCGCGTGCTGTACATCGATCGTCACGATTTTCGAGAGGACGCGCCGAAGAAGTTTTTTCGGCTCGCGCCCGGGCGTGAGGTGCGTCTGCGATACGCGTACTTCATCACGTGCGTCGATGTCATCAAGGACGCGAGTGGCGAGGTGACGGAGTTGCGCTGCACCTACGACCCGGACACGCGCGGCGGCTACGCCCCCGACGGCCGCAAGGTGCGGGGCACGATTCACTGGGTGTCGGCGGAGCATGCGGTCGAGGCGGAGGTTCGCCTCTACAATCCCCTGTTCAGGGACGAGACCCCGGACGACCCCGCCGTTGGAGCCGACGCCTCAGACCGGCTCGCTCCCGATTCCTTCGAAATCGTCCGCGGCTGCCATGTCGAGCCGAGCGCGTCGGACGCGCCGGCTGGCACCCGCTATCAATTCGAGCGGCACGGGTACTTCTGTGTGGATCCGGATTCGAGCCCTGGCGCTCCCGTCTTCAATCGGACGGTCGCGCTGCGGGATACGTGGGCTAGGATCGAAAAGACCCAAGGTCGGGGTTGACCATTGGTGGTCGTCGTCTGAAGAGAGAGCACGCCATGTCCAAATTGCTTCTGAGTGTGGTCGTCGCGCTTGCGGCGGCCGTCGGGGTGGCCGCGCAGAACGACGTCACTGGCACGTGGGATTTCACGGTGGAGCTCGATATCGGCGGCGGCGAGCCGACCTTTACGTTCACGCAGGACGGCGAGACCGTCACCGGAACCTACACAGGTACGTTCGGCGAGGCCGAGGTCACCGGGACGGTCACCGGCAGCGACATAGAGTTCCGCTTCGGCGGGCAACTCGGCGATGCGGTCTATATCGGCACCGTGGACGGCGACACGATGAAAGGCACCTGCGACTACGGCGGCCTCGGCGAGGGCACGTGGGAGGCGGAACGTCAGTAGTTGGGGGTGCCAGCGCTGGCCCTGGCAGAAGAAGGAGAGAAGACGAAGATATCCCCGGCACGTATACAGCTTGGCTCTCCGACGGCACGGCGAACGCCGAGGATCGAGTAACCAAGGCGACAGTAGGTTCTTGACCAGCCCGATCTTTTCCAAGAGACGCAACGAATGCCAGGTTACGACTAGTTCCCACCGCCATCGGCAGAGCTCAAGGCGTCGATCTTTATCGTATGTACTTCGTAATATACTTACGAATATACGTGAGGTCGAGATGGGAAAGCCGCTGATGATCCAGGAGGAGGATGACCGCCGCATCGTGACGTTGAAGAAGAGCCTCGGGGTGGGCACCAAGGTCGCGGTCGTGCGCGCCGGACTGGACCTACTCGAGCAGGAGACGGAGCGGGCGGCCCGGAGGGCTCGCTGGCGGCACGCGGCGCGACTCGCTGCGCCCGAAAGTCGCCGTGTGAATCGTGAGTTCCGAGCTCACTCCCGTCTGCGACGGTCGTGACGCCCGCGCCAAGGCGCTGGCACCTCTACGTCGTGGACCTTGCGCCCCGCGTCGGCACGAAGCCAGGCAAACAGCGACCCTGTCTTGCCGTTCAACCAAGCGAGCTCGCCGCCGCGGGTCTCGACAGCACGGTTGTGCTACCCCTCACGTCCCGCATCCTCCACGGCGACGCCTTTCCCCTGCGCGTCCGCATCCCGCGAGGGACGGCTGGCGTCGAACGGGACAGCGATGTCCTCGTCGACCAAATCTTGGCGTGGGACAACGCGCTGTTCCGAACGGAGCTCGGCGTGCTCCCCGAAGCGATCCAAGACGAGGTCAAGGCCGCGCTGCGCGACTCCCTCGATCTGTAGTTGTGGCGAGGTATCAGCGGACGTCCAGGATGGCCTGCTCGAACTCGTTGGACTGGATCAGGTTCATGAGCGCCGCCACGTAGCGACCCCGACCAATCTCGCGCAAGTAGTCACGCGCGCCACCGGAATCGGGCGGCCGCTCGAGTAGCCCCTGATAGAACGCTTCGAGCAGCGCGGCAGGCTCCTGCTCGGCGCGCAGCAGCGTAAACTCGCCACTCCGCACCATCGACTCGACCTGGTGCTGGATGCGTCCGCGCTGGACCTCGACCACCGTAGCGGTCCGGGAGCCGCCGTCCATCTCGCGCTGGAGGACCGCGCGATACAACCGCTCGGCGATCTCCACGGCCTGATTCCGCGTGTAGTTCGCGGTGCCGAGTCCGGTGACCTCGAAGCGGAGCTCGAACTCGAGGTTGAGGTTGCCGGCGACCCACACCAGCGCGCGACAGGCGCCGCGCTCGCGTCCCGCCGTAAATCGCAGCTCGCCCGCAGACCGCTCCGATACCGAGACGACGCCACGGCAATCGCGTCCGAGCTCGGCGCCCATGTGAAAGCGATCGGTGGGGAAGCGGCGGCCGTACTGGTCGCGCGGCTCGGCCTCGATCGTCAACGACTGCTGCGGGGTGAGCTCGATCGCGCGGCCCGGGTCGAGGTCGCGCGCGCGGTCGCCCTCGAGCGTCCCGTATAGCTCGAGGGCGCTGACGATCGGCTCGTCGCCACGGCGCTGCGCGGCTGCTGATTCCGGAATGGCGAGCGCGGCGCAGAGCACGACCGTTATCGTGCACCCGCACGTTCGTCCGCCATCGCCAGGCATTGCCGGCCCCTCCGCCCCTGGGAATCTGCAGCGACCGCCGCCTCATGAGGGCGGTCCGTCGATCGAGGTTCTACGTCGCCGGCGGGAGTCCCATGGCGCGTCGCCAGGCGACAACCTGACCGAGGTGATTCCCTTCGTGTCCCCCCATTAGATACGCCGCGAAATCGCCGAGCGTCGGGAAGTACTTGCGCGTGTTCTCGTCGGGGAACTCCTGGGCGAATACGGCCGCGTCGGTGTTCGCCACCGCATCGGCCGCCCGCTCGTGCTGGGTCTTGAGCTCGGCGAGGAGACGGTCCTTAGACGGGAACGTCGACGCGTCGCCGCTCGGCACGCCGCCCGTCTTGAACTTGTCCTCCCACTCGGTGGGGAACGTCGATTCCTTGCCGAACTGCTTCGCAACCATGCCCGCCGCTGACGCGAGGTGACCCAGCGTCCAGGCCGGATGGTTGACGACGCCGTGGGGCTGCTGGACCATCTGCTCGTCCGTGAGGTCCTTGACCAGCATCTCGGCGTGGCCGAGGTTGAATTTGAAGCCAAAGAGGAGGTGCTGCATCGAATTGCTGGCCGTCGCTGTGGTCATTGTTACGTTCTCCGTTCTCCGTAAAGTAGGGACTCGACGCGCCCGCGGCGCGTGAACCACCCAGTATACTTCCAGCCTTTCCGCAGGGTGTCCGAGGAGGAACGCTGATGACGGCCACGACGAACCGGCGAATCGAGCTCGCCGCGCATCCGCACGGCTTTCCCCGGGACAGCGACTTCAGGTTGCATGAGGGGCCGATCCCGCGGCCCGGCGATGGGCACATGCTCTGCCGGACGATGTACCTCTCCCTCGATCCGTATATGCGCGGTCGGATGAACCCGGGGCTGTCATACGCCAAGGGCGTCGCGATCGGCGACGTCATGGAAGGCGGGACCGTGTCCCAGGTGGTCGAGTCAAAGCTCGCGGGCTACGCGGAGGGCGACATCGTGCTGACCGCGAACGGCTGGCAGGACTACGGATTGTCGGACGGTGCCGGCGTGAGGAAGCTCGACCCGGCGGACGCGCCCATCTCGACGGCGGTCGGCGTGCTCGGCATGCCCGGGCACACCGCCTACGTCGGCCTGCTCGACCACGGTCGGCCGAAGCCCGGTGAGACGGTGGTGGTCTCCGCGGCGTCGGGCGCGGTCGGCGCAGTGGTGGGACAGATCGCCAAGATCCGGGGGTGCCGCGTCGTCGGCGTCGCCGGCGCTCAGGAGAAGTGCGACTACGTCACCAACGAGCTCGGTTTCGACGTCTGCCTCAGCCGGCATCGCGAGGACGTGCGGGACGCACTGGCGGCGGCGTGTCCCGACGGCATCGACGTCTACTTCGAGAACGTCGGCGGCAAGGTGTTCGAGGCGGTGCTGCCGTGTCTCAACACGTTCGCGCGGGTGCCCGTCTGTGGACGCATCGCGAACTACAACGACACCGAGCCGCCCCCTGGGCCGAACCTGGTACCGAAGCTGATGAGCCTGACCCTGGTCCGGCGGATCACCTTCCGAGGTTTCATCATCCATGACCATCTCGACCGGGTCCCCGACTTCCTGCGCGACGTCGGCGGATGGATCCGAAGCGGGGAGCTTCGCTACCGCGAAGACGTCGTCGACGGACTGGAGCACGCGGTGTCGGCGTTCCAGGGGTTGTTGCAGGGGAAGAACTTCGGCAAGTTGCTGGTGCGCGTGTCGGACGACCCGACACGCGTCGAAGCCTGAGCGCGTGTCGTAGACTCGGGCTCGGTGCCTACGCCCTGAGCCCCAGGCCCTTTTCGATGGCGCCATCCCGCCGCATTCCCGATCCACTGGTCATCATCTGCGCGTTGATCCTCCTCGCGCAGATTGCCACCTACGTGCTGCCGGCCGGCGAGTTCGAGCGCGACGGACGCCAGGTCGTCCGTGGCACATATCATCGCGTCGACGCCGAGCCGCTGCAGCCGTTCGCGTTTCTTACCGCGATTCCACGCGGCATGGCCGAAGCGCAGGACATCATCTTCTTCATCTTCGTCGTCGGCGGCGTCTTCGGGGTCCTGCGGGCCACGGGCGCGACCGATGCCCTGATCGGCGCGGCGATCGCACATCTGGACGGTCGCCCCGGGTATCTCGTGGCGGGGATGGTGGGGCTGTTCGCGCTCGGGTCGTCGACGGTCGGTATGGCCGAGGAGTATCTGCCCTTCGTGCCGATTCTCGTCACGATGTGTCTGGCGATGAAGATGGATGCCGTCGTCGCCGTGGGGATGATCTACGTCGGCGCCGGAATCGGGTACGGCTGTGCGGCCGTGAACCCGTTCACGGTGCTGGTGGCGCAAGACATCGCTGGCGTCGCGCTCACCTCCGGCCAGGGCGTGCGCTGGGCGCTGCTGGTCGTCTGTGCCGCCGTTGGCGTGCATCACATCCTCCGCTACGTGACTCGGCTCCGTCGCGACCCGGCGTCGAGTCTCGTGGTCGATGTCGATTACTCGACGGGGTTCCCGCTGCCTGACGACGTGCGCCTCACGCGGCGCCGCGGTCTCGTCATCGGCGCGTTCGTCGCCGGGCTTGCGCTCTTCGTCTACGGAGTGGCCGCGTGGGAGTGGTATCTGACCGAGTTGACAGCGGTCTTTCTCGGTTTGGGTTTGGTCGCCGCGGTCATCGCCGGTCTGGGACCCAGCCGCGTGGCGTCCAGTTTCTACAAGGGTGCGGCGGAGCTGACGGCGACCGCGCTCATCGTCGGCTTCGCGAGGGCCATTCAGGTCGTGCTGAGTGATGGCCGCGTGCTGGACACGATCATCAACGCGCTGGCCGGGCCGCTACAGTCGCTTCCGACCCACCTGTCCGCCGTCGGGATGCTCGGGGTGCAGACGGCCGTCAATCTGTTCATCGTGTCCGGCTCGGGCCAGGCCTACGTGACGATGCCGATCATGGCGCCGCTGGCCGACCTCACCGGCGTCACGCGGCAGACCGCGGTGCTCGCGTACCAGTTCGGGGACGGCTTCACCAACATGATCGTGCCGACCAACGCGCTTCTCATGGGCGTCCTCGGCCTGGCCGCCATCCCCTACCAGCGCTGGGTCAGCTTCGTCGCGCCGCTCCTGGTCAAGCTGTTCCTGGTGGCCGTCGTGGCCCTGATGCTTGCGGTCGAGCTCGGGTACCAGTAGATGAGGCTGCTAGCTCGCCGGGGGCGCGGGCCTGACAGTAGAATGATCAAGTGCACGGAAGGAGCCTCATGCTGAAGCGTCTACGTCTCGGTCCTCTGATCGCTATCCCGCTCGTCGCGGTCGCCGCCTGCGGTGGGCCCCCGGCCGACACCGCCGACGCGACGGCCTACACGCCCGCAAGCGTGGCGGCGCCGGAGCCGTTGTTCCCGGTGTCCGACAGCGGGATGAGACTCGAGTTCGTCGCTGATCCCGTCCCGGTCGGGGATCTGGTGATGGAGACGCTCGACGGGGGCCGGATCACGATGGCTGACCTCCGGGGCAAGGTGGTGCTCGTCAATTTCTGGGCGACCTGGTGCGGCCCTTGCCGCGAGGAGATTCCCTACCTCGTCGGGCTGACAGAGCGTTACCCCGACCATCTCGTCGTCATCGGTGTCTCCGAAGACGAAGGGTCGGCGGACCGGGTGCGTGACTTCGCAGGCCAGTACAGCGTCAACTACCCCATCGTCATGTCCACCCCCGAGATCAAGCATCAGTTCCCGGGCGTGTTCGCGTTACCGACATCGTTCGTCGTCGATCCCGAGGGGCGGATCGTGCAGACGCACGTCGGCCTGATCAGTCCCGCGGTTCTGGAGCAGGAAACCCGCTATCTGACGTCGCTGCCAACCAACGTCACGGTGGAGACGGTGGAACCGAACCAGCAGCTACGCCTGGCCAACGCCGCGCAGGCCACGGAGATTCCCGGTGTTGATCTATCGGTGCTGTCGGTCGCGCAGCGGGAGACTGCGCTCCGGCGGCTCAACGCCGAGGGGTGCACGTGCGGGTGCGCGCTCACGCTGGCGCAATGTCGGATCAACGACTCGTCATGCGGTGTGAGCCCGCCGCTCGTCGACCAGATCGTGGCCGAGATCGCTGCTGGGGACTGATCAGGAAAGCTCCCGTCTTACCTCTCAAGTCCCGGCCGCCCACGGCTCGGACGTCGACGCCTGCCGATCCGCCCGAACGCAGGGCCGATTGGTGCTAGCAGCCCGTGGTGAAAGTCCCGCTGCATTCGAGCGGCGATGCATCCCGGTAGCCGGCGGCGCTCATCGGTCAAATACTCCCGGTATTCTCCCTCTTCGCGCCTTGTCTACCGGGCGCCTCGCCGCTCTCGGTGCGACGCGGCACTTTCACCACGGGCTGCTGGCATGCCGGTTACCCTCCTTCTGCGGGCAACGGTACAAACCAATATCATGGTCTATAATATGGTCATGTCGACCGTGCCACTGTCCGAAGCCAAGACCCATCTGGCGCGGCTGCTCACCGAGGTCGAGGAGCTGGGAGAAGAGGTCGTGATCACCCGTTCCGGGCGACCGGTCGGCGTCCTGCTGTCGCTGGTCGAGTACGAAGGGTTGCTCGAGACGCTCGAGATCCTGGCCGACTCGACGCTGGCGCGAGCGGTCCAGCGAGGCCTGCGTGAGGTTGGTGCCGGCGACATCATGACCCACGAGGACGTCTGGGATGGCCTGGACGCTGGTCTACACACGTAGCGCCGGCCGCGCCATTCGCAAGCTCGATCCGGGAGTCCGTCGACGGGTGCATGCCGCCCTGTTGAAGCTGCGGGCCGAGCCCGAGCGCGGCAAGTCGCTTCAACTGTCGCTCAAGGGACTCCGTGCCTGGCGGACGCGCGACTATCGGATCGTCTATCGCGTCGTCGCACGGCGGATCGAGATTCTCGTCGTGGCGGTCGGCCACCGGCGCGACGTCTATGACCGACTCAAGCAGGCGTTGACCCGCGAGGATGCGCAGCGCGGCGCGCGCCGTCACCGAGGGTCACCGATCGGGCCGGGCCGGTGACGGTGACGGTGAAGTCGGATCGTGAAGGCCTTCGGAATCTGGAGGCATGGAGTCTCTCTGGACGCGGCTCTACTTCGGAGAACCCGGCCAGTGTTTCGCGGCTTCCTCCGCCTCTTCGAGCTCTTCCTTTCGTCGCCAGTAGCCATGTGTCTCGATGAGCCGGCGCGCCTCCGCCAGATCCCTCGGCGGCGACTCCCACGGGTACGGCGTCACGGCATGAAACAGCCGCGCCCGGTGCAGGTGAATGTCGGCGAGGAAGAGCGGCATGGGGCCGCGCTCGGCGATGTCCCAGGCTTCGTCCAGATCGTCCTGCGCGCTGTCGGGGCCGGTGCGCGGGCCGGAGAGACCGCGCAGCCAGGCGCGGGTGAGGAGGCCGCGCGGGAGGTGATCCTGCGTGCCGGCGCGGCGGAGGCCGTCCACGGCGGCGTCAAGCGGCGCCCCCGCGGGCGCGAGCCCGCGCTGTGCTTCGGCGGACAGGTCCGAAGAAGACCGCGCCGACTCGTCTCGGCGGCGCCGGGATGCGAGCACCGACCCGTAGAGCGCGGTGAGGCCCAGCGTGAGGTGGTCGAGGGCGATGTCGAGGAGCCAGTTGTTGCGTTCGGCAATCTTGAGCGTCTTCGCCGCGCGATCGGAGACGACACGGCAGGTATTCTCGAGCCCTGAGTTCCGAGTTTCAGATTCCGAATTCTGCATGGCCTCCCAGGCGCCCCGCTCCGCCTCCGTCAAGAGCAGGTCGCAATACTGGAAGCCCCGAAGCGAATACAGCAGCGGGTTGTCAGGCTGGCTCTCGGCCTGCATCTGCTCGGCCTCGCGGAAGCGCGCCTCCGCCTCGGCCCTTCGGCCCGCCTGATGCAGGGCGTCGGCATGGGTCGTGCGCCTGCTCATCCGGTGAAACGCGTCGCTGCTGCGGTCGGCGTAGGTCACGGCCTGCTCGGCGGCCCCCATCGCCCCGGCCACGTCGCCCAGCATCAGCTCCAGCTCGCTCAGGTTGCTGGCGATGATGGCGGCGTTGCGCCAGGCCTCCTGCTTGACGCGCATCTCCAGCGCAGCCCGCATCGGCTTGAGGGCCTCGGTCAGCCGGCCCAGGGCGCGCAGGCGGAAGGCGGCTTCGTTTTGCAGCCAGGCCTGGTCGGCTTCCGTGAGCGCGGGCGAGACGCGGCTCCACGCTTTCTCGAAGAAACAGGCGACGGCTCCCAGGTCGGCACCGAACGCACCGAGTTTCTTTGAGCTGTAGTGTTCATCTCGCCGCTTGATGCGGGCCAGGTACACCTCGTTAAACGCCTCCTGCTGCACGCCCGCCTGGCAGCCGTGGGCCACGGCGTGGTAGAGCGGTTGGAGGTCTTCGAGGGTGGCGTTGGGCTTGTCCTGCGTGGTTGCGCAAAGGTGCTCGTAGAGCCGCCGGTGCGCGGCTTGCCACGCCTCGGGCTGCGTCGTGCGCACGCGCTGGCCGAAGTATTCCCGGATGAGCGGATGCGCATCGAGCGTGAGCAGGCGGTTGGCGCCGTCGCGGTGCACGGTGAGCAGCGTCGCGTCTTCGAGTCGCGTGAGCGCGATGTTCAAATGCCTCGGCTCAATCTCGTGGTGGACGGGTGCTCGTCCAAACCGTTTCTTTTCAACGGTGAAGAGCGGCTCGGTCAGGCCGGGGATCGCCGGGGCGTTCCACACGGCCTCCAGGCAGTCGACGGTGGCCGGGCGGTCGAACAAGCCGAGCAGCTGCAGCAGGGCGAGAGCGCGCCGGCCCTTCTGCTGCTCCTCCGCCGTTTGGCCGCCGGTCTCGAACGACCGCACATACGCATCCATGACGCGGAAGGCATGACCCCCCTGCTCCTCGGCGTCGGCCTCCTCCAGCGTCACGAGGTCGCGCCGGCGGATGTCGCCGGCGTGGGCGTCGCGGAGGAAGGTGCCGAGCAGATTCAGCGTCAGCGCGTGGCCGTGCACGTCTGCGACGAGCGTCTCGAGCTCGGGTTGATGTCCGTGCACGCCGAGGGTCTTGAGCAGCGCCACGCCGGCGTCCGGCGACAGCCGCAGGAGCTTCTGCTCCGGCGCGGTGGTCTGCCAGTAGGCGCGCAAGTCGGGGATCGAATATCGAGTGGTGACCACGCAGAGGCCGTGGTTGATGGCGGCCAGCCCTAGCAGCAGGGCGGCGATACCCTGGTCCTTCAGCTCGCCCGGCGTGGGCGAGGTGGGTGCGTATTGCAGCGGCTCCAGGCCATCGAGGATGAGCAGCGCCCGCCGCGCGCCGGCGAGCTCGGCCACGCGTCGGCCCTTGTCGAACGCGCCCTGTGCGCTCCGCGCCATCGCCGCGTCGCCGAAGAAGCTGAGGGCCTCGTTGAGAAACAGGTCGGATGACACCGCCGTCTGCTCCCGCGTCCCTTGGCTGTAGAAGGACCACGCCAACACCGCGTCGCACCCCGGCCAATCCTGGTGCGCCAGCGCCGCCGCCCACTTCGCCACCAGCGACGTCTTCCCCTCGCCCCCTAGCGCGACGAAGGTGAGGACGTGTGGGCGTGGCGTCTCGCCGCGCACCGCCTGGTCCCAGGCATCGGCGAGCCGCTTGACGTCCGTCTCGCGACCGATGAGCGCCGCGGGGGCGTATTTGATGATGCGGGAGATGTCGGCCTTCGGCGGCCGAGCCGCGGATGGTTCGCCGAAGGTCAGCGCGGTCCCTGTTCGACGAGACTTGGTCTTGAGCGCGCCGACCGGCTGCGGCTCCACGCCCGATTGCTCCAGCAGGAAGTCATAGAGACGTTGGTAGGCGCTCTCCGATGTCAGTGCGTAGTGGCTCACCGAGCGCAGCGGCTCGGGGATCCAGCTGTCGGCGGCGTCAGCCGGGAATACCGGGACGAATTTCAACGTCCGGCTGCGCCTGTCGTACATCTCCTGCGTGATGAGCGCACCCTCCCAATCCACACCCTTGCCCTTACCGGGTTCTTCCTGCCCACGGAATCGGCGGTAGTAGGTCTCCGTGCAGACGACGAGAACGGAGTCCGCGGCATCGAGCGAATCAAGCATCCAGCGCGGCCAGCCCTGCTCCGGTGAGCCGTTCACGTACTGGTCGAGGAGGGTCTCGATGCCATCAGCGCGCAACCGCTCGGAGAGCGCGAGCACCCGTTCGCAGTGGCCGTCGGAATCGTGGCTGTAGCTGATGAAGACCGTCATGTTCTGACGCGGCGACGGGAGCCGAATTGGTCTACGGAGTCATTGATGAACCGACGCCTATGAAAGGGTAGATACAAGGAAGTACTAGAGTGCAGCGCCGCCCGGCGATGCACGGCGCCAATAGCGGGAGTGACACGGTCCCTCAGAAGGCTCGGTGGCAGGCCACGGCTACGCCTCCGCCGTCCGTGCGGCGGCGCCCTCGGGCGCGACGCTGGGCTCGGTGTCTGGCTCGGCGTCCCGCTTCCGCCGTCCGAAGATCCCTCGCATCATTCCCTTCACGTCTTCCAGGATCAGATACGACGTCGGCACCAGGATCAGCGTGATGAACGTGGCGAAGACGACGCCGAACGCCAGCGAGACGGCCATCGGTACGACGAAGGCGGCGTCGAAGCTCCGGTCGGTCATCAGCGGCGCCAGGCCGAAGAAGGTCGTGAGCGAGGTCAAGAGGATGGGCCGGAAGCGATTGACACCGGCCTCACGGACGGCCACGCCCATGTCCGCGTGCAGCGCCCGCTTGCGGTTGATGAAGTCGACCATGATCAAGCTGTCGTTGACCACGACGCCCGACAGCGCGACGATCCCGAACATCGACATCATCGTCACGTCGAGGCCCATAAAGAGATGCCCCCAGATGGCACCGACCAAGCCGAACGGGATCGCGCTCATGATGATGAGCGGTTGCACGTAGGACTTCAGCGGCACGGCAAGGAGCGCAAAGATCATGAGCAGCGCGAGCACGAACCCCTGCTGGAGCCCCGCAATGGACTCCTGCTGCTCGGCCATCATCCCCTCGAACGTGTAGAAGACGCCGGGAAAGCCCGCCAGCACCTCCGGCAGGATCCGCGTCTCGAGATCGGCGATGACCGCGCCCGCGGACGACACCGACGCGTCGACCGAGGCGGTCACGTTGACCGCGCGGTTGCGGTCGACTCGCTTGATCGAAGCGAAGCCCCGACCCGGCTCGACGACGGCCACCTGCGAGAACGGCACCTCGCCGCCGTTGGGCGTCCGGATGCGCATGTTTTCGAGGTCGCCGACCGACCGCCGGTCGTCGCGCGGGTAGCGCACCATGACGCGGATGTCGTCACGCCCGCGCTGGATCCGTTGCGCCTCCTCACCGTAGAACGCCTGGCGCACCTGCCGGCCGAGGTCCTGGAGGGTCAACCCGAGCGTTTCGGCCGCTGGTTTGATGCCGAGCTTCAGCTCCTCTTTGCCCGCCCGGAACGAGTCGGAGACCCCGTACACGCCGGTGTATCCCGCCAGCTGCCGTTTGACCGCGTCGGCCGCGGCGCGGAGGGTCTCGAGGTCGCGGCCCGCCAGCTGCACGTCGACGTCCTCGCCGGGGCTCATCGCCGACATGTTGAAGTTGACGTCGACCGCCTCGGGAATTGGGCCGGTGGCCTCGCGCCACATGTTGCCGAGCTGCTCGCTGCTATAGGAGCGTTCCTCGGAGGGGGCCAGCTCGATGGCGACCTCGCCGAGATGGGCCGCCGCGATGCTCCCGATCGGGCCCATGGGGCCCGGCCCTCGCGTGGCCATCGGCTGGTCGCCGACGGAGGTCGACACGTGGAGGAAGTAGTCGGTGCCCGTGTCCTCGATCAGCGTCTGCCGGAGTACGGCGGCGCCCGCTTCGAGCTTCTCGACGGCTCTGGACGTCGCGTCGACCGGCGTGCCCTGCGGCATCGTCACCGACGCCGCCATGAAGTCCGCCTCGATCGACGGGAAGAAATGAAACACCGGCCGACCCGAGAGCACCATGCCGATGGTGACGATCATCATCCCGACGCCAGCCGCAGCGGTCAGATACCGCCACCGCAGCGCCGCCTCGAGGAAAGGCCGGTACGCGTGGTGAATGAACCACTTCAGGCCGCGTGCGATCGTCTGCTGGGAGCGCCGCCATGGACCGGGGCGCCCACGCTTGGGAATATGCGACAGGTGTGCCGGGAGGATGTTCAGCGACTCGACGAGCGAGAAGAGCAGGCAGGGAATCACAATCAGGGGGATGACCCGAAACATCTTGCCCATCATGCCCGGCACGAACATCAGCGGCATGAACGCCGCCACGGTGGTCAGGACGGCGAAGGTGACGGGCTTGGCGATCTCGAAGCCGCCCTCGATCGACCCGCGCATGCCGTCGCCGTGCTCCTCCTGATGCCGGTAGATGTTCTCGCCGACGATGATCGCGTCGTCTACGACGATGCCGAGCACCAGGATGAAGGCGAAGAGCGACAGGACGTTCACCGAGACATCGAGCCCCGGCATGAACGCAATGGCGCCGAGAAACGAGATGGGGATCCCGAGACTGACCCACGCCGCGAGGCGCAGCTCGAGGAACAGGGCGAGCACGATGAACACGAGGGCGAACCCGAACACGCCGTTGCGCAGCATCAGCGACAGCCGCGCACCCAACATCTTCGCCGAGTCCTGCCACACGGTGATGGTCACGCCTTCCGGCACGCGCACCTGCGCGCTCTCGACGTACTCGTAGATGACCTCGGCGATGTCGAGCGCGCTCTGGTCGCCGGTCCGGAACACCGAGACCATCATCGTCGGTTCGACGTCGAATCGCCCGTACTGATCCGTTTCCGCGAAGCCGTCGACGACCGTCGCGACGTCGCCCAGATTCAGACGGCTGCCGTCGGCTCGTGTCCACACGACCAGGTTCTCGTACTCCTCGCCCAGGTACGCTTGACCGATGGTGCGCAGCAGGATCTCGCCGCGGTCCGTGCGCACGGACCCGCCAGGGAGATCGAGCGACGAGCGGCGAACGGCGTCGGCGACCTGGTCGAACGTCAGGCCATGCCGTCTGAGGGCGACTTCCGACACCTCGATGGAAATCTCGTACGGTGGCGCGCTGATGATGTCGACCTGCGTGATCTCCGGGATCGCGGTCAGCTCGTCGCGCACCCGCTCGGCGATCTCCTTCAGTGTGAATGGGTCGACATCGCCCGAGACGGCGAGGTCGGCGACCTGCATACGGTTCGTCAGCTCCCGAACGATTGGTTTCTCTGTTTCGATTGGGAACGTCGTGATGGCGTCGACGTTGCTCTTGACCTCGTCGATCACCTTGCGGGGGTCGGCACCCAGCTCCAGCTCGATCATCACGGAGCCCATGCCTTCGGACGCCGTCGACTGAATCTCCTTGATGCCGTCGATGCCCTGAATCGACTCCTCGATGCGGATGTTGACCGCCTCCTCGACTTCTTCCGGGGCCGCGCCCAGGTAGGGCACCTCGACCTGAATCCGATCGAGGTCGATCTCCGGAAAGACCTCTTCCGTGACCGAGAACGTGGCGATGACGCCGCTCACGATGATCAACACCATCATCAGGTTGGCGGCGACGCTGTTACGCGCGAACCACTCGATCATGCCCTTCACGATGACCTCCGGTTGCCGGCCGCGCGGGTCCCGTTGGCGCCGACGTCGACCGGACCGGATACGGCATCCTCGACGCTCTGTCTCACGGCCGCTGCCACACGTGCTTGCAGGTCGGCCAAGTCTTCGATGCTGCCGTCCACCTTGATCGCCGTGATGACCGCGCCGCTGGCCGTGTCGATGAGACGCGCCGTCACGCGGACCGCGCCGCCGACGCGCTGAATCCCCCCGCCGACGACCAGTGCGGCGCCCTCATCGGACGACACGATGGTGACGACCGGAAGTTCGGCGAGGTGCGCGGCGATCGTGTCGGTGAACGCCCTGCTCAGGTCGCCGCCCGGTCCGTCGCTGCCTGTCGTCCCGAGATCGTCGAATGGCAGCACCGCCAACGCGCTCGTCTCGGCACGCGCGGGTGCGGCGTCGTCGCGTGGCGCGGCGTCGGCGCGGTCCCCACCGGTCACCCCGGTGAGCTGGGTCAGCGACTGATTGATGGTTGCCACGAGCTCGCTACGCACACCGGTGAGATCCTCGGTGCTGCCGTCCAGCTTGAACGCTCGCAGCACGGCGTCCGCGTCGTTGTCGACGATGCGCGCCGTGACCCGCACCATCTGTCCGACTTGCTGGACCCCCCCGCCGACGACGAACTCCGCGGCAGCGTCCGACGTCGTCACCGTCAGCGATCCCGCCGCGGCGAGGTCGTCGGCGACGGCGCTCGCAAGCGCAGCGCCCAGTCGGTGCTCTTCCGCGTCCTGGCTCAGGCTGACGAACGGGACGACCGCCACCGTCGGGCCGCCCGGCTCGAGCGGGCGGCCTGCGTCGCTTGCCGGCGCCGATGCCGATGCGGGCGGCGGCGACACCTCACGCGCAGGTGGGCGCCGTTCCGGCTCTCGAGGCGTGGGCGGCGTCGCCCGTTCCGAGCGCGCCTCGGCGCGCGGCACAGGGTTCGTGTCCGAGCGAACCTCGCCAGCCGCGTCGGCCGCGGCATTGCGCGCGGTGCGATCCGCGCGAGGCTCGGTGCTCGGGGCATTCGTCCCGTCCTCCGATGCCAGGTCGCTCAGCCAACGCGGACGCTCGTTCGCTTGCGCGGCCGGCGTCGCCGGTGGGTCGTCTACCGGGGCGGTCGGAGATGCCGCGGTCTCGGTCGCCGCCGATGCCTCTGCGTCTGCGTCTTTCAGGGTTTCCGGCCCGGGCGTCGACGCCGCCGTCATCTCGACCGCCTCTGGCGTCGGTGTGGACGCACCGCCTCGACGCGCGAGCAGCGCGGGGTCGGCGTCCGCGAGCTGCACCTGCATGCCATCAGTTGGTGCGTCGAGCGGCGACACGACGACCAGCTCGCCCTTGGCCAACCCGTCGCGCACAAAGATCGAGTCGGTCGTGGCGCGCAGGATGTCGACGTCCCGGAAGACGAGCCTGTCGGCGGCATCGACCACCAGGACTTGATCGCGACCGCGTAGGGCCGCGCGGGGCACGACCGCCACGTCGCGGACCGTGCGTCCTTCGATCTCCGCCTCGACAAACATGCCGACGGCCAGCGGCGGTCGGTTCCGATTCGGACCTGGCGCGTACGGATCCGCAACCTGCGCGACGACGTGGACCATTCGGCTCACGGGATCTATCTCGCTCTCGGTACGGACAATGCGTCCGTCCCACTCGTGTGTCTCGCCGGCGAAGGTCGCGCGCAGCGTGACCCGCGGCGTCGGCTGGCTGTCGCCGCCGCGATACGACAACGGCAGGTCCAGATAGGCGAGCTCTTCGTCCGGGAGCGGAAGCCGCACCTCCGCGAGGTCTACCGCGTAGATGGTCGCTACCGTGGTCCCCATCGTCACGAACTGTCCAACATCGACGCTCTTCACGCGAATCCGGCCCGCGTACGGCGCGACGATCTCCGCCCGTTCGAGGTCGCGCTGGGACCGCTCCAGGCTGGCTTCGGCGGCGGCCACGGAGGCCCGCGCATCGTCGAGCTGCGGCTCGCGCAACGTAAGCGCACGTGGGTCGCCGCGCCCCAGCTCCTCCCACTCGCGGAGCGCGACATCGGCCTCAGCCTCCTCCTGCGCCAACCGCAGGCGAGCCTGCGCCAGCTGCGAGCGCGCGCTCACGACCGCCTGCTGATAGTCGAACGGATCGATCTCGACCAGCATGTCGCCCGCCTCGAAAAAGCCGCCCTCCGCGAACGACGATGCGACGCGGATGACGCGTCCGGTGATTTCCGGCACGAGCTGACTCTCGGTGCGCGGCGCGACCGTGCCCTGGCTGATGACGGTCATCGTCACGTCCCGGGCGGCCACCTCGTGCACGCGGACGCCGGGCGCTTCGAACAGCGGCGGCTGCGTTTCGACGGCCGGGCGGCTGCTCACGAGGATGAAGGCGGCCGAGCCCGCCACGGCCAACACCACCAAGGGAAGCACGATCTGCAAGATGCGAATGAGCACGCGATTCATCGTCGTTATCCGTTTCTGTGTCCGGTTCTTATGGTTGTCCCGTCGCGTTCTGTGTCCGGTTCTTATGGTTGTCCCGTCGCGCTCGTCTCGTCGCCGCCGAGCGAGATTGGCGCCTCGAGCTGATCGAAACCGCCGCCCAGCGCCAGATAGAGGTCGACGCGATTCTCGAGCCGCACGCGTCGTGCCGCGATCAGATCGCTTTCGGCTTGCACGGCCGAGCGTTGCGAGTCGAGCACGGTGATATAGAAATCGAGACCCGCCCTGTACCGCTCCTCGGCGAGTCGCTCGGCCGCGCGCGCCTGTTCGACCGACATCATCAAGTGACCGATGCGGTCGGCGTAAAAGCCCTCGGCGGCCAAGGCCGTCTCGACCTCGGCAAACGCCGTGAGCGCCGTGTTGGCATAGGTGGCGAGGATCTCGGCCGTCTGCGCTTCCGCTCGCGTGATCTGCGCCCGCAGCTGTCCTCCCTGCCACAGCGGCGCGACGAGGTTGCTCACGAAGCTCCACACGCCGAAATCACCGTTGACGAGCGAGCGCAGCCCGTCGGTCGCGGTTCCCGTGGCCGCGGTCAAGCTGATGTTCGGCAGCAGCGATCGGCGCGCCACGCTGAGCCGCGCCTCCGACGCCGCGACCTGCCGTTCGGCGGCCACGAGGTCGGGCCGCCGGGCGACCAGATTGGCCGGGAGCCCCGCGGGCACAGAGCCCGGGACGGCCGGGAGGTCCGCCGGTGGTTCCACGTCGCCCGCAGCGTAGCGGCCCAGGATGACCTCGAGCTGTCGGGTCGATCCGTCGAGCTGCTGGCGCCGCTGGTCGAGCAGCGCCTCGGCATTCGAGAGGTTCAGGAGCGCCTGGCGCAGGTCGAGCGCTGGGCGGATACCCGTTTCGAAGCGCTCCTGGACCAGCTCCGCCGATTCCCGGAAGCTCGCGACCGTCGCTTCGGACAGCAGCACCTGCTGCTGTGCTTCGGCGATGGCGAACCACGCTTTGGTGGTCTGTCCCGCGAGCGACAGCTGTGCCCCGCGGAGGTCGGCCGCGGAGCGCTGCAGGTCGGCCAGCGCGGCCTGGGCGTCGGCACGGAGCCGGCCCCATAGATCGATCTCCCACGAGACGTCGAAGGAGACGCCGTGGTTGGTGGAAATGGTGCTCAGCACCCGTCCCTCGGCGCCCGGGATCGGGAAGCCGACAAAGTTCTGTTTCCGGCGGCTGCCGTTATAGCTCGCCTGAACCGTTGGTTGGAGCGCGCCTGACGCCGCCCGGGCATCGGCGGCGGCCTGCTCGAGTCGTGCCGCGGCAGCTTGCAAGTCGAAGTTCTGGACGAGCGCGGTCTCCACGGCTGCGGAGAGCCCGGCATCGCCAAACTCGGTCCACCAGTCCGGCGCGACCGAGCCCGTCGGGCCATCCGCCTCGGCGGTCCACGCATCCGGGACGGCGACGTCGAGCTGCGGGACCACGACCGGTGGTGCCGTGGCGCAACCGGTAGCGAACGCCGCGAGGCCTATGACACGGTGCAGACGACTCACGAGGTGTGCCCTTTCAGTCGAGCGCGAACGGGGACGGCCACCGGCGCGGGGGCGGCCATCCCGGCCGTAGCGAACTGGACCAGCGACTCGATGATGTCGTCGGGGTCGCGGGCGCTCTCCGGATCACGCGTGACCAGCGCGCGTCCCACGCCCATGGCGAACGCCATCGATCCGATCAGGAACAGCATCCGCCACCGCAGATCCGATCGATCGAGGTGTGGCAGCGCGCGCCCCAGCGCCGACGTGAACCGACGCACGACCTCGTCGAACTGCTGGACATAGGTGGCGCGATGCTCCTCGTTTGTCTCGGCGTGGATGCGACCCACGAGCCGGAGAAACACGTGGCCGCTTTCACCCCATTCCTGCTGTTTTTGGAAGGGTGGAGCCAGAAACGCGCGAAGGACGTCCTCGGCGCCGGGCGGCTGACCAGCGGACCGCGCCTCGATGTCGTCGAGCAGTTCCAGGCGTCGCTCGTTGATGGGTCGGAAGCGACGTTCCAGCACCGACGCGAGCAGTGCCTCCTTCGAGCCGAAGTGGTAGTTGACCGACGCCAGGTTGACGCCGGCCTCGGCGGTAATGTCCCGCAGGGACGTGGCCGGAAAGCCACGGTCTGCGAATAACCGCTCGGCGACGTCCAAGATCCGCTCCTTGGTCTCGGTGGCCATGCCCTCTGACTCCCCCTGGCTCTCTCGAATCGCGCGATCAAACGTTCGTTTGAATCATACGTATGATATCTCGCTTTGGTTCCATCTCGTATAGCGTTATGTACAAATGACTTACGGTTATCTCATCTCGGCCGGGTCGAGGAGTGCATAGCATCTCATGTCGAATATCCTGAAGCCACCGTGCGACGAGGCCGTCATCGGTGCGGAAGCGGCCAACAGCCCCTGTCGAGGAGACCTTGGCCCGTGGGTGCTCACGGCGACCATTCTCGGCTCGAGCATGGCGTTCATCGACGGCAGCGTCGTTGGTGTGATCCTGCCGATCCTGCAGAACGAGCTCGACGCCACGGTTTCCGAGCTGCAGTGGATCGTCGAGTCGTATGCGCTGCTGCTCGCCGCGCTCATGCTGGTCGGCGGAGCGCTCGGTGATCGCTATGGTCGGCGAATCATCTTCGCCGTCGGCGTCGGTGTGTTCGCCCTCGCCTCGATCTGGTGTGGCGTCGCCCAGACTGCCGGTCAGCTCATCGCCGCCCGCGCGGCGCAGGGACTCGGTGGAGCGCTGCTCGTTCCCGGGAGCCTGGCGATCCTGTCCGCGTCGTTCGACGAGGCCCGCCGTGGTCGCGCCATCGGTACCTGGTCGGCGTTCACCGCCATGACCGCGGCCGTCGGCCCGGTGCTCGGCGGATGGCTGGTCGACAACTTGTCGTGGCGGTGGGTGTTCTACATCAACATCCCGATCGCGGCCGTCGTGCTCACGGTCCTGTTCCTGCGCGTGCCCGAAAGCCGCAACCCCGAGCGCGGTCGGCTCGACTGGCGCGGCGCAGCGCTGGCGACCGGTGGGCTCGGCGCGTTGGTCTTCGGCCTGGTCGAGTCGTCAAATCTCGGCCTCGCGCATCCACTTATTGTGGCGACACTGGTGCTGGGCGTTGGCGGTCTCGCGGCATTCGTCGTCGTCGAGCGTCGCGTGCCGGCGCCAATGATGCCGCTGACCCTCTTCAGGTCCCGCACGTTCAGCGGCGCGAACGCGGTCACGCTGCTGTTGTACGCAGCGCTGAGTGGCGCGCTCTTCTTCGTCCCCTTCAACCTCATCCAGGTGCAGGGCTATACGGCGACGGCCGCCGGGGCGGCCCTGCTGCCGCTGATCCTCATCATCTTTTTACGGCTCTTCACCGATTTGAGTACAAGGGTTGAAGGCTCAAGAAGCGCGCCAGGTCGCGAGACGATCGAATCGGATGAGCCGTGGCCCACTTCAGTTTGAGCAAGAGCAGTTGTTCATTCTGCATACCGCGTGCGCGGCGGAGGACCGCCTTGATGGTCGTGTTGATCGATTCGACCACGCCGAAGCGAACAGGGTGGAAGCAGTAGGCAGCGATGCCCTCGAGATGACGAACGAGGAACGCGCCGAGGCGCTCCATCTCGGGGAGCCGTTGCCAGCGCAACGCGGTCACCCAGCCGATGAGGAAGTGCCCCACGCCCATCGGCGTCCGATACGTCCACAGGCGGTCGAGCTGTTCGCGCAGGAGACAGGCTTTGAACAGCCGGCGATTCGCGGCAAACAACGTCTGCAGTTCCCGGCGCTTCGAGCCGCGGACCGTCTTCCAGCGCCGGAGCAGCAACCAGCGTTTCCCGCGCCCATGGGCACGCATCACGGCCCCGGCGCGGAAGAACTCTTGGCGGCGGACCTCGTCGAGCGCGGCGCTCGCATGCTGGAGGACATGGAATTTGTCGAACACCACGTCGGCCTGCGGCAGCACCTGCGTGACCGCATTGAGATAGGGCCGGTGCATGTCGGTACACACCGCGTGAATCGCGCCCCGCTGATGCGGGTCGAGATCCTCCGTGAGCAAGGTCGTGGCGGTAGTCGTTGTGCGATCCTGACGCAAGCCCATGACCTCGCCGCGCACCACATCCGACAGGACAGTCCAGAAGCGCTGGCCCTTCCCGCGCTGCACCTCATCGAGGCCGATGTGCCGCGGTCGCCGTTTCCGGCGGGTGCGATCCCACTCGGTCAAGAAGGCCGTCTCGGCGCGCCGGGCTTTGCCCCAGCTGACGCGGTGCCGCACGGCGGCGTGGCTGGTCGGCATCGACTGGCAATCCAGGCCGATCTGCTGGCGCAAGCGGCGCGTGACCCGGGCCTTCGGGGTGGCAAATTCGATCCGCTCCGTGCGCACCCCGCAGTGGCGACAGATCACGCGTCGTTGCCGGTAGACCAACGTGACCGGATGCCGTGCCCAGGGCAGATCGTCCCACGTCCGCTCGCGCGCGGCGCGCACGCGGCCGGTGCGGCGTCCACAGCCGTTGCACACATAGCGCCGTATCCCGCGCCGCTCCAACTGCAACCGCAGGCGACTCTCCACCCCGTCGTCCTCCCGTTCGACGCGCACCACTCGGAAGCCCGACAAGCCCAAGATCCAGGTACAATCCCGTTGCGATCCCACGTGTCCTCCCTTCTTGGTTGCACATCAAGAGAGAACAACACCGGGTGGTCCGGTGCAAGTGGGATCGCGTTCTTTCGTCCAGGCCGTCGAGCAGGCCGCCCACCTCAATTGCGGCCCGCGCAGGCGGCCGGGTATCACCTCAGATCGCTGTACTCAAATCGACGAAGAGCCCTTTTTACTGTCACGATGGGCCGGCGGCCTCGTACCCCGGTTCGGCGCGCGCACGCCGCTCATCGTCGGTCCGCTCATCGCGGCGGTCGGCTACGGGCTCTTCGTGCTCCCGAGCATCGGCGGTAGCTACTGGACGACCTTCTTCCCGGCCGTGGTCGTGCTCGGTATCGGAATGGCGATCAGCGTCGCGCCGCTCACCACTGCGGTGATGGGATCCGTGGACGTCGCACGGGCCGGGGTTGCATCGGGCATCAACAACGCCGTGTCGCGGACCGCCGGGCTCCTGGCGGTGGCGATCCTGGGCGTCGTCATCCTCGCAGCCTTCGGTCGCGGCCTCGACCGGCGGCTCGTCGTGCTCGAGTTGCCTGACGGCGCACGCACCGCCCTTGCCGCGGAGCAGGTCAACCTCGCGGCGACGGCCGTGCCAGCGGATCTCGGCGGCACGTCTCGGCTGGCGGTCGAGCGGGCCATTGCGCAGGCCTTCGTCGACGGGTTTCGTCTCGTGATGCTGCTCGCCGCGGCACTCGCGGTCCTGAGCGCGGGCGCGGCCTTCGCTCTGATTGACGGCCGGACGGCCGAAACCTGAACCCGCGCGTGCACCGTTGGCGCACGGTGGACGTCCCGGTTAGACTCTCCCGCTCACGAGCGAGCAACGCCGCTCGCTGCACCACTATTCCTTATGGGAGGGAGACATCATGCGGTTCCTCATCACAGCGCAGATTCCGGTCGAGGTCGGCAACGCGAAAGCAAGGGACGGGAGTCTCGCGCGGGACATGAAGCGCATCGTCGAGGCACAGAGGCCGGAGTCGGCGTACTTCATCGAAGACGAAGGTGTCAGGACCGCGGTGCTCGCGGTCAACATGAACGACACGTCGGACTTGCCTTCGATTGCCGAGCCGTGGTTCCTGGCGTTCAACGCGAAGTTCACGGCCAGACCGGCCATGGTCGCCGAAGATCTGGCCAACGCCCAACCCGCCATCGACCAGGCCGTAAAGGACTTCGGTTAGCGCACACAGACGGAGGTAGCCGACGCTCGTCGCGTCGGACGCGGCGGGCGTCGGTCGCTTGTGCCCCGGGTGGTCACGCCGCCAGCAGATACTCCATGTTCACCACGACGACGTCTCGAACGAGCAGGATCCGCGGGAGCAAGCCGATGGTCGGCGACGGGAGGAGCCGGCGGGCGAGCCGGCTGATCTGTAGGTCCTCGCGGACGGAGGTGAAGCCGGCCCGGCGATGTCGCGGCGCAATCGGCGGACGGTCACGCGGTAGAGGTCGACCTCTTTTCGCTCGCCGCGCTTCGCCAGTGTGACGAAGGACGAACCCTCGGCTCTGGTACCGAGCAGATACACGCCGACCTGCTCGAGCGGGAGATACAACGCGAGGATGAAGCGGTCGCTCATCGCCATCGTTTGGTGCAGCAGCGCCTGCGGCAACTGGGGCAAGCCGAACCGGAGCGCCTCGCGCGCCATCGCGCGGGAGAAACGCGCAGCCATCGCCGCGCGAATTCGGCTGGCGAGCGCCAGCAGCAGCACGAGCGACGCGATGACGTCGGCGAGCATGATCCCGAACACGCCGAGCCCGAGACCGACCACCAGAACGAGGCGGACGATCAGCGTTGACGATGGTGCCCGCGAGCGTCTGCCGGCTCCGTTCGTCCGTGTAGTCGTAGTAGAAGCGGACAAACGACGTGCCCAACCCCAGCCGGTAGACAGGCTTCAAGAAGGCCTCGAGCACGAGAAGCAGGGCCAGCGCGCCGTACTCGGCCGGTGAGCGGACCCGAGTGTAGATGGGCAGGAGCAGGAAGTTGACTGCCTGGATGGCGACGTCGGCCGAGCCATAGACGACCGAATGTCCAAAGACCCGGCGCACGTTGTCGAACATGCGCGGCCATGATAGCTGATCGCTTCTAGCCCCAAGCGTGCACGCGGTCGTGCGATCTTCGGCAGGTGCGACCGACGCCCGTCGTACAATGAGCCGCAATGACGGCACGAACCCTCCCCGTCCTTGGGGAAACGTGAGAACGGTCGACAACACCGCAATCCGAGCACGGGGCGGTTCGCTTTCGGTCCGAGTATCACTACGCCGTCTTCGAGTACTGGCGCAGCGCGAAGCTCCTGCGTTATCTGGAGCGTGCCGGCGTCACACGCCTCGGACGAGTGCTCGACGATGGATGCGGCAGCGGCGGGATGACCGTCTCGATAGCCGAAGAGGCGCACTTCGCCGTCGGCTTAGAAGCCACCGAACGCGTTGTCGCCGCCGGCCAGAAACTGGCCGCGGAACGGCGGGTGCGAAATCTCCAATTCGTGCGAGCCGACGGCCATGCGCTGCCGTTCGAGGATCGCAGCTTCGATCTCGCGCTGTCGCACGCCGTCATCGAGCATGTCGCCGACCCGCCTCGGTATCTTCGAGAATTGAAGCGCGTGCTACGGCCGGGGGGGCTACTGTTCCTCCAGACCGCCCCCTACCTCTCGCCGTCGGGTGCGCATCTGCCCCGTCTGAAGTGGCCGATCCCGTACTACCTGCCGCTCGGACGGCGCGCGGCGTTCTCATTCGCCCGCTGGCTCGGCGAACACGCACCGCACTATCTCGATACGCCAGCATCGCCTCGATCATCAAGCTCTATCCCGTCGCGTTCCGGACGGCGTGGATGCCGTTCGCCTTCGACCGGATGACGCGCCCCGACGCGCCGCGACTGTTCGCAAAGCTTGCCACCTATGCGTTTGCCGTGCTGACGTTCTCCACGCTGGGGATGGTGGCGCTGGCGGAGAGCCTGGTCACGCTGATGACCCCGGCGGAGTTTCACGCGGCCGTGACCGTCGTGCCGCTGCTCGCGCTCGGCATGGCGATTCAGACGACGATGAACTTCGTCGGCACCTCCGTCGAAGTGTCGAAGCGCACGCATCTCTACCCGCTGGCGACCGCGGTCGGTGCGGTTGTCGCCGTCGGAGGGCAGGTCATCCTGATTCCCCGGTTCGGTATCATCGGCGCCGCCATCGCCGTGGGCCTCGGTCAACTCGCGCTGGCGCTCACCCTGGGCGCCCTGGCGCAGCGCGCGTATTCGATTCCCTATGAGTGGCTGCGGCTGGGGAAGCTCGTGTTGGTGGCGGTCGTGCTCTACGCGCTCATGGTGACGGTGGCGCCCGGTGCCGGCTTCGGCGTGCTCCTCATCCGGCTCGGCCTGATGTTGGTCTTTCCGATCGGCCTCCTCGGGCTGCGCTTCTTCCGCCCAGCCGAGCTCGCGGACCTCCGGCATGCGCTGGCCCGCGTGCAGATCGGGTAGCCGTGCAGCTGATTCTCACGGTCGACACCGAAGCCGACAATCAGTGGAACGTCCACGCCCCGCTGACTACGGCCAACCTTCTACGCGTCCCGCGGCTTCAGCAGTTGTGCGACGAGTTCGGCTTCGCGCCGACCTACCTCTGTACGTACGAGGTCGTAACGAGCGACGCGTTTGCCGAGACCGTGACGCCACACGCGGCGGATGGCCGGGCTGAGATCGGCGCCCATCTCCATCCCCTCCCGCAGACGGGCGGCGCGCCGTTCGACTTCGTCCTTGTGGACGGGCCGCCGGCCCGTACGGTCGGACGCTTCATGGGTCTCCCGCTGCTCTGGCCTCGGTTGGCGATCGGCGCACTCGTGCTCGTGGATGACGCCAATCGCCGTCATCTCGAAGGGGTCTGGATCGATTTGTGGCGTCGCCTGTATGGTGACGCGCTGCGCGTCGAGATCTACCCCGGGTTTCAGAAGGGACTGGCGCTGATGATGAAGACAACGGACACACCGCGCGCCGCGCACCCGGCGCTGTGGACGCGATGGGCCCGCGCGGCGGTCCGGCACGAGGCCCGACGTCTCGTCATCTCGATCCGAGAGCGAACGCCGCGATGGTGAGGTGCGTCCGGGTCGTGACCCTCGTCGCGCTGATCGTCTCGTTGAGCCTGAGGCTCGCGGCGAGCGATGACCTGACCCTCGCGCGCAAGGCGGCGCTCTTCGACACCGACATCGTGGAGCGTTTCATGCTGCCGCCAGGCCAGATCGCGACACGACGGCGCGTGCCGGACCCCGGCCGGCCGTATGTGACACACAACATGCCGGACAACGCCTACATGACCGGCATCTACTGCGCCACACAGACGTGGCGGTCCTTATCCAGCGGAGCCTCAGACGCGTCGACACTCGCCGGTGACGCGTGCGGGGCGCTCGCGCATCTAGCCGGAGTCAGCGGCAGGCCTGGGTTGCTTGCGCGTGCATCCGTACCGATGGGCGTCCCATGGTTCGATGACGGCGTCTGGCGGGAGAGCCCAGACCGACGGCATCGCTGGCGGGGCGCCGTGAGCTCCGACCAGGTCGCCGGCCTGATGTTTGGCGTCTTCGTATACGTCACCCATCTGGCCGACAGAGACCAACGGGCGCGACTGGCGGACGCGGTGCGCGCGATCGTCGACGAGGTGCTCGGCAACGACCTTCGCATCATCGGGTATGACGGCGAGCCGACGCGGTGGGGCCACTATGAGCCTGCCTACGTCATGAACGACGAGCCGATGAACGCGCTGCTGCTCCTGCAGATGGTGAAGGTCGCGCGCGCGGTCACGGGCGACGCTCGCTACGACCGCGAGTATCGGCGGCTCATTGATCTCGACTACGCACGCATTGGCGAGCGCGCGCGTCAGGACGAGCCGCCGCTGGACGTCAATCATTCCGACGACGTCCTGATCGCGCTGGCACTTTTTCCGTTGCTCGAGCTCGAGCGCGACGCGGCGATTCGTGGGCACTACCTCGAAGCGGCTCGGCGGTGGTTCCGCGGCGGCTCGCACCCGGGGATCGACGTCGAGGCCAATCCATTGGCCAGCTTCCTCTGGCGCCACTGGAGTGGCGAGTCGAGCGCCACCGCCGCCGGTATCGACACGTTGCGCAAGGTGCCGCTTGATATGAAATGGAATGCGGACACAATCGCGGCCTACGAGGCACGGTTCGGAGTGGTGTTCGACGCGGAGCCCGTCCGTCGGATGGACGCGGGTGTTCGACCGCTGCCGATCGGCCAGCGGGGACGGACCTGGAGCTTCCTGGTGCACAACCCATACGTCGTCGGAGGCGATCGCGCGACCCCGGCACCGTTCGAAACCAACGGTCTCGACTACCTGGTGAGCTACTGGTTTGGCCGCGCGCACGGCATGATCCGGCCCGATGAGTAGGCCGAGAGACGGGCGCTATTCGCGAGTTCCGCATGGGTGAAGCCGCAAGTGCAGCATTGTTAATAGGTTGCACGAGTTATTGACGGTCACCGGACGAGCCGAGGGCACCCGACAGATAGGGGGAGCAGCAGGGAGCAAACCATGTTAGACTCCGTGTTTCGAGAAACTATTTCTCCCCTCAAAGTCCCGGCGCGCCGCGCGCGCCACGAGGAGGTCGTCTCATGGGAGACGTGGAGCAGATTCAGGCGGAAGAGCAGCAAGGGGTTTCACGGCGGAGCTTCATCAAAGGAGTGATCGCCACCGGCGCCAGCGTATCGGCGTCCAACTACGTCCTGCGGGGTGGCCACGGCGTGGCCTTGGCACAAGCCCCTGGATCCGTCGAGCAGCTCGTCACGCTGACGGTCAACGGTCAGCAGCGACGCGTCGATGTGTTTCCGCAGGAAACACTGGCGATGACGCTTCGCTACAAGCTCGGGTTGACCGGCACCAAAATCGGGTGCGACCGCGCGGAATGCGGCGCGTGCACGGTGCTTGTCGACGGAGTCTCGCAGTACTCGTGCTCGACGCTCACGCATCAAGTGCGCGGACGCGAGGTGACGACCATCGAAGGGCTTGAGAGCGCGGATGGCACCTTGCACCCCGTGCAGCAGGCAGTCGTCGACGAGCAGGGCTTCCAGTGCGCATTCTGCATGTCCGGCTTTGTCATGAACATGGTCGCGCTGACCACCGAGAATCCCAACGCAACACGGCAGGAAGCGGCGCAGCACCTCGCCGGCAACATCTGCCGGTGCGTCGACTACAACAAGATCCTCAACGTCGCCGAGAAGGCGTGCGAGTACACGCGTAACGGGGTGAGGAGCTGACGATGGCTGACTACAAGCTGATCGGCAAGAACTACACCACGCCCGACATGTTGGCCAAGGTCACAGGGCGGTCGAAGTATGCCGAGGACTTCCGCGCCGAAGGCATGATCTTCGCGAAGTTGCTCGTCAGCCCGATGCCACACGCCCGGGTTCGCCGCATCAACGCCGACGCGGCGCTCGCGATGCCCGGGGTGCACGGCATGCTGACGGCCGACGATTTGCCCGAAGTCGAGGCGCCGGGCGAGGCCAGCCTGACCAACGAGCCCCGGTATGAAGGCGAGCCGATTCTGGCCATCGCCGCTGACACCGAAGAGCTCGCTGCTGAGGCCATCGAGGCCGTGCAGATCGACTTCGAACCGTTGCCCTTCGTGCTCGACCCGATGGAGAGCCTACGCCCCGGCGGCCCAAACGGGCGAACCGAGGGCAACACGATGGCCGGGCGTGACCTGATGACCATCAAGTGGGACAACGTCGACTGGGCCGAGTTCGACCGCGGCACGATGCCCCTCGGTGGCGAAGTGACCGACGAGTGGGAGGTCGGCGATGTCGAGGCGGGGTTCGCCGAGGCGGATCTCATTCTGGACGAATCAGTTTTCTCTTCGTCGCTGTCCCATCAGCCGCTCGAGACCCGGACGGCGATGGCCTACTGGCAGAACGGCAAGTGCTATATGCACAACTCGACGCAGAGCACCGCGCGCACTGAGGGCGGTGTGGCGCGCATGCTCGGCATCGATCCAAAAGATCTCGTGCTGATTGCCGAGTACTGCGGCGGTGGGTTCGGGAGCAAGATCGCCGGTGTGCTGTCGGATCAGGTGCCGGGACTGCTGTCGCAGAAGATCGGCAGGCCGGTCATGTTGCGCGTGACGCGGCAAGAGGAGAACTTCTTCGGCCGGGCGCGACCTGGCATCCAGGCCCGGGCAAAGTTCGGGTTCACGAGCGACGGTCGCGTCGTGGCGATCGATCTCATGATGGTGCAGGACGGTGGACCGTACGGGCGATCGGGCGACTACATGTCGTGCGCCGACCAGGCATCGCTGATGTACATGCCTGCACACATGCGCGTGCGCGGGCTGACCGTCTACACGAACACGCCGCCGCGCGGCGCGCAGCGGGCGCCGGGTGGCGTGCAGGCCGTCGCGATGTTCGCCCCGATCATCGACAAGGCCGCCAAGCAGCTTGGCGTCGACCGGCTCGAGATCGTTCGGCTCAACGCTCCGGAGGGACAGGCCACGTTCGGTCGGCCGCGCCAGGGCGTGCAGGGCAATGTTTCGAGCGCCTTCGTGAAAGAAGCGGTCGACAAGGCCCGGGAGGAGTTCGATTGGGCCGGGATGCAGGCGCGGAGCAAGCAGCGCAACGGCACCAAGGTGACCGGTGTCGGCGTCGCGCTCAGCTCGTACTCTGCCGGCACGTCGGGCGTGGACGGGCTGCTCGTCATCCGTCCGGACGGCAAGGTGCAGATTCACAATGGTGCCGGCAACCTCGGCACCGAGTCGTTCTCCGATACCTCCCGCCCGGCGATGGAAGCGCTCGATACGCCATGGGAGGAGGCCGAGGTCGTCTGGGGCGACACGAGCAAGCACTTGCCCTGGAGTGCCGTGCAGGCCGGCAGCATGACGACCCACGCGCACACCCGCTCGAACTGGGCGGCTGGGCTCGAGGCGAAGAAGTTCCTCCAGGAGATCGCGGCTGACCGGTTCGGTGGGTCACCCGACGGTTTCCAGGTGGCGAACGGTCGAGTCTTCCGAGGCGGACAGAGCATGACCTTCGGCCAGGCCGCCGAGCGCGCCATCGAGATGGGTGGCAAATACGACGGTCACGTGTTGCCCGAGGACATCAACGAGATGACGACCCGTTCGGCCACCGCGCTGGCCGGCCGCGGTTTGGTCGTCGCCGTCAAGGACAACTTCGAGACCGGCGGACGCAACATGTCCTATGTCATTGGCTTCGCCGAGGTCGAGGTGGACACGGAGACTGGGGCGGTCCATTTGAAGGACTACAAGGCGGCGTCCGATGCCGGGACGATCCTGCACCCGCGGAGTTTTGCCGCGCAGCTGCACGGGGGCGGCATCCAGGGCTTCGGTGTTGCGCTCGGTCAGAAGTGGGTCATGGATCCGAAGTGGGGCCTGCACATGGCGAAGCGGTTCTACTCGAACCGGCCGCCGACGATTCTCGACGTACCGAACGAACGAGAGATGGCGTGGTCCGCGCCGGACTTGCCGGATCCCTTCAACCCGGTCGGCAGCAAGGGTATTGGCGAGGCGCCGGTCGGTGCGGGCGCGGGTGCCGTGCTCAACGCAATTACCGATGCGCTGGGCGACGACGTCTACTTCAATCGTTCACCCATCATGCGGGACATGATCCTGACCAAGCTCAACCCCGAGCTTGAAGAGGCTCACAACCCGCTCACGACGCACGTCTAGCGCCACACAGGGATGGTAGAGGAGAAGAACCAATGGCCGTGATTCGCGACAAGATGCCGGCATTCCAGCTCTTCCAGCCTGCCAGTACGGAGGAGGCGCTGGGGGTGCTCGATCGATACGGGTCCGACGCGTGGGTGCTAGCGGGTGGGCTCGATAGCTGGGACTGGTTCAAGGATCGTGTCAAGAAGCCAGAAGCGGTTGTCGATCTCGGTGGCATCGCGTCATTGCGGGAGATTCGCTCCGCTGGCGATGGACTGGCGATCGGCGCGATGGCCACGCTTCGCGAGGTGATCGCGCACGCTGACGTGTCGGGCCAGTACAGCTTGCTGGCGGATGCCGCCGCGCTCGCCGCGTCACCACAGATCCGCAATCAGGGCACCATCGGCGGCAACGTCGGGCAGGACACGCGGTGCTGGTACTACCGGGACGGGTGGAGCTGTTATAGGGCCGGCGGTAACATCTGCTACGCCGACACGCCGACCGCGATGAACCGGGAGCACGCCATCCTAGGCGCGAGCCGTTGCGTGGCCGTCAACCCGTCGGACACGGCGCCGGCGCTCGTCGCGCTCGATGCCGAGATGGTCATACAGAACGGGGGCGGCGAGCGGGTCATTGCAGCCCAGGACTTCTTCATCGGACCTGCGATCGACATCGAACGGATGACCGCGCTGCAGCCGGGCGACATCCTGACGGCGATTCGCGTTCCGTCGACATGGGCCGGGGCTCGCTTCTACTTCGAGAAGAGCCGCGACCGCGCCGTGTGGGACTTCCCGCTGGCGAACGTGGCCTCCGCCGCCAAGATCAGCAACGGCGTGATCGAGGACATTCGTATCGTGGCCAACGGCGTTGCTCCGTATCCCGTGCGGTTTACCGCCGCCGAGGACGCGGTGCGCGGGCAGCAGGTCAACGAGGAGACCGCGCAGGAAGCGGCCGACATCGCTATCCGGGGCGTGGCACCGCTCGCTCACAATGGCTATAAGGTGTCGCTCCTACGCAGTCTGGTAAAACGGTCCGTGCGCGGCGCCGAGGCGTAGATGGACTTCCTTCAGTGGGGCACCAACCCCTGGGGTCAGGAGATCCTGATCCGGGTTGGTTGGGATCTCCTCTACCTGTCGTTCTGGGCCGGCGTCGCCTTCATCGTGCTGCATCTCGCGTACGCGGCGGTGTGGGTGCCGAGGCTCGCGAAGGCCGCCGGCGGTGGGGGCGATGCCGACGCCGCCGGTGTGCCGGCCAAGATCGAGCGGCACACGTTGTCCGCACGGCTCTTCCACTGGGTCATGGCGGCCTCGATGCTCGTGCTGCTGGTCACCGGGTTCTTTCCGATTATCGGCATCCAGTTCGCCTGGGTGACCATCCACTGGATCGCGGGTGTCGTCCTTACAATCTCGATCGTCTACCACATCGTTCACGCGACGTTCTTCCTCGATTTCTGGTCCATCTGGATTCTGCCCAGCGATCTGGCTGAGGCGGCCAAGCGAGTCAAGCGCCAGTTCGGACAGGCTGTTGCGGACGTGCCGAAGCACGGGAAGTACCCGCTCGACCACAAGCTGTATCACACGGCGGTCATGCTGGCCGGTTTGGCCGTCATCGGGACCGGGATCGTGATGATGTTCCGGATCGAGAACGCGTTGCTGGCGCGGAATGCCTACCTGCTCGAAGAAGAAACATGGGGCCTCATGTATGTGCTGCATGGTTTGGGCGCCGTGCTCTTTGTCGGGCTGACCCTGACCCACATCTACTTCGCCGTGCGGCCTGACAAGCTCTGGATGACGAAGTCGATGATCTTCGGGTCGGTCAATCGCGAGCAGTATCTGGCGCATCACGACCCGAAGCGCTGGGTCGTCTCCCAGGATTCCACCAAGAGCTGACTCGGCGTCGCGCGGCCTAGCGTGTAGACGTCTGGCAAGCGACAGCTCGAGCCACACAGCAGCTGAATCACCGTGTCCAAGACCGCCGCAGAAGCGCTGCAGGAGCGTATCAACATCATCGAAGAGACCTACGAGTATTGCCTCTCGTACGCCGCCAAGGGTGTCGGCATCCAAACGGCGTCCCGCGATGACCACGGTGTTCGCGAGAGCCTGCAAAAAGAAGAGCTGGCGCTTCCGGGGCTCGCCGACGTGTTTGCGCGGCTGGTCGAGGAGCGCGGCGTGTCCACGCCGGAGCGGTATCACGCCTTCATCGACGTGCTGCGGCGGGACGCCAGCGACGCGCTGGCGGCCATTCGCCTCGTGGTGGCGCAGTCGGGCATCACGTCGCAGATGATCGACAATCTGAACGGCCTCATCCACTTGCGCGCGCTGCTGACTGACGCCTTCCTGATCGACGAGATCCTTCGCCCCGACGCCGAACAGCCGCCTCGTGCGGCAAGCAGCTAGCTGACACGGCCGCGCCGGCGGGCAGCTAGCTAGCTGACACGGCCGCGCCGGCGGGCAGCTAGCTAGCTGACACGGCCGAGCCGCTACTTCGCGACTGAGCTACCCGCCATTCGGCGGGTGCATTCCGGCGTGAACGATGGCACAATATGTGCCGTGCGAACCTCTCCACGCCTACTATCCCTAGGGGTTGTCTAGGTGCGCGGCGTCGGGCTGCTGCTTCTCCGCGTCGTGGTCGGTGGCGCCTTCGTCCTTCACGGACTGCCGAAGCTCTGGCCGATCCTGGGAGGGAGCCCACAAGCAACGGCCGCCGTGTTCGAAGCCGCCGGGCTGGTCCCAGCCTATCCGGTCACGGTGGGGATCGGCATCGTCGAGCTGCTCGCCGGCATCTTGCTGATTGGCGGCGCCTACACGAATTGGATTGCCGTCCTCCTGTCGGTGTCCACCGTGGCGACCGGCTGGAAGCTCCACGCACCAGCCGCGCTGGGGGTGTTGCCGCAAGGGAGCTGGGCGAGCATCGAGCTCGATGTCGTGCTCCTCGGCGCGCTGATCTGCCTGCTGTTGGCCGGGCCGGGCGCCCTCTCGGTCGATGCACGCCGCCGGCGCGTGGCCGAGACCGAGGCGTTGGGGCGCGCGCGGTTGCATGCGCGGCGCACGTGAGCGTCTTAGCGTCCCTCATGAACCTCACCGGCAAGGTCGCGCTGATCACTGGTGCCCGACGGATCGGCGGAGCGGTCGCGGCAGAGTTGGCGCGTCTCGGTGCCGACGTCGGCCTGTCCTACAACCGTTCGCAGGCTGAGGCCGAGCGGGCGGCCGACGTGGTGCATGCGTGTGGCCGGCGCGCGACGGTCATCCATGCGGACCTCGCGCGCTCGGAGGACTGTCGACGGCTGGTCGACTCGACCGTCGCGGGGCTGGGTCGGCTCGACGTTCTGGTCAACATGGCGTCGACCTACAGGGTCACGCCGTTCGACGACCTCACCGTGACTGACTGGCAGCAGGTCATCGCGGTCGACCTCACGAGCGCGTTCCTCTGCGCGCAGGCGTCGGTGCCGCACTTGCGGCAGGCGGGGGGGGGACGGATCATCAATTTCTCGGATTGGGTGGCGGCGTCGCGCCGCCCGCGCTACGTGGGCTACCTGCCGTACTATGTCGCCAAGACGGCTATCATCGGCTTGACCGAGGCCCTGGCGCTGGAGCTGGCTGGGGACGGCATTCTGGTCAATGCAGTCGCGCCGGGGCCCATCCTCCCCCCCGACGACCTGGACGCGGACGCGAAGCGGCGAGTCGAGCAGGAGACGCCGTTGGGTCGGTGGGGCGGTTCGGAGGAGATTGTCAAGGCGGTCGTCGGGCTCATCGGGTCAGAGTTCATCACCGGTGAGACGATCCGCGTGGACGGGGGTCGTCATGTGCGGTAGCCAATGCCGACGTTGATCGAACGTCCGACCGTCATCGCGGCGGCCGGTACGAAACCAAAGCGGATCGAGGAGTTCGCGGGCCGGGTGAACAGCGGCCATGGCGACGTCAGCGTGGCGCGCATGGTCTCGCCGCAAGGATGGCGCGAACCAGGGCAGTGTCCGCGCTTCGAAGAGATCACCCTCGTCCTTCGCGGCATGCTCCGTGTGGAGCACGATGACGGCCAGATCGACGTGCGCGCTGGTCAGGCGGTCGTGGCGAAGCCCGGGGAGTGGGTGCGCTATAGCACGCCTGAACCTGATGGCGCCGAGTACGTGGCGGTGTGTCTGCCCGCCTTCTCACCGGATACGGTGGACCGGGACCTAACCTAGACGGGGCTTCGCCCCGAACCCCACGCAGGCGCTCCGCGGGGACCCCGAGAGCCCCACTCCGCGCCCGCGAGGCGCGCCGTGCGCGCCTTGTTGTGCGGTCAGGTCAAGAGCGTTTCCATCGCATCGAGCGCGCCTTCCAGCTCGGCACGGTCCCTCGAGAAGCACAAGCGCACGTAGGGCTCGCCGCAGGCGCCGAACTCGACACCAGGAATACAGCCGACGTTGGCTCGAGTGATGAGGTGCTCGGCCATCGCCCATGAGCGAGACCCACCCGGCGGAGCCCCGTCCGGCGGCTCCCACTCGTCGGCGATGCGCGGGAACGCGTAAAACGCGCCCTTCGGCGGCTCACCCACGAACACGCCTCCCATCCCCCTCAGCCGGTCGTACACATAATCGCGCCGTGCGCGAAGCTCGGCGCGGAAGGTGTCGAGCCACACCGGTGACGCCTCGAGTCCTCCGATGCCACCGCACTGGATCACGGAGCTGACGTTGCTGGCCGTGTATCCAATCAGCTTGTCGACCCGCGCTTGCACGGCCGGGTCGCGGACGGCGAGGTAGCCGAGGCGGAGACCCGTCATGGCGAACGACTTGCTGAAGGTGTAGATGGGTAGCACCCGGTCAAACATGTCCGGCAACGACGCGATGCTGACGTGCGCTGTATCGTCGTAGACGATGTCCTCGTACGCCTCGTCGGAGATCACCCAGAGGTCGTGCGCTGCCGCAAGGGCGGCGATCCGCTCGAGGTCCGCCCGCGTGAGCACGCCGCCGGTCGGGTTGTGCGGCGAGTTGAGAAACACCGCGCGCGTACGAGTGGTGATCTTCGAGCCCAGCTCGTCGAGGTCGTATCGCCAGTCGAGCGATGGGTGGAGCGGGCACGCGACCGGCGTTGCGCCGGTCGAGATGATGTGACCGGGGGTCGACGACCAGACGGGATCGGGGAGGATGATCTCGTCGCCCGGTTCGAGGATCGCGTGGGCCGCGACGTACAGGGCGTGCATGCCTCCGGCCGTGACGAACACCTGTTCCGGTCGCTCAACGGGGATGCCGTTCGTGTCGCGGAGCTTCGCCGCGAGCAGTTGCCGAAGTCGGGGCATGCCGGCAGTCTGGACGTAGTGTGTCTGATTGTCATCGAGTGCTCGTCGCATCGCTGTCGTGACCGCGCTCGGTGTCTCGAAGCTGACGTCGCCCTGGTCGAGCCGGTACGCGTGAGCCCGCCCGAACATCATGTCGCGGATCCTGATCACGCCGGACGTCGGCACCGCATCGAGATAGTGAGTCACGATGGCCTAGTCACCCTCCGTTTCCACGAGATCGAGGATCGTGCGCATCGCCGCGGCTGCGGTGTTCACCGGCAGGTTGCTGATGTAGACATGTCGCACCCCGAGCCGCCGGAGGGCACGGATGGAGCGGGCACAGATCGTCGCCGGCGTGGCGCCGCTGGCGAACTCCCGAGCGATCGCGTCCGCCGGTACGGGGAGAAACCGGCGCAGGGTCGCCAGCGTGCGCAGGTTGTCGCTGCGGTAGAAGAAGACGCCGAAGACGGCGGGCATCGCCAAGCGTCGCCTGACGGCCTCGTTCATGAAGCGATCGACCGCGACCGCGTCATGGTGCGAGACGATCTGCGTCAGGTAGAAGTCAGCCGACACGTCCGCGTCGAGTAGATATCCGACTTGCGCCGCGGGGTTCGCGTGCGGATTGGCCCACCCGCCGAGACACAGGTCCGGCAGCCGGCTGCGGATCCGCTGACGCAGTTCCCAGCCATGGGCGACCGAACGCGGCGGGCCCACCGACCGGTCGCCGCCGAGGACGACGAGCGAGCGAAAGCCATGCTCCCAGGCACGGTCCGCGTAGGCGAGGCAATGCGGCAAGGGGTGCTTGGAGGTCAGGAAGGGCACGACGTGGTCGCGGGGCGCGTCGTCGCCGAGATTGGCGACGAGGTGGCGGAGGTTGTCCTCCTCGCGCGTGCCGACGGCGCCGTCCGTGAGGAAGGCGTACGTGCCCTGGCGCGTGAGGCCGCGCACGGCATGATAGGTGTCGATCCACGCCTCCATGCCGGCGGTTGGGCTCAGTCCGGCGCGCGGCGGTCTGAGCTCCGCCGCCAAGATGGAATCGCTGGCCCTGAGGGCAGCGGGCAGGTGCACAGATTTGCGCCAGGTACTAGCTCAGTGGGACGTGGTCGCGGGCGCCGGACCGGCCGGTTGGAGATGCTCGAGCGCGAAGTCGAGCATCGTCGTGCGCCGATGCTTTTCGAGATCCGGTCCACCCAGTCGGTGCCGGGACTTGGGATAGATCATCATGTCGAACGGACGGTCGGCACGCTGGAGCTCGTACGCGAACTGCAACGTGTTTTGCATGTGCACGTTCTCGTCCATCGAGCCATGGACGAGCAGCAGCGCGCCGTGCAGGTCGGCCGCCGAAAATCGCGGCGAGCTCTTGCGGTACCCGTCGGGGTTGTTCTGTGGCATCCGCATGTAGCGCTCGGTGTAGATCGAGTCGTAGTCACGCCAATCGGTGACCGAGCCTCCCGCAATGCCCATGACGTAGCGCTGGCTGTGCGTTAGGGCATAGCTCACCATGTAGCCCCCGTAGCTCCAGCCCTCGATTCCTATCCGCGTCGCATCGACGTACGGCTGTGCCGTAAGCCACGCCACCCCGTCCTCGAGGTCGCGCATCTCGAGCGCGCCAAAGTTCTGATAGACGGGCCAGGTCGAGACGGCTCCCTTGCCGCTTGCCGTACTGGTGTCCAGCACCCACACGATGATGCCGTGCTCGGCGAGGAGCTGCCAGTAGAGCGTCTCCTGTCCCCAGCGGTCCAGGACGCGCTGGACGTGCGGGCCGCCATAGACGTGCTGGTAGACGGGATACTGCCGGGCGGGGTCGAAACCGGGCGGCTTGATGATCAGTGCCTCCATCACGAAGCCGTCGCGGTTCGCCACCTGGATGAACTCGGGCTCCGCGAGCCGATAGCGGTCGAGAAGCTGCACCCGGTTCTCCGAGACGACCCTCAGGACGGCGCCGTCGGCGGCGTGCAGCCGCACCTGTGGCGGGGTCGAGATGTCGCTCCAGGTGTCGAGGTAGCGCGTGAGGGCCGGATTGAAGATGACGCTGTGCGTGCCCGCTGTTTCGGACAGACGTGTGAGGGCCGAACCGTCCAGGCGCACGCTGTAGACGTCGCTGCCGATGGCGCTTCGCTCGGTACCTGAGACATACGCGACCCCGGCGGTTTCGTCCACGCCGTGCAGCGTCCGCACCTCCCAGGGGCCGGAGGTCACGGCTCGGATCACGTCGCCCTTGGCGTCGACGTGATACACGTGCTTCCACCCGGAGCGCTCACTCAGCCAGAGGAAGCTCCCGTCTTCCAGCCATACCGGCGGCCCGGTGACGTTGACCCATGCGTCCGTGGTCTCGCGCAGGAGCCGCTCGACGTGCCCGTCGGCCGCCGTGGCGAGATTGAGGTCGAGCCAGGTCTGCTCCCGGTTCTGGACTTGGAAGACGACATGTCCACTGTCCGCCGTCCACCCGACGTCGACGATGAGCGGATCCGACACGGTATACCGGTCGAGGTCGGTCCAGGTCGTTGCGCCGCCCGCCGACCGGACGATGCCGAGCCGCACCGTCGGATTGGGGTCTCCCGCCTTCGGATACGCCCACTCCTCGACGTCGGGGTGATAGGGAATGTGGTCGACGACCGCGTAGGTCGGGACGGCCGAATCGTCGAGACGCAGATACGCAAGTCGGGAGGAATCAGGGCTCCACCAGTAGCCCCGGAACTGACCGCGTCCGTAGATCTCCTCTTGATACACCCAGTCGAGGTGGCCGTTGCGAATCGCGGCCGAACCATCAGTCGTCAAGGCATACTCGCGCCGTCGCGCGACGTCGACGACCATGAGATCGTGGTCGCGCACGAAGGCAACCAGGCGCCCGTCGGGACTAAACGACGGCTCCAATTCCGGCTCCGGTGTGCGGGTCAGGCGGAATGCCCGAGTTTCCCCGAACTCGTAGTAGAAGAGGTCGTTCGCAAGCTCCAAGACCAGCGCGGACCGCCCGGCGTTCAACAGGTGCCCAGGCTGCCGCGCCACACGTCGCGCGTCGTCGCGTGTGACCCCAGGGACCGCCGTCAGCGCCGATTCGAGCTCCCGCACGTCATAGAGCGGCTCGCTCTCGCCGGTGTCCGCGTCCACCCGCATCAGACGTGCCCCGGTCGCGTCCGGCCGGGTGCGTCGGTGCATGTAGTGCCGATCGTCGACCCACGCCAGCCCGGTCGGCGTGTCTCCGTTGAAGTCGAGTCGGCGGTCGGGGTCGTAGAGATCGTCGATGGTGATCGCGCCGGTTTGAGCCAACGCCGCGCCGGCGTGCCCGACCACGGCCGACGCCACGAAACAGGCGAACCACTTGCGGGGATGCACGTGCGCGCTCATCAGAGGTCTCCGCGCCGCATACGTGACGGCAGGTTCTATAATCGTCGAGCTTATCATCTGGTTGCCTAGCCCGCAGCAGCGTTGCGGGCAGGCGGGCCAGGGCGCGGAAGGAGCCAATCATGCGCGCGCGAGGAGCTTTCATGTGGGTGATGGTCAGCGGAGTGGCGGCCGGGTGCGGTCCGGCCATGGACGAGGACGAGCATGCGTCGCCCATGGTGGCCGAGACCCAGGGCCGCCAGTATCTGCTCGAGCGGATCGACGACGTCGCGGTCGCTCAGATCTACGCCGACGGCTTCGAAACACTCGAGCGTCGCGAGAAGGTCCTTGTCTGGCACCTCTACCGGGCGGCGCTGGCCGGCCGCGACATCTACTACGACCAGCGCTACGCGCACGGTCTCGAGATGCGCGAGGTGCTCGAGGAGATGCTCACGCACGGCGACGGGGTCGACCCACAGACGCTCGAGGCGGTCCATCGCTATACGAAGCTGTTCTGGATCAACACCGGCCCGTTCAATAACCTGACCGCACGGAAATTCGTCCCGGCGGTGACCCCGGCCGCGTTTCGAGCGGCCGCGCATGCGGCGGCGACGGCCGGCGCGCGGTTTCCGACGCGGGACGGCGAAGACCTCGACGCGATGCTGGCCAGGCTCGAACCGATCTTCTTCGATGAGACGGTCGACCCGGTGGTCACGAACAAGACGCCGGGTGAGGGCAACGACATCCTGCTCTCGAGCGCCAACAACCTGTACGAAGGCGTCTCGATGGCCGATCTCGACGGGTTCACCGAGCGGTATGCGTTGAACTCGAGGCTTGTCAAGCGTGACGGGCAGCTGGTCGAAGAGGTCTATCGTCTCGACGACGACGGGCGCTACAGTCGGGAGATTTCCGCGATCGTGCGCCACCTCGAGGCGGCCATCCCGCATGCGCGTGAGCCGATGGCCCGCGCGATCGAGGCACTGATCGCGTGGTATCGCACCGGCGAGGCCGCCGACCAACGCGCGTACGACATCGCGTGGGTCGAGGACGACGAATCGCCAGTCGATACCATCAACGGGTTTACCGAGGTGTATCTGGACGCCCGCGGTGTGAAGGGCGCGTGGGAGGCGCTCGTCTTCTATGTCAACCGGGAGAAAACCGAGGCGATCCGGACGCTCGCCGAGCACGCGCAGTGGTTCGAGGACCACATGCCGTGGGACCCGAAGTATCGAAAGGCGGGTGTGCGGGGTATCACGGCGAACGCCATCGACGTCGTTGTCGAAACGGGCGATTCCGGGCCCGTGACGCCGATCGGCATCAACCTGCCGAACGACCAAAGCGTGCGGGAGGAGCACGGCAGCAAGTCGATCTCGCTCTCTAACGTCAACGAAGCCTACGACCGGTCGCGCTCACCCGAGTACCGGCAGGAATTTGCCTGGGACGACGCCGAAGCCGACCGCGCCGAGCGCTGGGGCAGCTTCGCCGGTGAGCTCAACACGAACATGCACGAAGTGATCGGGCATGCGTCGGGGCAGCTGTCGGACCGTCTCGACGGCAACCCTCAAGCGTTTCTCAAGGAGCATTACTCGGCGCTCGAGGAAGGCCGTGCCGATCTGGTCGCGCTCTACTTCATCGCCGACCCAAAGCTGGTCGAGATCGGAATCGTCGACGCGGCCGACCACGACGACATCGTCCGTGCCGAATACGAGTCGTACACGCGCAACGCCATGTTGCAGCTACGTCGCGTCCGGGAGGGATCGCAGCTCGAAGAAGACCACATGCGGAACCGCCAGATGATCGTCCACTGGCTCATGGCCAACACGGCGGCGATCGAGACGCGGGAGCGGGATGGCAAGACCTTCTACGTCATGACCGACCCCGAGCTATTCCGGGAGGGCGTCGGACGCCTGCTCGCCGAGGTGCAGCGCATCAAGTCCGAGGGCGACTACGCTGCGGCCGGCGCGCTCCTCGATCAGCACGGCATTCACTTCGATCCCGATCTCCGCGATCAGGTGGTCGAGCGGGTGTCTGGAGTCGGCCTCGCGTCGTACACCGGCTTCGTGATGCCGAAGCTGGAGGCCGTCACCGACGATGACGGCGAGATTGTGGACGTCACGATCTCCTACCCGCAGGACCTCACACAACAGATGCTCGAATACTCCGGCAGGCGCTGACTCTTGGAGCGCGGCCGTGGGGGCCGGTGCCCTGTCCGGCGCACGCGTCTGCTGCGCGGGGAGGCGCTCGAGTCCGTGTCGCGGGAGTGGGGGATCACGGCGGCGCGGGCGTCGCAGTGGCGCGATCACTGTGTGGCCGCCGGCCAGGCGGGCTTGAAGAGCCGCGGGCCGGCGGCCCGTTGGCCCGGCGGAGGGCGACGCGATGACGGGCGCCCATTCGATCTCCACGCGTCGGGCGTCCGGCGTGCAGCGCATCTGTCGCGTGTGGGCGCGGGCACGGTCCAGTGGGTACGCGCGGCGTCACGCGACGCGGGCATCCGCGGTGCGGCGCCGCCGCGGGCCGGTCGGTGCCGCGCCGGACGACGGCCTGGGCGGCCACATCCGTCGGGTGCTCGACGCCTCACCGTTTCATGGCGAGGGCGACCGCAAGGCCTGGGCGAAGCTGCGGGTCGAGGGGATTCGGACCTCGACGGAGCGGGTGCGCCGGGTGCTGCGCGCGCACGCCCTGCAGGCCCCGCCCCGCGCGGGCCACGCGCACGGCCCGGCGGCGCACGACGGCACCATCACCACCGAGGCCTCGGACGTGATGGGGGGGCCGGACATGACGTCGACGGTGACCGTGGGCGAAGGGGCGGCCTTCATCGTCGTAGCCGTCGATCACTGTACGACCGAGTGCATCGGCCTCCATGCGGCCAAGCGTGGGAGCCGCTGCGAGGCTCTGGAGCCGATCCGCCAGGGTGTCCGCGCACGCTGCGGGGGTATTGGCGCCGCCGTCGCCCGCGGGCTGCGTCGGCGGCACGACCACGGGTCGAACGACCTGGCCGACGATTTCCAACCGGAAGTCGCCTTCTGCGGCATCGAGAGCTCCCCGAGCTTCGTGCGGGAGCCGGCAGGCACCGGCGTGGCGGAGCGCATTCGTACGCTGAAGGCGAACCTCTTGTGGGTCCGGAGCTTCGAGACGATCGAGGAGCTTCGGTCTGGCCCTACTCGCGTTCACGCGGACATATAACGAACAGTGGATGCTGGAGACATACCACTACCGAAGCCCGGCCCAGGTACGACGCGACCTCATCGGGCTGGACGCGGCAGCGTAGATGCGAAGACCGTCAAACCACTGTCCAAGAATCCTGGGGCGATACACTCTTGCTTATACGGTGGTTTCAACAGGCCCTCAGATGTAGCGTCCGGCCTTTCCCGCGAACCTGCGAGCATTTCAACGCCAGTTCGCGATCGAAGCGGCCTGCCAAGAGTATCTGGCGGCAAGTCGGTGGCCCGACGGCTTCTGCCGCGATGTGGTCACCGGCGCGCCTAGTCGATGCCGAAGCATCGGCGGTGGTGCTGTGTCGACTGCCGGTATCAGGTCTCCCTGATGGCCGGGACGGTGCTGCACAACACGAAGCTCCCGCTGACGGTGTGGTTCTGGGCGGCGTATCTGATGACCACCGACAAGCGGGGGATCTCGGCGCTCCTGCTGCAGCGGCACCTGGGGCTTCGCCGCTACGAAACGGCGTGGATGCTGCTCCACAAGCTGCGGCGAGCGATGGTGAATGTGGCGCGCGATCCGTTGCGTGGGGATGTGGAAATCGACGACACGTGGATCTGTGGGCCCCAGCCCGGTCTGCGAGGGAGTCGCCAACTCAAGGGGCGCAAGCCGCCATTGTGCTGGTCGCCGTCGAAAAACGGGGCCGTGTTTCGGGCCGGATTCGCATGGCGGTTGTGCCCAACTTCAAGCAGATCACAGTGCTCGATTTCGTCACGCAACATGTCCTGCCGGGGTCGACGGTCTACAGCGATGGCCTGAAAGGCTTCGAGAGGCCGCAGCGCGCCGGCGTGACTCACGTGCGCCGGACCCAGCCGCTCAAGACCGACCTGCGGAAAGGCGTCCCGTCCGTGGTGCCGCTGGCGGACCGCGCGATTGGCAATCTGCAGCAGTGGCTGATCGGCACCTACCACGGTCGCCAAGGCACAGCTTCAGGTCTACCTCGATGAGTTCGTGTTTCGCCCCAATCGTCGGTGGACACCGCAGGCCGCCTTTCAGACGTTGCTGGGTCTCGGGGCCGCGCACGCCCCGACGCCCTCTAGAGTCCCCTGTGTCTGAAAAAGCTTCAAATAGTTTGTCGGCTGTGATGTATTGGGCGGCATGCCAAGAACAGGTCGGCCCAAAGCGAGATTGGAAGTCACCGCCGCGGAGCGAGTAGAACTTGAGCGGCTCGCCAGGCGCGCCCGAACGAATCGGCACGTGGCCTTGCGGGCGAGGATCGTCCTGAGGAGCGCGCGTGGCGAATCGAACGTGGCGGTCGCGGCGAAACTGCGCTGCTCGAACGTGACGGTCGGCACGTGGCGACAGCGGTTTAGGGTAGGTCGCGTGGACGCGCTGTACGATGAGCCCAAGCCCGGAGCCCCACGGACCCTGTCCGATGCGGATGTCGAGTCGATTCTCGTCACGACGCTGGAAAGTAAGCCGCAGGGACGGACCCACTGGAGCACCCGCAAGATGGCGGAGCACGCGGGCGTCAGCGCCTCCACCGTGGGCCGCATCTGGCGCACCTTCGGGTTGCAGCCGCATGTCGTGGAATCCTTCAAGATCTCCGACGACCCGCTGTTTATCGAGAAGGTGCGGGACATTGTCGGCCTCTACTTGCACCCACCCGACCACGCCGTCGTCTTGTCATTCGACGAAAAGCCTCAGATTCAAGCCCTCGAGCGAGCGCAGCCGATTCTGCCGATGGACCTGGGTCGCCCCGAACGCCAGACGCACAACTACATCCGCCATGGCACGGTGGACCTCTTCGCGGCGCTCAACGTCGCGACCGGCCAGGTCGTTGCGCACACCAAGAAGCAGCATCGGTCGAGGGACTTCGTGAGCTTCCTGCGCGAGATCGACGAGCGGGTGGACTCCGCCCTCACCGTCCACGTGATCCTCGACAATCTCTCGGCGCACAAGTCCCCGCTGGTCAAACGATGGGTGGCCCGCCACCCTCGCTTCCAGTTCCACTTTACGCCGACCTACTCCGCCTGGCTCAACCTCGTCGAGCGGTTCTTTGGCCTCCTCACCGAACACGCCCTCAAGCGCGGATCACATACCAGCCCACACGCGCTGCGCCAAGCCATCTATGCCTACGTGGACGCCCACAATGACGAGGGCAAACCGTTCACGTGGACCAAGACAGCCGACGAAATTCTCGCGAAGGTGAAACGGTTCGGACAGCGCACCGTTCAAGTCCACGGTGGCCCCAGATGACCAAACGACTCTTTGAAGAAATCAAAGATTAAGGGGACTAGCAGTCCGTGGTAAAAGTCCTTGAATTAGATCGATCGCCAGAATCGATCTCGGTTTCTCTACTCGGCGTATGGCGATGGGTAAGCAGCGGACACGCAACCGTCAGACGTCCCTGTGGGTCGCGACGTCGGATCTCCCGCGGAGCGCCGGGCATCCCCTCTACGATCGGTTGAACCGCGTGCTCGACGACGCGGGCGTCGACGCGTGCGTTGACGCGCAGTGCGCCCCGTTCTATGCCGACGACATCGGTCGCCCGAGTTGGCGCCGGGGCGGTATTTCCGGCTGCTGTTGCTGGGCTACTTCGAAGGCCTGGACTCGGCGCGCGCAATCGCCTGGCGCGCCGCCGACTCGCTGAGTATTCGGCAGTTTCTGGACCTGGCGCTGCACGAGGCGCCGCCGGACCACTCGACGCTGTCGCGCACGCGGCGGCTGATCGACGTGGAGACGCATCACGCGGTCTTCACCTGGGTGCTGCACCAGCTGGCGGACGCCGACCCCGTGCACGGGCGCACCGTTGGGATTGATGCGACGACGCTCGACGCCAACGCGGCCATGCGTAGCATCGTGCGCCGGGACACCGGCGAGGCGTACGAGGCGTGGTTGACCCGGCTCGCCGCGGCGTCCGGCATCGCCACGCCGACGCGCGCCGAGCTGGCCCGGTGCGACCGGAAACGGAAGAAGAAAGGGTCCAACGACGACTGGACGCATCCGCACGATCCCGACGCGAAGATCACGAAGATGAAGGACGGGCGCACCCACGTGGCTCACACCGCGGAGCGGGCGGTGGACCTGGCGACGGGGGCGACGGCGATACGACCACCATGATCGAGACCCTCGTCACCGCCGCCGCACAGGTCGAAGCCGTCGTGCCAGCCGGGACCGGCATCGGCGAGGTCGTCGGCGAGAAGGGGTATCACAGCAACGCGACGATGGTGGCCTTCGCGGCCCTCGGCGTGCGCAGTGATGTCTCGGAGCCGGATCGCGGGCGGCGCCACTGGCAGGACAAGGCGGCGGCCCGTGCCGCGGTCTACGCCAATCGCCGGCGGATTCGGGGCGCCCGTGGGCAGCGGTTGCTGCGGCAGCGGGGCGAGCGGCTCGAACGGCCCAACGCGCATCTCTACGAGACCGGGCGGATGCGCCGGACGCATCTGCGCGGGCATCCCAACATCCTGAAGCGTGTGCTCGTCCATGTGTGCGGCTTCAATCTCGGGTTGCTCATGCGACAGCTGACGGGCGTCGGCACACCGCGGAGCCTCCAAGGCCGCGCGGCCGCCGTCCGCGCAGCGCTGACCGGCCTCCTGGTCGAACCCTGGGAGCGTGTACGACCTTTTGGGGCCCCAACGCTCCAGGATCCACTCGTGTCGTGGGACAACGGCGTCGCGACTCATCAACACGACCACGTGATCCTCGAACTACGAATCAGCCCTTCTGCCACAGGCTGCTAGGCGAATCCGAGGCGCTCGGGACATCGCGGGCCAGAAGGCTTAACCACAACATGCTGGGCCTGTTGAAACAACCGTATAAGCAAGAGGCTCCTAGCAGCCCGTGGTGAAAGTCCCTATTAGGGATCGACACGATCGATCCCGCGTACTACACTGTCGCGCATGGCGATGGGCAAACGACGACGCCGGGCGCGGCAAGCATCGATGTGGGTTCCCACCAGCGACCTGCCTCGCAGTGCGGCGCATCCGTTCTATCAGCGATTGAATCGGATCCTCGATGACACGGGCTTCGACGCGTTCGTCGAGGCGCAATGCGCGCCGTTCTACGCGGACGGCGTCGGTCGTCCGAGTCTGGCGCCGGGGCGGTACTTCCGGCTGCTGATGCTCGGCTACTTCGAAGGGCTGGACTCGGAGCGGGCGATCGCGTGGCGGGCGGCCGATTCGCTGAGCATCCGGCAGTTTCTGGACCTCGAGCTGCACGAGGCGCCGCCGGATCACTCGACGCTGTCGCGCACCCGGCGCCTGATCGACGTCGAGACCCATCAAGCGGTGTTCACGTGGGTGCTGCAGCAACTGGCCGACGCCCAGCTCGTGACCGGGCGGACCCTCGGCATCGATGCCACGACGTTGGAAGCGAACGCCGCATTGCGGAGTATCGTGCGCCGGGACACGGGCGAAGGCTACGAGGCGTTTCTGACCGGGCTGGCCGAGGCGTCCGGCATCGTCACGCCGACCCGCGCTGAGCTGGCCCGGTTCGACCGGAAACGGAAGAAGAAAGGCTCCAACGACGACTGGACGCATCCGCAGGATCCGGACGCGAAGATCACGAAGCTGAAGGACGGGCGCACGCACTTGGCGCACACCGCGGAGCATGCGGTGGACCTGGAGACGGGGGCCATCGTCGGCGTCACCGTGCAGGATGCCGACGACGGCGATACGACGACGATGGTCGAGACCCTGATCACGGCGGCCGACCACGTCGAAGCCGTCCTGCCGGCCGGCGCCGGTATCGCCGAGGTCGTCGGGGACAAGGGGTATCACAGTAACGAGACGATGGTGGCGTTCGCCGCGCTCGGCGTGCGCAGTTATGTTTCGGAGCCGGACCGCGGGCGACGCAACTGGACAGGCAAGGCGGCGGCGCGCGACGCCGTGTACGCGAACCGTCGGCGCATTCGGGGCACGCGTGGGCAACGGCTGCTGCGACGGCGGGGCGAGTTGCTCGAACGCCCCAACGCGCATCTCTACGAGACCGGGCGGCTGCGCCGGGTGCATCTGCGTGGGCATCCCAACATCCTCAAGCGCGTGCTTGTGCACGTCTGCGGGTTCAATCTTGGGCTCCTCATGCGGCAGCTGACGGGCGTCGGCACGCCGCGGAGCCTCCAAGGCCGCGCGGTCGCCGTCTTCGAGGCCTTGATCGCTGATCTTGGCCGCCTCTGGACCCTCGTATCGCCCGCGTGGGCGCGAGATGCGCAAGATCTGCCGCACTCGTCGTTTCTCGACCTTATGACACGGTGTCACGAACACATGCCCCTCGACCTACGAAAGGGCGTTTTCACCACGGGCTGCTAGTGTCCTGTCAGCGTGGAGAAGGTGCGGGATGTGGTGGCCTCTACCTCAACCCGCCCGAGCATGCCGTCGTGCTCTGCGTCGACGAAAAGAGCCAGATTCAAGCGCTCGACCGGACATGGCGAAAGCGACGGACCCACAGGGTCTGATAGCTGCCTCGTTGCTTGCACCGACCACAGCGCGGGCATACCGCCCGTCTGGAAACTCTCCTAAGTACTTGATGAGACTCATGTTCTTCAAGCTGCAGCCCTACTCAGCCTGCATGTATTCGTGCGACGAACCAGTTGCGGGCAGCGGGGCCATCAATGGAGCTCTCTCATAAAACTGCCCCGACCACTCGGGCGTGTCACCTTCAGGCACACCGGACGGATTCAGATCCTGATACAGTGTGAGGGGGGGCGGAATTGCTCAAGCTGCTGCGGTGCAGCCGGGGGTAGAGTTAGTGGGGCGCGAGAGAGATCTCGGGGCTTTCACCGTCAGCAACCTCAGCGCCTTCTTTTTGGTGCTGGGGATCATGTCGGTGCTCCTGGTCGCAACGCTCAACGTCCTGTATCCCGGTCCCGGTCCCGGTCCCGTGACCGTTTCCGCTCTGTCTGAAGGAGCGTCATCTGGGACAAGTCCCATGGGCCTCGTCGCCTTCTCAAGAGGCGACGAGGCACCGTTCTATCGTCTTGAAGGTGGTGAGGGCGGGGGGCGCGGCATCAGAGATATAACCAGAAGTTGTGGATCGGCAGTCTGAAGAAGGCGGCGTATCCTTTCGCGTGAGCAACGCGAAAACTCCGGCTGGCAGGCCGGTGAAAGGAGCCGCCACCCATGCTGAAGGTACTCGACAACGATGGAGCAGACAACGAAGTTCCGCCGGAAGAGCGCGGTGCGCAGACGGTGGACGAGCTGGCCCGGGAGGGAGCCCGGCGGATGTTGATGACGGCCCTGGCGGTGGAGGTCGGGCAGTACATCGAGGCCCACGGCGAGGAGCGGGACGCGCGGGGACGCCGGCTGGTCGTTCGGAATGGTCGGGCCCAGGCGCGGAAGGTGACGTGCGGGGCAGGTACGCTCGAGGTGCATGCTCCTCGGGTGAACGACAAAAGGGTCAACGGCGCGGGCCAGCGGGAGCGGTTCACGAGTCGGATCTTGCCCCCCTACATGCGTCGCTCGCCCAAGGTGGCGGAGGTGCTGCCGATCCTCTATCTGCGCGGTCTGTCGACGGGCGATTTCCGCGAAGCGCTGCCGGTGCTATTGGGGGATGACGCGGCCGGCCTCAGCGCGACCAACATCGCGCGCCTCACGGCGGTGTGGGAAGAGGACTACCGGCGGTTCCGCCAGCGGGACCTGGCCGATCGTGACTACGTGTACGTGTGGGTCGACGGCATCCATTTCAACATCCGGCTCGAGGACGATCGGCTCTGTACGCTGGTGATCATCGGCGTACGGCCCGATGGGACCAAGAAGCTCGTGGCCCTGGAGGACGGCTACCGCGAGAGCACCGACAGCTGGGCGACGGTGCTGCGGGACCTCCAGCGGCGCGGCATGCGGGCCCCGGTGGGGGCGGTCGGCGACGGCGCCCTGGGTTTCTGGGCGGCCGTGCGCGACGTGTGGCCGGACACGCGAGAGCTCCGCGACTGGTGTCACAAGATGGGCAACGTGCTCGACAAATTGCCAAAGCGATTACAGCCGAAAGCGAAGCGCGCGCTCCGCGAGATCATGTACGCCGAGACGCGGGCACACGCCGAGGAGGCCATGGACGTCTTCATCGCCGAGTACGAGGCCAAGTACCCGAAGGCGGCGGCGTGCCTGGACGCAGACCGCGACCGCCTCCTCACGCACTTTGCCCTGCCAGCTGAGCATTGGCAGCACGTGCGCACGAGCAACGTCATCGAGTCGCCATTCGCCACGGTCCGACTCCGGCAGCGCGTGACCAAAGGCGCGGGCTCGCGCACCAAGGGCCTGTTGATGGCCTACAAGCTGCTCGAGATGGCACAGCAGCGCTGGCGTCGGCTCAATGGCGCGCATCTGCTGCCACTCGTCCGCGCCGGCGTGACGTTCATTGACGGGGTACAGCAGGAGCGAAACAACGAGGGAGATCGGAAGGTGGCCGCCTGATCACGCTGATGACCGATCCACAACATTTGACAATATCTCGCGGCATCAACGTCGCGACCTTCGATCCGGATTCGGGTGCCGTTGTCGAAGTCGTCAACTTTGACACGTGGGGCACACGGACGTCTGGTCAGCAGATGAGGCGTTTGATTGCCTACTTGGAGGCGCTCGACTCTGGGGCGCTGGTCCTGATGGCTGTGGCAGACGAGGCGGGCATTAACCGCTTCGACAGTTGTGATCGAGTGGATGCGTCGTGGGTCACCGCGGGCTTGGACGTGGTGGAGGCAGTCTTTGGAAGCGCCAAACTCCGCAGCTACTGCTACCGAGACTCGTGGGCGATGGTCGGCTTCGTAGGGGCGGAACGTCCGCTGGCGGAGAGTCTGACGACAGGTGCGGTGGTCACCGCCTCAAGTGCGTTACCATTCAAGATGAACCGCAGGGCCTTATGGCAACCCCTGGCGCCGTAATACCGCGTCGTCAAACGGTTCAGACCTTCGCGGCACGACCGAAGTTTACGCCACGGGAGACGTGGTTCAGTTGAGGGTCGGGGATCGTCGGACCTTCGCGCCGATGCCATGGGCGTGGCGGTCAGTTCGGCGGAGGGCCTGGGTGATCGCCTGGGCTGTGACCCTCATGTCACCCTCGGTCTTCTGCGCGCAGCCGTCCCTTGAGGATGCGACGCGAGCGGTCGCGGAAGAGCGGTTCGAGGACGCGCGGGCAATCTTTCGGCAACTGCAGCGGGACCAGCCCACTAGCCTGGTGTTTGCCGTCTGGATTGGACGATTGTCCGGCTGGCTCGAAGACTACGAGACGGCCGAAGTCGCATACGACCTGGCGCTGCGCCTGGATGACCACAACGTGGAGGCGTTGCTCGGCAAGGACCAAGTGCTGCTATGGCAACGCAATTTCTCGCCCGCGCGAGAGTTGATCACCGACGCCGCGCGACTGGCCCCTGGCGCCGCAGACGTGCTCATGATGCGGGCGTAGTACTACTACTCGCAGCTCAGCCAGCTCTCGCCCGCGAATTCGTCGGCCAAGTACTGGACGTCGACCCGGCGCACACCGAAGCGCTCGATCTTGAGCGGCGCATAGTGCTGCCGGCGCCGTTGGAGGTTCGGCTCGGCTACGGTCGAGATACCCTTTCGTCGTTCGCGTTGCCTGCCGCGACCGGTCATGTGAGCGTAGGTTTCGTCTCCGCTTCGCACCCGCATCACTGCGCGCTACGAGCGCTGGCAGAAGTTCGGTGAAGAGACCGATCGCACAGGCGTGAGTGGTGGTCGCCGGTTCGGCAGGCTCTGGATCCACGGAGGCGCGCTCCTGGCACCCGAGGCGACTGTGCTCGCCCGTAGGGAGTATACGGTCGGGTTCAGCCAATCGATAGACCGCGTCGTCGCCGGTTTCGACTATCAGTTCTTGGGCTTCAGTGCAACGGATGTTGACGTCGGCGCCGCAACACTTGAGTTTCACTTTACGGACCTCTCGCGGCTCCAAGGGAAATTCTACAAGAGCTGGACGCAGTTCGGTGAGACTCGCACACGGGTCGCCAACGAATCCGTCCTGGTTCGCTACTGGCGGCCCGTGCAAGAAGGCCTGTTAGTCAACGTCGGCTACGCTCGTGGGAACGAGAGTTTCTCAGCCGTGTCCATCGATCAGTTGGGAGACTTTGATGCCAATACGTATCTGGGTGGAATCCAGATCGATTTGTCCCCCGAGCTCGCTGTGACCGCCGATGTGGCACTCCAGGACCGCTCGAACGGGACAAGCCAATCAACGTTCGCAGTGGGCTTCATCCTAAGAATTCGGGACTGAGCCCGCAAGGGAGGGCAGCCAGCCGACTCGTCGTCAAAAGCTCCGACCTTGTCGAGTCAAGTCCATTCGTCTCTATTTGGCGGGTGACGTCGTCGAACTCACAAATGTGCACGTGTACTTTTGGCGCGAGGCTGCCGTAAATCCCGTGTGGCCGACGAGCGAACGCGTTCGACCGATAGCGAGCGCGACGAGCTGGTCAAGCACCAGGCAGAAGAGCTCGCGCGCTTGCGCGACGAGGTGGCGCGACTGGAGCGTGAGCGCGATCGGTTGCAGCGGCACAACGAACGCCTGAAGCGCCAACTCGATGCGGCGCGGCGTGCAGGGATCCGGCAAGCGGCCCCGTTCGCCAAGGATCACCCGCAGGGCAGCGGTCGGCCACGGGGCCGACGACCCGGCCGCCGGTACGGACCGCGCCCATCGCGCGGTGCCCGCGCACGTCGATGTGACCTACGACGCACCACTGCCGGCAGCGTGTCCCGGATGTGGGGGCGCGGTGCCGCTGGAGCGCGTCGCCCCCCAGTCTCAAGAAGATCTCCCGGTGGTCCGGCCCATCGTTCGACGCGTCGACGTGCAGGTCGGGTGCTGTGTCGCCTGCCGGCGCGTCCAAGGCCGCCATCCGCTGCAGACCTCCGACGCGTTGGGCGCCGCGAACGTGCACCTGGGGCCCGGCGCGGTCACCCTCATTGTGCGCTTGCACAAGGACGTTGGTGTCTCGCTCGAGAAGATCGCGACGCTGTTGCGCGAGCGCTTCGGGCTGACCGTCACCCCGGGGGGCCTCGTGCAGGCACGGCATCGGGCCGCCCGCGTGGTCGGCCCGACCTACGCGGCCCTGTGTGCCCAGATCCGCGGCAGTCCGGTCGTCAGCCCCGATGAAACCGGCTGGCGCGTCGATGCCGTGTTGCATTGGCTCTGGGCGTTTGCGACGCGCCGGACACGACGGTGTATTCGATTCGCCCAGGACGAAGCTTCGACGACGCCGCCACCATCCTGGGCGCGGACGTCGCCATTCGCCCCGCGGTCGTCAACCGCAAAATCTGTGGCGGGAATCGCACGCGCCGGGGCGCGGACACCCAGCAGATTCTTGCCAGTGTTGTCCGCACCGCCCGGCAACGCCACCTCGACCTCGACGAGCTCTTCACCGCACTTCTGCAAGCGGCCGATCGTCCCTCCGGTCTTCCAAGACCTGCCGCGATAATCTCATACCCGCTTGTACCGCACCCGGTTCCTTGGACACACGTTTGCGCTACGCAGCCTGGCGTAGCTCGTATCTCTCTCGTGCTGCGATGGGCGTCTGATATCCGAGCTTTTCAAGGCGCCCGCTCTGGTGGTAGTGCTTGACGAACTCGGCGACGGCGGCGCGTACGTCGTCGAGATGCTGAAAGACTCGGCCGTAGATGGCTTGCTCCTTGAGGGTGCGATTCCACCGTTCCACGACACCATTCGTTTCAGGTTCCTCGATGAAGCCAAAGCTGGGACGGATGCCCCAGGACCGGATCTGGTGGAGGAAGTGGTCCGACAGGTACTGACGCCCATGGTCCATCCGCAACGCCAGTCCGCGGGCGACGTCGGCGTCTACCGAGCCGTACAGCCGCCGGACGCCTTGCGCGACGGGCTCAAGCGCCGCGAAGCGGCTGCCGATCTTGCACACGTGCCACCCCACGCACTCGGCGTTCCAGTGGTCGACCGCCGCGAAGGTCCAGACCCAGCCGTCGTCCACGGTGCACACCCGCACGCCGTCGGTTCCCCACATGACCTGGGGCGCCGCGGTGATGATGGTCCCGTCGTGGAGCTTCGGATTGCCCTGGCGCCCGCGGTGGGGCGAGAGCAGCCCGTGCGCGCGCATCACGCGCAGCACCCGGGTACGGGCGACGCGGATCCCGTCCAAGATCCGCAGCCGCGCGTGTACCTTGCGATGGCCCTCGCCCTGGAACGGCGACCGGGCGAGGTCGGCGCGAATGGCCGCCAGGAGCTGCTCACCCGAGAGTGCCGGTGCCGGCCCGCGGGGCCGTCGCCCTGCCGGCGCTCCGCCTGAGCGCGCCGCGCGGAGAGCGCCGAGCGCGAGCGCTCCCACGCCCGACACACCCGCTGGAGGCCGTAGCGCCGTCCGGTGGTCGCGGAGGTCGTCGCGCTCATCGCCGCGACCTCCGCATCGGCAAAGGGAGGCGGCGTTCCGCAGCTCGAGCCCGCTCCCGCAACAGCTCGTTCTCCATCGACAGGGCCCCAATGTGTCGTTGGGCCGCGTCGAGCGACTCGCCGCGCAGCAGGCGCAGCACGACGTCTCGCTTCCGGCCCGCGCTCCACCGCTGCCCAGGCCCCAAGGCCCCCGCCTCGGCCGCCGCAACGTCGGCACGGCCTCCAGTCGCCCTCCGGGCTCCCTCCGTCCGCGCCGACCCAGATCCCTTCACCGTCCTCGACCGGACCATTCCCCCTACCTCCTTGGACATTGGATTCTCCCTTAATCCGTGTCCAAGAAAACCGGGGGCGCCTTATAAGAAGGTGTGTTCAGATCGGGCGCTGGTCTACCAGTGGCTCCGGCGGTCGTGGACCGACCCGCTGTTGCCGCCGTGACGTGGCTGCTCCGACGGCATGAGACGGATAGACGGGACGCCGGCTGTGTCTTGTGGGGACGTTGCCGACGCCCCTGAGCCGTCTTCGAGGGCCTGCTCGGTCCCAAGGTGACGGCCTGACGCCATCGTACCGCAGTTGCCGCCGGCGCCGATGCGCGAGGGCGATCACGACTACGTGCAGGTGCTCGTAGCGCTGGTTGCGGACACGTGACAATCACGTCACGTCATCCATATTCTAAAATTACAACGAATATTGGACATCTGGGGTATCCATTTAACCGGAGTAGCCCGGATCCGAGGTTCTCCAGGGGCGGTTCGCGGGTGGGCGCTCCAGACTCGGCGGGGGTCCCCGGGTATACGGCGGCGAAGGCGGGAGAGCCCGAGGGTGCGCGTGGGCGATCAGATCGTGGTAGCGGACCGGGGCATGGGCCACGGCGAGGTCGAGCACCCGAAAGAACACCAGCCCGCGGCTGCGGGAGCGGCGGCGGTTGAAGCGAAACACGAACTCGTTCAGGTAACCGGGCAGGTGCGCGTCGCCCACGGAGCCCTGGTGTGTGCCAAGCAGCCAGCGCTTGACTAGAGAGGCGACCCGGTGGACAGCAGGGAGCAGTTCGTGGGATCTTCACCTCGGAGCCGGAGCCGGGCGGCTCGTAGGCTGCGCCGGTCGTGGACGTAACCCAGCTTCTCGAGTCCGTGGTAGCCCTGCCAGCCGTCGGTAATGACCCGGGCGCCGGGCTCGACGTGATCGGTCACAAAGGCGTGCAACGAGGCGGCCGACGCATCCACGATGGGCTGGAGCCGGCACCGGCCAAGCTTTTTCGTCTCTTGGACTTCCACGGCCATGCCGGTCAGCACCTTCTTCCCCCGCGCTCGCCCGCCGCGCAGGCCCGTTTCCTCCCCGCCAATGTAGGTTTCATCCACCTCCACCGTGCCGGCCAGCCGGTCACGGCCCGGGCGCACCAGCACCGACCGGAGCCGGTGCAACACCGCCCACGCGGTCTGGTAGGAGCCGATCTCCAGCGTCCGCTTCAGGCTCAGTGCGGAGATCCGTCCTTGCCCGTCGTGAACAGCCAGCACGCGGTAAACCAGACCGTCAGCGGTGTGCGCGTGCGATCAAAGATTGTGCCCGCCGTTATCGAGATCCGACCGCCGCAGTTCGCGCACATGATTCGTCGGTCGCTCAGGTACCAGCGCCCCCATGACCGCAGCCAGGGCAGGAAAAGCCGGCTGGCCAGCGAAGCCACTCCAGGTAGTCGAGGCAATCCTCATCGGTCCGGAACCACGCCTGGAACTCACCCACGGACCGTGGATAGTGCCTGCCAGCGCGGGGATGCTCCACGCTCCTAGCTTACTCCGGTTAAATGGATACCCCAGAAGCCAAGATTTGCCTGCACGTTCGCGTAGTCGGTGCGATAGCGCCACACCGTGGCATCGAGGCGCACCGCCGCTTCGAAGTGCTCGAGTGCATCCCGAGGTCGCTCGAGCTCGACGAGCACCATGGCGAGCTCATGACGCACGCGGGCCGTCGGGGAATACCGCGACGTCGCTCGGATCCGGCCCGAGGACCCCGGCACCCTGGCCCGCCTGGGGCGGGCCCTCTCGAAGGACGGAGACCAGCTGTCAGCGGTCGAGGTATTGATCCGGGCGACCAAAATGGCCCGGAGGACCCTGATCTCTTTCTCACCCTCGGACAGAGCTACGATGCACTGGGGCGTCAAGCCGACGCCGCCGCGGCGTATCGCCGGTATCGCGCGCTCGTTCCGGGAGGCTTGTCGGCGGGCGAGGCCGGGACCCGGATCGTGGGCGCCGAGGGCACCCTGAAGCCCCCGGTTGAGGCCTCTCGGCAAGGACGAGTCGTCGGGCCATACACAGAGGTTGCTGGGGTAGACTAGGAAGCCTGGGAAGTAGCCCTTAGGAGACCACCGATGAGACTCGTTCCCCACGTGCTCTTCGTGTCGGCCGCGACTGCCGCCCTCAGCTTTCAGGCCACGGCCGGGATGGCGCAGCAGTCGCTGGCCGACGTGGCTCGTCAAGAAAAGGACCGCCGTGCAGGGATCACCGAGGCCGAGAAAGCCAAGGTCCTCACTAACGACGATCTGCGCGCTGGCGGGCGTTTGACGACAGGATCGTCGCGGCCGACGACGCGGACGCAGCCCGGCGGTCCGGACGGCGTCGAGGCACCGGCCCCGAACCCCGGCATGGTGCCGGATGCGGACTCAGCTCCCGCGGCGGAAGGTGTGGGCGGTCCACAGGACGAGGAGTACTGGCGCACGCGGATCGCCTCGGCTCGTGAAGCGAGGGACCGCGCCGAGCTAATGGCTGCGGCGCTGCAGAACCGGGTCGATGGGTTGTGGGCCGAGTTCACGGCTGTTGACGATCCGAACCAGCGGACGCTGGTGGAGCAGCAGCGTCAGCAGGCGCTGACCGAGCTCGACAACATGGAGGCGCAGGTCGAGAGCCTCGACCAGGACGTTAGCAACATCCAGGAGGAGGCACGGCGTGCCGGTGTCCCGGCGGGTTGGGTGCGGTAGTCGCCGCGGGTTCTCCGTTGATCTTCTCACCCTGTTCCCGCGTCCGACGCCCCTTCCGACGGACGTCGCGAGCTGGCTCGACATCTTCGCGCAGCCGTTCCTCGCGGGCGTCGCCCCGGGGGAACGATCGGCGCTCAGCGACGAGGTGCGTGCCCTGCTCGAGCCACGTCTGCGCAACGCTGACGGGACCTGGGTCGTCGATTATGTCCGTCTGAGAATGGGCGCAACGAAAGGCCAGTGACCACAGAGCCGCGCAAGGCCTGGGTCTGAGGTTTCGCGCGGCTGGCCGTCACGACATTCTGCCGGGTCGAGCGCATCGGCGGACCACTTCCAGACGGCCCACTGCTGCTCGTAGCCAACCATCCGAACACCCTGCTCGACCCCGCACTCATCCAGACCACGGCCGAACGCCGTGTACGGTTCCCGGCCAAGTCCACCTTGTTCCGCCGCCACCCGACGAGCCTCCTCGTGCGGCACTCGGGCGCAACCGCGGTCTATCGCAAGATGGATCCTGGCGTGAACACGACGCGCACTTCCGCGCGGTCGAAGCGACGCTCGCCGATGGCGAAGCCATCTGCCTGTTCCCGGAAGGCATCAGCCACGATCGGGGCCATCTCGTGCCGCTGCGCACCGGCGCGGCACGGATGGTGCTCGGCAGTCAAGCGCGTGGCTTCCCGGTGGCGATCGTCCCGGTCGGACTCAATTTCGACCACGTGGCGGCGTTTCGTTCGCGGGTCACCGTCGTGTTTGGTCGCCAGTTCGACGGCGCCGACCTGGGGCAGGCGTACGACGTCGACCCACCGTCGGCCGTGCGCGAGCTGACCGATCGCATCGGCGATCGCCGCCGGCGCTGGTCGTGGAGGCCGAGCCCCGGCACGACCTCCCGGTCATGGAGTGCATCGACCGACTCTACGCCTCCGCACGGGTGTCTCACGCGATCGGCGCGAACGGCTCGCGCGCCGCCGGCTCATCGCCAACGGATTGGACCAGCTGCGACGTCGCGACCCGGCGCGACTCGAGGAGATCCTCGCGCGCGGCGGCAACTACGACGCGAGCCTCGAACGGTTCGGCCTGCGCGATCGCGATGTGGACCAGCGCATCCCGTCCGCCGTTGCGCGCCGGTTGGTGGTGCGCGAGGGGCTGCTCGCGCTCGTCCTGGGGCCGATCGCGGTGGCTGGCCTGGCCGTGTTCGCGCTGCCCTACTGGCTCACCGGCCGGATGAGCCACGCTGCACCCGACTTGCAGAGCCGGGCCACCTGGCAGGTCATGGGCGGCGCCTGCACCTACGGCGTCTGGATCGGGCTCCTCGCGGCGGCCGCGTTGGTGTGGGGCGACGCGGCGACCGCGCTGGTGCGGCCGGCCTGCTAGTGCTGGCGTTCGCGGGGGTCGTGGGCATCGAGCGCGAGGCGGTCGTGATCAGGACGGTGCAGGCGTGCCTGGCGTTGCGTCAGACGCCGCTCCGGGTACGAGTGACGCTCAGGCGGGAACCGGCGGCGCTGGCCTCCGTGCTCGACCAGGTGCGCGAGTGGATCGAACCTGAACGCGAGTAGCCACACGTCTGGTCGCGCGCCGATCGAGGTCACTCGTGGTATGAAGCGTGCCACGGTCGGGCCGCCGGAATCGCTCCGTGACGCGCCGCCGGTGATGGACGGCGTCCTCACGATTCTCGCCAGCCTGTTCGATTCGCACGCGACAGTCGCCGACGGTTTCTGGGTCGACTTCTACTGTACGATGAGGCCGGAGCGCTCGAAGCGAGCGTCGTCTTTGGCTGCCCGCACGGAGACCGCGCTCACACGGGCGAGGTCGCAGAGGTGCCCCGCCGGACCTTGCAGACCTTCGCCAGTCATCTGATGCTGGCCTTCAGTCACGACGACAAACCGGCCTACCCCCGAACATTGCAGGCGCAAGTCGAGTACCCCGACGCCGTTCAGGACGACTCGGGCCATCTACCCATCGCGCCCGTTCGTCCGCCGTTCGAGACGGTGATCTGCATCAGCAACAGCGCGACGAGCCTACGTACACGGAAACGGCTCACGTTCACCGCCTCTTTGATCAACGAGGCCGGGCGAGGGAGGTAGTGTTGCGACCTGTGTGAAAGCGCTTGAGAAAGACGAGCGGTCATGGCAAGAGGTTGATTGACGAGATCGACCTCACTCAGAAGGAGTCAGACCATGACCACCCGAGCCAAGCGTAGGGCGAAGCCGACCCGCATCGAAGTCCCGATCGGCGAGGACGGCGAGCTGAGTCAAGCTCGAGCTGGCCTCGTTGGTCAAAGAGCTCAAGACCCGCGGGCTACATGGCGTCGAGTGCGTCGTTTTGGACGACCCGCCGGGTTGAAACGGGCGGTCCGGAAGCGCTGCCGGAAGCCGTGTGGCATCGCTGCTACGTCCACTTTCCTGCGGACGCGCTCGACTACCAGCCGCGGAAGGCGGATGACTATTGCCGCCAGGAGCTGCGCTGGCTCTACGACGACGGAATCTCAAGGAGCCCAGCAGGACCTCCAGGCGTGGCTCAAGCGCTGGGAGCGGCGGTATCCGAAGCTCACTGACTGGGTCGAGCCCACATCGGGGAGACGCTGAACTTCTATCGCTTGCCCCGCCAATACCACAAGCACCTGAAGTGACGAACACACTCGATCGGCTCAACGAGGAGGCCAAGCGCCGCGCGCTGGTCGTCCGGGTGGTTTCCTAACCCGGCCAGCTGCTTTCGCCTGATTCGTGCGCTCCGCGCCGAAACCCACCGGGCTGGCTCGAGGAGAAAGGCTATCTCAACATGGACTACTTGCAAGAGCAGAAGAAGGACGTGATGCGGACCGCCGCCTAATCCGGGTGTTCCTGGGCGACCGCGGACTGGGGATAGTGATGATCGAGAGCGTCTTCGACCTGGCCGAGATGCAGCTGACACGCCACGCCCGCTCGGGGGTGGTGGCCGCCGAGCATCTCATGACCCCCGACCTTCGTTGACGGTCGCGAGTCCTGTGCCATCCGCCGCATAAGCGCACGGCCAGCTACGCGAACCGCTTCGCGTCAGCGGTGCCTACGGCTAATATGTCCAATTCTGGGGTATCCATTTAACCGGAGTAAGCTAGGAGCGTGGAGCATACCCGCGCTGGCAGGCACTATCCACGGTCCGTGGGTGAGTCGGAGCCGGGCGGCTCGTAGGCTGCGCCGGTCGTGGACGTAACCCAGCTTCTCGAGTCCGTGGTAGCCCTGCCAGCCGGTCCGCTACCACGATCTGATCGCCCACGCGCACCCTCGGGCTCTCCCGCCTTCGCCGCCGTATACCCGGGGACCCCCGCCGAGTCTGGAGCGCCCACCCGCGAACCGCCCCTGGAGAACCTCGGATCCGGGCTACTCCGGTTAAATGGATACCCCATGTCTTGGCTTATGGGACCGGGCGGTCGGCCACGGCGCGTTCGAAGTGCTCCACCGCATCCGCGAAAGCTCCGGCACGCATCCACTGGCGGCCGGCCGTCGTCGGTGTGACTTTCAGGATCATGACCCCAAGAGTTTTCACCAATCATGACCCCGGGGTCCCGAGGCCAATCCGGATGTTCTCATATCAGTCACGAGTGAGGGTGGTTCGGTGTCGTGTTCATCATCCTGGACTCCTATCACGTCCTCGTGGTCTTAGCGGTGGCGTGTGCGCCCGGGGCCTGTCGTTTCCGATAGCTCTCGCCGTACATGACGACCTGGTGCGCGTTGTGCGCGAGGCGGTCGAGCGCACTCTGGGCGAGCATCGGGTCGTCGAACTGAGGGATCCATTCGTCGACGGTGCGATTGCTGGTGTATACGGTGGACGCGCGCTTGTGCCGCGCAATGATGACTTCGTAGACGTCACTGGAGTGGCGGGCGTCGAGGCGCCGCAAGGCAAAGTCATCGATGATCAGCGGTGAAGCCCGCCTTGTCGAGGCCGCGCAGGACGATCTGCTCGACCCGGTGCACGTTGATGAGCTTCGAAGCCTAGGGCACGGCGGCAGGCCGCCTCCACCGTCGCGGCGCCGTACCGATCGACGAGGCGCATGAGCTTCTGGGCCTGGCGTAGCTTGGCCCAGGGGAACGTCCCGTCGAGGAGCCGGGTCATGAAGACGCCCAAATTGCGGCCGCGCTGCCGCGCCAGGTTGACCATGTACTGCGGGTCCCCCATGGCGTAGGCGGTCTTCTCCGGGGGGGATAGTCCGCGTAGTCGGTGTGGCGCCCGCCGTGCGGCTGGGTCGGACAGGTCTTGTTCAACTCGCCGCGGTGGTAGAGGCGCACAAGCCGGGTGTCGCCGCGGACCTCAACCTCGCGGCGGAGGTAGCGATGAGGCACCGAGTAGAGGGCCTGGCCGAAGCGGATGTGATGGTCGGATGGACCTTTGACCGTCGCCCAGCGGTGTCTACGCACCAGCGGATCTCCTCGCGCTGGGCGTGGTCGCGGTCCAGGAACGTCTCCCCGCGAAAGAAGCGCTCGCGGACGTACGGCACTTGGCGCTCGACATGCGGCTTGCCGGTCGCCATGGCGGGCGGCCTTCGAGATCGCGGCCCGCACGTTATCGAGGACAACCCGTGCCACAACGTCCCCGAAGAACGCCCATACATCCTCGAGGCTGCCGATCACGTCGGCCAGCGTCTGCGAGTGGGTCAGGTGGACGTAATGGTGCCGGATGAAGACCAGAGTGACGACCAGCGCCCACAGGACCCGCCGCCGCTCGAGCAGCCCGTTGCGATCAGGCCGAGGCGGCCAAAGTCGCCCGCGAGCTCGCCGGTGGCGACGTCCGCCACGCGCACGGTCGACGGACGGTCGCCGAAGCCACAGTGGCTTGGTGGCGAAGCGGTACAACGAGCTGTAGGTAACAGCCACGCCGCGGTGCGCGAGGAGCAGCTGTTCCCCGGCGCTGGGCGCCGACTGCCGGGGGCCCGGCCTCAGCTGCGCCAGAATCTGCGCGGCCAGCGGCTCGCCCGGCTCGCTGTGCCCGGGCTCTCACCCGAGCGCGGCCGCCGCCGTCAGGTATCGCTGAAGGGTCTTGCGTGACCGTCCGGTCGTCCGGGCGATCGCCCGACGCCCCTCCCCGCGATGCGCGGCGCAAGACTTCCAAGACTTCCCACATGCCGTGCTCCTTGTAGGCCATCCCTCTATGATCTCGCACGGCCTCGGGACGCTCACGGGTGGGGTCATGTTTCTGAAAAATCACAGTCGGTTCCGGCGTCATGGTGTCCACGGTCCCTGCGGAGATGCCAGCGCGCGCTCCGGCTCAGGTCCGGTCCCTTCGAGACGGGCCATCTCGCTCGTGCTCGAGTACTCCGGATGAGGCTTTGGCGGTGGAGCGAACGCGCTCCGTGCCATCAGAAGGAGAAGCACGATGCCCGACAGGGCCAGCCCGAGGTCCATTGGGCGCAACTGATCGCCGATAACCGTCCAGGACTCGACGTCTCGCGACGATTGGCCTAAGGACATGTTCTTAAACTAGTTAACGTCGTTTATCAGCCCGCGCATCGCCGCTGAGCGCTGAGCGGTTTGTACTAAATCGGCACACGTCGTCACACTTCTGTTTCGGAAAGACGACGCAATTTGCAACAGCAGAACATTAGCGACAATCTCGGCGGCCGACCGGTCGTCCAGCGCCTCCCCCGGACACGGCACGATGGCCGGCGCTGCGTCGGCTGATCGCCCGTCAGGACGGCCTGTTTGCACCGTGTAGAATGGCCCTCCAATGAGCCCCACGCGCCACAGCGCGTCCCTCTGGGTCGCCCAGCTCCCTAAGACCCGCCGTCCGAGCTACCCACGGTGCGGGAGAGATCGGGCAGTCGAAGTTGCCATCATCGGCGGTGGCGTCACCGGTTGCGCCACGGCGTACGTCTGCGGCGGCGGAGATCCCGGTGGTGCTCCTCGAGGCAGCCGCTGTCGGTCAGGCTGGCTCGGGCGCCGGCGTGGGGCTCCTCCGACAAAGAGGGCGACACCGACTTCCATCCGCTCGAAACGCGCTACGGCAGGCGGTTCGCCAGACAGGTCTGGCAGATGATGTGGCATGCCATGCTCATGGCGCCTCGATCCTGCGACGTCTGCGCATCCGATGTCAGCTCGAGGCGCAGGACGCCATTTACTTCACGCGCGAGAGCGAGCGCGTGCCGGCACTTCGTCGGGAGCTCCGCGCGCGCCGCTCCGCCGGGCTCAAGGCGACCTGGCTTGCCCCGGCGCAACTCCAGCAGATTGCGGCCGTGGACGCCAGCGACGGCATCCGGACGCGCGGCAACGGTCAACTCGATCCGTATCGTGCGTGTCTTGGTCTGGCGGCGGCGGCGGTCGGGCGGGGGACCGCGGTGTGCGAGGGGTTGGCGGTGACCCGGGTTTGCGTCGAACGCGCCGGGCTCGCTGTGACAACCGACGCCGGCGGCACGGTGCGCGCCGCGCGCGTCATCGTTGCGACCCGCGGTACCTCGCCGCTTGTTGCTCCGCTCGGGCGACATCTCCGCTCGACACACACGTACGCCGTCGCGACACCGCCGCTGGCGCTCGGATGCGTGCCGCGCTCGGTCAGCGAACCGCGATGATGTGGGATACGGATGAGCCGCGGCATTGTCTACGCTGGACGCGCGATCACCGCATCGTGTTTGGCGGCGCGGACCAGGCGCCGCCCTCGCCGCGCCGGCGGGACGCCGTGCTCGTGCAACGGACGGGGCAGTTGATGTATGAGCTATCCACGCTCTATCCGTCCATCTCCGGCCTGCAACCGGACTATGCCTGGGACGCCGAGGTCGTGGCGACGACCGACGGGCTTCCGCTCATTGGGCCCCATCGCCACTTCCCGCGCCACCTCTTCGCGCTCGGCGCCGGCGTGAACGGTCTGGCCACTTTCTCGCGGCCCGTGTCCTGCTGCGCGGGCATCGGGGCGCGCCGGCGGCCGGCGCCGAGCTGTTCGGATTCGGGCGGTAGCGAATGAACGTCGGCATTGTCTGCTACGCGTCGGTGGGGGGAAGCGGGATTGTCGCGACGGAGCTCGCGAAGGTCCTCGCCTCACGAGGCCACGAGGTCCGGCTCATCAGCAGCGAGCCGCCCTTCCGGCTCGGCGACTTTCAAGCCGGCCTGGCGTTTCACGCGGTGCAAACCCCGGGATACCCGCTGTTCCGTGAGCCGCAGTATCTGTTGTCGCTAGCCAACAAAATCGTCGAGGTGTGTCGAGACTTCCAGCTCGACGTCATCCACGCGCACTACGCGATCCCACACGCGGCCGCCGCGTATCTGGCCACACGCATCCTGGCGGCTTCTGACGACACGCGGGTGCCACGCGTCATCACGACGCTGCACGGGACCGATGTCACGCTGATCGGGAGCGACCCCTCGTACTCCGAAACCGCTGCGTTCTGTATCGATCAGTCAGACGGCGTGACGGCGGTCTCCGAGAGCCTGCGCCAGGATACGTACCGTGAGCTGCCGGTCCATGCGGATATCCGGGTCATCCCCAATTTCTTGGACTGCCAATATCACCGCCGTGTCCCCGACGACACGCTGCGCGCGCGGTATTGCGGCGGCGACCCCGGCACCAAGCTCGTGATCCACGTGTCCAACTTCAGACCGGTGAAGCAGGCGCAGAGCGTCGTCGAGATCTTCCGGCGTATCCGCGAGCGCATGCGTGCGCGGTTGCTGCTCGTTGGCGACGGTCCGGAGCTTCCCCTGGTCTGCCGGATCGTCCGGGAGCAGGGGCTGTCGGGCGACGTAGAGCCGCTGGGTGAGCAGGAGCTCGTCGTCCCGCTCCTCTCCGTCGCAGACCTGTTTCTCCTTCCCTCGGCTCAGGAGAGCTTTGGTCTGGCGGCGCTGGAAGCGATGGCGTGTGAGGTTCCGGTCATCGCATCATCCGTAGGCGGGTTGCCCGAGGTCATCGAGCACGGTGTCTCGGGTTTCCTCCACGCGTCGGACGATGTTGCGGGCATGGCCGAGAGCGCGATCAGGTTGTTGTCGGACGCAGAGCTCCACAAAAGCGTTGCCGCTGCCGGCTGGCGCACCGTTCGCGAGCGATTCTGCGCCGAGGAAATCGTCCCTCGCTACGAGGCGTTCTACGAGGAGATCCTCGGGCGAGCGTTGCCAGCCAGGTCCGGAGTATCGGCACCCGTCGGCCGGTCGTGACGACCCGTGCCAACACCAGCTGTCTGATGCCGTAAGTCTTACGGGCCTGGCGCGCTCTTGTCTAGTGTCCTGTAACAGAAACAAGTAAACGGTTGGCGACCTCGGCGTATCCCTCGATAGGAGGTGCACGTGAGAGGTCCTGCCCCGGTGACAGTCACAGTGAGTGAAGACGAACGGCAACGGCTCGACTCGTGGGCCCACCGGTCGCGGAGTGCCCCGCAGGTGGCGCGGCGCGCCCGCATCATCCTGGCCTGTGCGGCCGGCCGGTCGACGACCTGCATCGCCAGACGCCTCCACGTCTCGCGGACCACCGTGGGCAAGTGGCGCACGCGCTTTCTGCGCGACCGGCTGGAGGGGTTGATCGACGAACCGCGCCCGGGCACGCCACGGCGGATTACCGATGCGCAGGTGGAGCAGGTGGTGATTGCGACCCTGGAGACCACGCCTCGTGGGGCGACGCATTGGAGCACGCGCGATATGGCGAAGGCGACGGGCCTGAGTCACATGACCATCCAGCGCATGTGGCAGGCCTTTGGGTTGCAGCCGCATCGCAGCGAGACCTTCAAGCTGTCGCCAGACCCGCAGCTGGTCGAGAAGGTGCGCGATATCGTCGGGCTGTACGTCAATCCGCCGGACCATGCCCTGGTGCTCTGCGTGGACGAGAAGTCGCAGATTCAGGCGTTGGATCGGACGGCCCCCCTGCTGCCCATGCAACCCGGGCAGGCCGAGCGGCGCACGCATGATTATCGGCGGCACGGCACGACCTCGCTGTTTGCGGCCCTCGACGTCAAGACGGGCGAGGTGCTCGCCGCCATGCACCAGCGGCATCGCTCGATCGAGTTTCGCACGTTCCTCGATGCGATCGACGCGCACGTCCCCGCCGCCCTGGACGTGCACCTGATCGTGGACAACTACGGGACGCACAAAACCGCGATCATTCACCGCTGGTTGGCCAAGCGTCCGCGATTCCACCTGCACTTCACCCCGACCTATGGGTCCTGGATGAACCTGGTCGAACGGTGGTTCGCAGCGCTGACGACTACGCAGCTACGCCGCGGCGTCCACCAAAGCGTCGCGGCCCTCAAGCGCGCCATCCAAGCGTTCATCGAGGTCACGAATGAGCAACCGAAGCCGTTCGTCTGGACCAAGAGTGCCGACGAGATCCTCGCGAGCATCGCCCGGTTTGCTCACCGAACGCTGGCCGCACATCCAGCATGAACTCTGTTCGCGAATCACTGTTACAGGACACTAGCAGCCCGTGGAGCAAGTCCCAGGACCGAGGACCTACGACCGAAGGCCTGGGTCCCCTCCGTTCGCGGGAGCCCGCCCACTCCCGATGTATACTCCGAAAACCATGCAAGCACGGCGCTTAGCGTCTACTGTCGCGGCCGCGTTGACCCTCGTGACGACGGTTGCCAGCGATGGATCGCAGTGGGTCGCACCCCTCCGCGCGCAGGCGCTCGACGGTGACGCTGCGCGCGTCGAGCTGGGCCTGGTGCTGCGACAACTGAGCAGCGCGGGCACGTTCATGATGGCGACGGCGCATCCTGACGACGAGAACAACGCGCTGTTGGCGTTACTCGCAAAGGGTCAGGGCCATCGGACCGTGCTGCTGACCGCGACCCGTGGGGATGGCGGGCAGAACGAGATCGGCGCCGAGCTGTTCGACGGTCTGGCCGTGTTGCGGACTGAGGAGTTGCTGGCAGCGCACCGCCTCGACGGGGCCGAGCAGTATTTCACGCGGGCCGTCGACTTCGGCTACTCGTTCAGCATCGAGGAGACGTTCGAGAAATGGAACCGCGAGGAGATTCTCGGCGATTTCGTACGGACCGTCCGCACCGTGCGGCCTGACGTCATCGCCGGACTGAGTCCCGACGGGAGCGGTGGCGGGCAACATCATCAAGCATCGGCCGTGCTTGCCCGCGAGGCCTACCAGGCGGCGGCCGATCCGCAGCGATATCCGGAGCAAATCGCTGAGGGGCTGCGTCCCTGGCAGGTCAAGAAGCTCTATTTTCTGGATGGGTTCCCGTTCTGGATGGCGGCGGCTGCTGCGGGTGGTCGGCCAGGTGGCGGGCTGCCGCCTGGGTTTCGGCCGCCGGAGCCGACCGGTCCCGGCGCATCGGTGGATCTCGACGTCTATGATCCGCTCCTCGGACGTACCTACAGCGAGATCGGCAGCCACGCGCGCAGCATGCACAAATGCCAGGGGACGTCGGCGCTGCTCACGCTCCCGGGTCGCGCCACGTCCCGCTATCGACTGGACCAGACGACGATCTCCGGCCAGGCGGATGCCGACGAGCACTCGCTGTTCGGGGGCGTTGACACCTCGATCGAGGGCCTCGCGGGATTCGTCAGCGCCGCGGGCTCGGCGCCGCCGGGTGACCTCACCATGGGACTGACTGCGGTTGCTCGTCTGGCCGACGCCGCGTTGGGTGCGTTCGACACGGGGGGGACCGCGGCTGTACGCTCGGCGGTGTTGTCGGGTCTGACCGCGGTGCGCGACCTTCGCGGCACACTCGATGGACTCGCGGTGCCGGAGACGGCGCGATGGGAGATCGATTTTCGTCTCGCGGCGAAGGAGCGCCAGTTCGAGCAGGCCGCGTTCCTGGCGCACGGCCTGCGCATCGAGGCGTTAGTGGATGACGGACTGGTGACGCCGGGCCAACCGGTGGTCCTCTCGGCGCTGGTGGCCAATCGTGGCGACGCCGATATCGTCGTGCGCGACGTGCGTCTCGCTGGCTTCGACGGCGCAACGGCCGCCTGCGGGGAGGACGTGCTCGCGGCCGGCGCCGTCTACTCCTGTTCCGCCGACATGCAGATTCCGCACGAGGCGCAGCTCACCGGCATCCACTGGAGCCATGTGCCCGGGTCGGCGCGGTATGCGTTCGACGCCGACGTTCCGTTCGGCGCACCGTTCAGACCGACGCCGTTTCGCGCCACGTTCGAGGTCGAGCTCGCGGGAGGCCGCGTCACCGTGGAGCGTCCGATCGAGTTCCGCTACGGGGACGACATCTTCACCGGCGAGAAGCGCATGCCAATCCAGGTGGTGCCCCGCTTCGCAGTCGAGCTGACTCCCGACATCGCGATCATCCCGAGCGAGTCGGCCGACGATCGCGAGGTCCGCGTCACGGTCACCAATACCAGCCCGGAGGGCGGGGATGCCGAGGTGGCGCTCATGCTGCCGTCCGGGTGGCGCATGGAGCCGGGTCCCACGCGCCTGGCGTTCACACGCGAGGATGAATCCCGCACCGTGCGGTTTCGCGTCTCACCCGGTGGCGCACCGGTCGGCGAGTATGAGATCCGCGCGGTGGTCACGACGCCCGAGGCGAGCTTCGACCAGGGATACCAGGTCATCGAGTATCCGCATACGGGTCGGCGCCATCTCGCCCGAGCGGCGACGGCGACGATCAAGGTGCTCGACGTGGCGATCGCCCCGAATCTCCTCGTTGGCTATATCACCGGCGTCGGCGACGCCGTGCCGCCCGCCATCGATCAGCTTGGCGCTCGTCTGGAGTTCCTCGAGGCCGACGACCTGGCCTGGGGCGACCTGTCACGGTTCGATGTCATCGTGACCGGCGTGCGCGCGTACGAGCGCCGCGCGGATCTGCGGGCGAACAACGGCCGGTTGTTGGACTATGTCGCCGCCGGCGGCACCGCCATCGTGCAATACAACAAGTTCGAGTTCAACGCCGAGCAATACGGACCGTACCCGGCGCGCGTCGGTCGCGGTCGCGTGACCGACGAAGCGGCAGCGATGCGTATCCTGTCCAACGATCACGCGGTGTTCGCGTGGCCCAACCGCGTCGATGAGTCGACATGGGACGGGTGGGTACAAGAGCGTGGGCTGTATTTCCTGGCGGAGCGGGACGAGGCGTATGTCGACCTGGTCGAGCTCCAGGACTCGTTCGAGTTCAACCCAGGCGTCAAGCGCGGCGCCCTCGTCGAAGCGCGGTCGGGTGACGGCCGGTGGCTCTACGTCGGGCTGGGGTTGTGGCGGCAGCTCCCCGCCGGCACCACCGGAGCCTACGAGCTGCTCGCGAATCTGTTGAGCCTGGGCGCAGAGCGATAGCGACGCCCTAAGCCCTAAGACCGATGAGGGTTCTTCGCTACGTCTTTCTGTCCGCAATCCTCCTCGTTGCCGCGTCGGCAGAGGCTCAGCTCGAGGTCGGCACAGCGGCCGCCGATGTGACCCCCAACCCAGGGGGCCGGATGTACGGCTACGGCGCGCGCGGTGCGGAGACGTCCATCGGGGTGCACGACGCGCTCATGGCGCGGGCGCTCGTTGCGTTCGACGGGCGGACCAAGGTTGCGCTCGTCACACTCGATCTCGGCTATATCGACACCGAGGTGACGTCGCGCGTGCGTGCGGCGGTGGCCGACGCCATCGGCCTGGATGACGTCCTGATCACGGCGTCGCACACGCACTCCGGACCCGCGCTCGCCGCGGACGGCCAGAGCGCCGGGTTGCCGTATACCGATGAGCTGGTGCGGGCCATCGCCGGCGCGGTGGTCGAGGCCGATGCGAACCGGACACCAGCGAGGCTCGCGGCCGGGTGGGGTCGGCTCGAGGAGGGACACAACCGGCGTCGCGTGCGGCCGGACGGCACGGTCGAGATGCGGTGGGCGAACCGCGACCGGCGCCCGACGAATCCGGTCGATCACGCCATCGGGGTGCTGGCGTTCGATTCGCTCGCGGGTGTGCCGATCGCGACCCTGGTCAATTTTGCCTGTCATCCGGTCGTGCTCGGTCCAGAGAATCTCCAGTTCTCCGCCGACTACCCGGGGTCCCTCGTGGCGATGGTGGATCGACTGGTCGGCGGGCAGACCATGTTTCTGCAGGGCGCGGCCGGCGACATCAACCCGTTCTGGGACAAGACGCCGCCAGCGGAGGGTGGGTTCGAGGAGGCGCAGCGGATGGGCGAAGCGCTTGCCCGCGAGGTCGTGCGCGTGCGCACCGACGTGACCGGCTACGAGGACACGCCGTGGGTGTCCCTCCACCGCGACGTCGTGCCGCTCGGGCCTCGCTGGGACACCGGCGATGCGCGCGTGCAGGCGGGGGTCGGCGTGGATGCCATCGCGCGGTTCGAACGGGAGCGCGACGCCGAGATCGCGACGCTGCTGTTCGGTCCGTCGGTCGCGATCGCGATGTTCCCCGGCGAGTTCTTCGTCGAGCATGGGCTGCAGCTCAAACAGCAAAGCACGGTCCGTCACACGTTGTTCGTCGGGTACGCCAACGGGCACGCGGGATACTTCCCGACCATCCGAGCGGCGGCCGAGGGTGGGTATGGGGCTGACAGCTCGACGATCGTCGAGCTGGGGGCTGGTGCGCACCTCGTGAACCGCGCCCTGATCAACCTCCACTTCCAGGCGGGAAAGCTTTCAGCGCTGCCGTAGCGGGTCGGGTTTGGCCCGCGCTCGCGCGGTCGATCGTCAGCGTGCTCGGTTGTCCCACCACGATTTCGACCTGCGCGACCGCTTCGCTTCCGTCAGGGAACCGCATATGAAACTCGCGCGTCCCGATCGGGAGATCGGTGGCCTCCAGCGGAGTTACCCCGAGGCGTTTGCCATCGACCGATACCTCAGTCCCGACCTCCCCGTCGAAGCGAACAGTTCCGTTCGGTAGCGGCACCGGTGGCCAGCGGAAGCCAGGCCAATTGCCGCGTCCAGGGGAGTTGCTGGCGCACGGCGAGGGGCACGCCTTGTCCGGTATCCCGTACCGCCGACGATTCCGTGCACCGGTTCACAGACGTGACCGCGCACCCGGACGCCCGGCGGCCGTTGTCCGTGGGGGGCTGGGCGGGTCGGGCTGGTCCGGGTCTCTGAGCGCGGAGAGCGCTGCCAAGGCGGACTAGCCCGACGGGCGACCGAGCAGATACACCTCGCCGGTGGGCGAGTCGACGCCACCCTCGGGCTCGAGGGTGACCGCCATCGGGACGGGCGCGGTGACATCGTCCGGTCTGGCGACGCTCGCCGCAACGCGCCCCCCGTCGTCGACCGTGAGCAGACCGGCGCTGACAGGGCTCGCGTTGGGGACGAACCACAGCTGGTACACGCGCCCGGCCGGCAGGGCGGGGAGCCCCGCGGCGGTGAACACCACGCCTTCCGTCGCACTCCAGAAAACGCGCGCTACGGCGTCGGGTGCGGCAGGCTGACCCGCCAGCCCGATGGTGAGTGCGTCGGGCGCCGCGAGAATGGCCGCCCGCTGGCGCGATTCCGCAGCGGCCCGCTGCGCGGTCGTTACCTCGAGCTCGGCGAGCGTGGCGCGCCGGTTGGCGCCGTCGAGGTTGTCCTGTAGTGCGCGGGCCAGGTTGAACTGTTGCGCGGCGAACCAGCCGAGGCCGACGGCAACGATAAGAAGCGCGGCGGCAGCGAGGCGGAACAGCAGCCGCGCGGCGCCACCCGTGCGACGGGGGGGCGCCGCGCGGTCCATTGCCGACGCCGATGCCGGTGCCGGTGCGACCAGCGGCAAGGCGATGTTGCCGGCGTTGGTCTGTGGGGGTGATCCCGTGACGGCTTGGATGACGCGTGCCCGGAGGTCGGCGCGCGGCTCCCGTAACGGCGCGGCGGCCGCCAGACGATGCGTGAGGGGCAGCAGCGACATCACGTCGTCGACGCAGGCGCGGCACACTTCGAGGTGCTCCTCGAACGTTGCGCGCTCGCGCTCGGTCAAAGCGCCGAGGGCGTAGAGACTGGCGAGGCCGTCGAACGGTTCGTGCGTCGGTTCGCTCATCAGCTGATGTCCTCGAGCGCCACGCGCAGCTTCATCAGGCCGGCGCGGATCCGCGTCTTGATCGTACCGAGCGGTTGTTCCAAGCGGTCGGCGATCTGCGATTGAGACAGACCGTCGAAGTATGCTAGCTCGATCGCCACCCGTTGCAGGAAGGGGAGCTCCGCCAGCGCCGTCCGGAGCCTCGCCGCCTCCTCGCTGCTCTGGACCGCGACATCCTGTCCGCGGGCGGGGTCCGGGAGTCGCACGTTGGCGCCGTCGTGCGCCGGCGACGCGGCGTCCGGTCGCGCTCCCCGCGCCCGTACCCGGTCGATCGCCCTGCTCCGGGCCATCATCAGGAGCCACCCGGCGACCGACGCGCGTGCACAGTCGTAGCGCGCCGCCTGCCGCCACGCCTGGGATAACACGTCTTGGACGACCTCTTCCGCTTCGGCCTGGTCGTTGACGATGCGTACGGCCAGGGAAAAGACGGTGCGCACGTGCGTGTCGTACAGGGCCGTGAACGCCGCTGCGTTCCCGTCGGCGACCTGGCGGACCAGCGCCTGGTCGACGCTCGCGTTACTGGTCGCCGACGGCGCGTCCCCAGGGGAATCCGTCTTGGCGTCCTTGACGACGGCAAGCACCCACATCGTGATCACGGATCTTACCCCAACCCCTGCGACCGGACCGCTGGTGGGATAGTGTGGGACGTCGACCAAGCGTGACATCACGCGGGGGACAGGAAGGCTTGATCGCATGCGGGCGGCCCAGGTAGCGGCGGTGGTCGGGCTGGTCGTCTTCGCCGTCGCGTGCGACCGATCGCCGACCGAACCGAGCGACGCGGGACCAGGACCAGGGCCCGGGTCGAACGCGAACGTCATCACGGTCACGGCGGCAGGGGTCGACCCGACCTCCCTCACCATTCGGCTCGGCGAACGAGTGCTCTTCGTCAACAACGACGGGGTCGACCACGAGATGTCGTCCGACGATCATCCGACGCACGAGCACTGTCCGCAGATCAATCAGGTCGGATACCTGCGACCCGGCGAGATGCTTGAGACAGGAAACTTCACCACGGTCGAGACCTGCGCGTTCCATGACCACATCAACGCCCAGAACAACAGCCTCAACGGGACGATCGTCGTCACGGAGTAGGGACCGGCGGCAGAGGCCAGCGGCCGGGACCGAGCGGCGCGCTCGATGCTCATGGACAACCAGACACGCGAACGATACGCTGTCCCCGTCCAACACGGAGGCCTCATGGCAAACAGCACGGGTGACCTGCGGCGGCGTGACTTCCTCCAGCTCGGTTCGGCGGCGCTCGTGACGGCGGCGTTCGCCCCACCGGTGAGGCTCGAGGGGCGGGCTCGCCAGGCGCTCAGCGACCGTGTCCGCGGCGTCCGGGCGATGACCTTCGACGTCTTCGGCACCGTGGTCGATTGGCGGTCGAGCATCACGCGCGAAGGCGAAGCGGTCGGCCGGCGTAAGGGGATCGACGCGGACTGGGCGGCCTTCGCCGACGCGTGGCGCGCGGGGTATGGCCCGGCCATGGGCCGCGTCCGTCGCGGCGAGCTTCCGTGGACCAAGATCGACGATCTCCACCGCATGATTCTTGACGAGTTGGTGCCGCAGTTCGGGCTGACCGGACTGACCGAAGGCGAGCTCGTCGATCTCAACTTCGCCTGGCATCGCCTCACCCCCTGGCCCGACACGGTGCGCGGTCTCACACGACTGCGCAAACGCTACGTGCTGGCGAGTTTGTCGAACGGCAACGTTGCGCTGCTGGTCAACATGGCGAAAAACGCCGGCCTGCCGTGGGATGCCGTTCTCTCGGCGGAGCTGGCTCGGGCCTACAAGCCGGACCCAAAGGCCTACCTCACCGCAGCCGACTTGCTCGGGCTTGCCCCGCAGCAGGTGATGATGGTGGCCGCGCACAAGGGAGATCTACGCGCGTCATCCCAAGTCGGGTTCCGTACCGCGTACGTGCCGCGGCCGACGGAGTTCAATCCCGACGTGGAGCGTGATCTCACGCCCGACCCTGACTTCGACATCGTCGCGACCGACTTCGACGACATGGCGGCGCAGCTAGGGTTGTAGCGAGACGACGCCCTCTGGTCGCCGCTCGCCCGCTACGTGCCCGGTAGGATCTTGTGCGTAAAGCCCATGACGTTGACGTCGCGGAACATCGGGGTCGCCGGCGGGAGCTGGTTCGGGTCGAGGAAGTCGACGTCGAACTCAAAGGCGAGTGTCGGAGGGCTGTAGACGTTACTGCAGCACTTGTTGGTGCCGAGCGCCTGACGGTTGTCATAAAACGTGATCATCGCCCCGCGGTAGTTCAGCGTCTCGCCGCTCCACCGCTCGAGCATCCGCAGGGAGTTGTGCGTGCCGCCGTCGGTGCCGTAGTCGTTCGGGGTGCCGGCGGGACGCGGGAACGCCAACCCCTTTCCTGCGACGATGGCGGCGCGATACTAGGTCGTGTCCGCGTCCCGGTTGTTCCGGTTGTGCGGGTTGTCGAGCGAGATGTCGTCCTGCCAGTCGACCGACAGAAACGACACCGCGTCGGCCATGATGGATGTCGCGGCGTTTGGCTCGACGAAGCCGCCCGACGGACCGGACGCGTTGAAATCACCCTCGAGATAGACCGGGTTCTCCGCAGTGATCGAGCCACGGCATCGGGATGTTCCCGAGCGCCCCGTTTCGGACCTTCAGCGCCCGTCGGAAAAAGATCGCGCGGTTGACACGCGCGACATCCCGGTCCACCAGCGTTGTGGGCGTTGCGGTGGCATCGAGGGGGGCCTGACCAACCACGCCCGGCGTCCCGCCGTAGATGTCCAACGACCCGTTCGCGTTGACGTCCTCGCCGGTGTCGAGGGCGCCGTTCGGTGTCCCCGAGCCGCTGGCCGGGTTGACGAAGTCCTCGAACCCGAACTCGCCGGTCTCGTTGCCCGCGAAGTCGCGGTTCCCGCGACGGTCTGAGAAGTAGACGACATAGCCGTTCTGGTCGAGCACGGAGTTTCCGCTCGTGCCGATGGAGCCCTGGACCCAGCGGCGGAAGTTGTTGACGTCGAGCTCGACGTAGTGCCTCACGCCGGCGAGAAACATCGTGGTTTGCCCAGTTGGGATGCCGTCGCGGAAGTTCCCCTCGCGCGTGTCGTACAGAACCAACGGCCAGTAGTCATAGCCGTCCTGGCTACCGTTGCCGCACCCAGTGCCCCCGGGTTCCATCAGATTGCCGTCGTAGCGGACCCGCTGAATGCGAATGACGGCGTTCGGGTTCGGATCCTGCGCAAGGCATCCTGCCGCGTAGCTGGGCGCGGCGATCCCGAGGTTCAGGATCTCGTTGGTTACGTCGTTCCAGTTCCCTGCGGCGTTCTGGTATTCGATCTTGATGAACCCGCCGTGCAGTGTCGTGTCTTGTGCAAACCGATACCCTTCCCCGACCGGGTCGCGCCCGGCCGGCACACCCACGGTGGTGCCGAGCGAGACCGCGAGCGGCGGGTTGTTGGCATCGACCGTATACCCGACCCACGGGTTGTCCGGGTCGCCGCCCAACTCGACCTGCGCGTCGAGCCGAATCGGCGGCGTTGCGGTGACGGTCGGTAGCGAGGTGATGTCGGTCGCCAGGTCCGACAGCAAAATGCGCACGCTCGCGATCGCGAAGTGCCGCTGCGGGTACACCAGCCCCGCGGGGTCTTCGGTAGCAAGCGGCCGCCGAACGAGATCGACCGGCAGCGCGCCGTTGTTGACGATGGGGAGCTCGAGTTTCTTGACGCCGGTCCCCCCGTTCGTGATGTTGGAGTTGTACGTGCCGGTCGACAGGTTCGACCACGAGGGTTCGTTCGCGGCCGAATTCTCATCGCCGCCGACGCTCCCCTCGTTGATCTGGAGGTCGCGATAGCTCCCGGGCGACGTGATGATGTCGACGTCCCCGTTGCGGCTGGACGTCGATTCGCCGTTGGCGAGATACGCGCGCACGACCTGTCCGACGGCGGTCACTTTGTCCGACATCGTCACGCGGTTGCTGCTCGCCAGAAAGAGGTTGCTGTTTGTGTGCACCCGGCCGCCGAAGTCGAAGACCGGGCCCGGGAAGAAGCTGAGGTCGGTCTCCGAGAACGTGCCGAACTGGAAGCCCGGGATGCTGACCGTTTGGAGCACCCGCTCGAGAGAGCTCTCCGCCCCGTTGATCGACCGTCCGGTGATGCTCACCGTGTACTCGGTCATAAGGCCGATGAACCCGGCGTATGGCCCCGACGTGACTGTCTTGTTCACGGCCACCGGGTCACCGGTCGCCGGATCACCGGTCGTGGTCAGGAAGTCAACGCGGTAGCCGTCGCTCCCATCCGGTTCCAGCCACGAGACGCCGTCCAGGTCGGGGGCGTCGTCGGACAACGCGCGGACCGCGTCCCCGGTCGGCGAGAAATCGGTGGAGAACAGCTGACCGAGGTCGGAGGTCAGTTTCTCGATACCGGCGTGCGCGGCATAGAACGAGTGGGCGGACCTGGCGTCCAGGCCGCCGAGACGGGTCTCGGACGCTACCATGGCCGTGAAGCCGACGAGCAGCGACGACAGAAGCACGAGGACCATCAGCGTTGACATGAGGGCCATGCCGGCCTCGTCGCCGGAAGCGCCGCTCGCGTTGTGACGGTGGGTACGTGGGCTCATGATGGTAGCTCCGGTTAATCGCTACTCGTAGCGGTCAAAGAACGACAAACTTCGCAGGCTCACTTGGCTCGTGAGGAGGTGCCGCTGGTATTCCTTCGTGACCTGATGCACCTTTTACGAACGTGCCTGAATCGCCAAGTTGGCCTTGCGGATCTGGTGTTCAGAATTGGGCGCCACCGGTTCGGCGACGGCCGACGGGTTGGTCGAGCCGTCAACGAGGTCGTACGTCAACTGCAAGTCTTCGATCTCCATGGCAACTGGCCGTGGGGTGTCGTTGTTGATGACGCGCATCAGGCGTGGTGAATCGGCCACTGAGTCGTCGACGAAATAGGTCGTCATCCGGATTCGCGTCGCCGTCGTCGGCAGATAAGACGACGGGCCGTCTTGCAGCTGGGTAAATTGACCCGGCCAGTGCGGACGGTTGGTTCAGGTTCATCGAATCCGAGGGTGCGAAGCTTACGGTTTGCCCGCCGCTCACCGACGTGATCATCTGGATCGTCTGCCCCATCGCGTTGGAGAACATGATTCGCCGGATCGACCGCCACCGCCGGGCGCGCGTTTTCGTCATCATCTTCGTCTTGGTAGCCCATGTTCCGCTAGGCGTAGGAGGACACGTAGGTCGAGAGCACGTAGATGTGCGTGGATCTGGTACACCTGCGCCAGGATGGTGCGGTGAGCCGTCGTTAGTCGGCGGGAACCAGGCGGAGGATCCGGTCGTCGTCGGCACCGATGCTCCCGCGGCCGTCGCGGTTGTTGGTGCAGATATAGAGGGCCCCGTCCGGACCCGTGACGACGTCGCGGAGCCGGCCGAACCGGCCCTCCAGCAGTCGTTCATCCGCGAGCACGCGACGCGGGTCGGCCGGGTCGAAGCGGATTCGGTGCAGATGCTCGCCGCGCAGGGTGGCAACGAAGAGGTCGTTCCGGAAACCAGGGATCGCCTGGCCGACGTAGAACGACGCGCCGGAGGGGGCAATCGACGGCGAGAAGGACAGCGCCGGCGTCATCATGCCGGGCATCACGCCGCTGCCCTCGATGACGGGCCAGCCGTAGTTGCCGCCGGCTTCGATCCGGTTCACCTCGTCGTTGCCGACGTCGCCATGCTCGGTGGCCCAGAGGTCGCCGCTCACGGGGTGCCAGTCGATGCCTTGCGGGTTGCGATGCCCGTAGGAGTAGACCGGCGAGGCGAGGGGATTCGAGGGCGGTGTGGTCCCGTTGGCATTGAGACGGAAGATCTTGCCTGTGAAGGCGGCCAAATCCTGAGCGTCGCTCGCCTCCCTGTTGTCACCCATCGTGACGTACAGCAGGCCATCCGGGCCGAAGCGCACGCGGCCGCCGTCATGGGTCAGGGCGCCAGGAATATTGTCGAAGATGACCACCGCCTCCGCCAGTGTGTTGTTGAGCTCGCGGTAACGGACGACACGATTGACCGGCGGCTGCGTACCGCGGTCCTGCGTGTAGAGGAGATAGACGAACCGGTTCAGGGCGAATGCCGGGTCGACGGCGAGACCGAGCACCCCCGCTTCACCGTTCGCCCAGGCGTCGGTCAGCGTCAGCGCTGGCGTCGCGAGCAGTTGGCCGTTCTGGACGACGCGAACCCGAGCCGGCCTCTCCGTAACGAAGAGCCGCCCGTCCGGTAGGAACGTCAGGCTCCAGGGAATCTCGAGGCCGGTGGCGACGACCTCGACGCGAAATGTCGTGCCGTCGGCGGCCGTGAAGACCTCACCGTCGTTGCTCGAAGAGTCGGCGTTGCACGCCGGCATCAGCGGCGGACTCGAGACCGCGAGCACACCGACAATCGCCAGGCGTGGGAGGAGCGTGGTAGCGAGCACGGGCATGCAGAACGTTACCTCGCCGCCGTTCGCACGACAATCCGCCCCTAAGCGCCAGACGGCCAGTGGTCTTCACCGTCGAGCAGGGTCGGGAGCGCCATGAAGTGTTCGGCAGCCACGACGCCTGAGCGAGCGTGCCGCGTCAACTGAATCTCGGCCAGGTCGAAGGCGCTTTCAATCACCACCATCCCGACTCCGCTGTCTCCCACGAGCGTCTGGGCGTGGGGGAACATCTCCGTGGCCTGCAACGCGACCGTGCCGTGCGGAGGCACGTCACCGGTGAACATCTGGCGCTCGCCTGTTTCGTTGATCAAGTAGGCGGTAAACGGCGCCGTCTCGCTGTACGCGCGCTCGTTCGCGCTGTTGCTGATGCAAATCTCCGTCTCGAACGGCGGACGGAACCATGCACGGTAGAACGCCCGGAACGGCGCGACCGGGCGCCTTGCCGCCCGTTGCGGCGAGTTCCATTCGTCACTCCACAGCATTACCCGCGTGGTGCTGTGCGGCGTCCGGTACGCGACGAGCGCCTGCAACGTGCGCGGGTAGGCCGGCTTGACGTCGTGGCTGAAGGCCAGCACCAGATGGCCGGTAAAGGTCTGGCGGTCCGGCGGCAGCACGTCCGCAATATGGCCGCGGGTGGGCGCGTCTCGTCGTGCGAGGAGCCAACGCGGACGGTCGCTCACGAGTGCGCCAGTCTCGTCGTACAGATAGAGGTCCACCCAGAAATGGTCGTCGAGTGTCGTGTGCGTGTTGAAAAGGTCGACCGTCGTCGTCAGGTCGGGCCGGTGAACGGCGTACATCGGGTTAACCCTGCCGCGATCGAGAAACCGATGCTCGTGCGCTGGTGAGATCGCGCCCTCGGTGGACAGGTCGCCGCCGTGATAGCCGGAGAGGAACGGGCCGGTGGTCATCACGTAGGGCCGGATGAACAGGTCGCGCACGCGGTGGCTTCCGCTCATCGCCATTGGCTGGCCATCGGCGAACGCGACGGCGTCGGGCACGAGCTCGCGTATCCGGAGCCTGTTCGCGGAAAACGGCCGGAGCGGCTCATCGAATACGGCACGACGCCGTTCGCCGCGGTGGTCTGGACCACAAGCGTGATCGCGCCGGGGCCATGTGCGTGTGGACCGTTGCAGATGACGAGGTAGCTCTCATGGGCGTCCGATTCATCCACCACCATCTCGGTGAACCGGTGACCGTTCGACGGCGCGGTCACCGACTGGTCGTTGTGCAAGCTGCAGATCAGACCGTCGTCCGAATACCAGTCGATGAGACTAAAAAGGCGCAGGTACCGCGTGCGAAGCGGGAGAGGCGGTGGCTCGAGCGTGATGGCGAAGATGGCAAGGACGCCGTCTTCAACCGGAGGCGCGTCGCGCAGCGACCCCGGGGGGGCCTGCGAGTCGATGAAGATGGGCTGGTCAGCGTGCGGCTCGAGCGTGCAGCATCCGGCGAGTCGTCCCGTGCCGTCGAACAACGCCAACTCCAGCCTGATGGAGGCTCCCCAGCGGGTGTCGGTCCCAGAAGAGCGACACGAGGGTGTGGACGTCACCGGTCTCTCGCCACCAGCAGAGATCGGCACCCAGCGAGTGGGGCGGCATCGCGAAACCGCCGTGGTCCAGACGCGGCACGCTCTTACTGTAACTGCGACGGCCGCAGCACGCGACCGAGACACTAGCGTTCAGGATTGGTCCACTCGCGCACCTGGTCGAGCACGGTGGCCAGCGCTGCGCGCTGCCGCCGGAGCGTCGCCCGCGCGCGCAGCGGTGTCTGGCGCAGCGCCAGAAACGCGCGAACCGTTCGGATCACGGCCGCTTCGCGCTCGACGGCGATGACACCGGTGAAGGCCAGGATCAGCAGGCCGGCCGCGACAGCTAGCGCCGTTGACGCGTTACCCCAGACGGCCGCGGCTCCGGAGACGAGGCCGATCCAGACGCCATAAGCGCAGACGCCGACCATCACCTGCCAGGTGGCGCGACTTTGCAAATCGGGCGCACCGCGACTGATGCGGCCGGTGAGCCAGTAGGGCAGCGCGAACACGGCCAGGCCGACGACCGCCACCGGCCCCAAGACAAGCGCGAACAGACCCTCCCGCACGACGAAGCGGCGCGCCAGGGCGGACGGGATGCGCTGGTCCACGTCGCGGTCGCGCAGGCCGAACCGCTCGAGGCTCGCGTCGTAGTCGCCAACGCGCGCGAGGATCTCATCGAGCCGGGCGGGGTCGCGCCGTCGCAGCTGGTCCAGGCCGTCGGCGATGAGCCGACGGCGAGCGAGCCGTTCGCGCCGGTCGCGCGAGACGCCCCGCGCGGAGGCGTAGAGCCGGTCGATGCGCTCCACGACCGGGAGATCGTGCCGGGGCTCGGCCTCCACGACCAGCCGCCTGAGGCGTTCGCCCATGCGATCGGTCAGCTCTCGCACGGCCGACGATGCGTCGACGCCGTACGCCTCGCCGAGGTCAGCGCAGCCGAACGGGCGGCCAAATGCAACGGTGACCCGCGAACGGAACGCCGACACGTGGTCGAAATTGAGTCCGACCGGGACGATTGTCACAGGGTAGCCACGCGCCTGGCTATTGAGCACCATCCGGGCCGCGCCAGTGCGTAGCGGCACCAGGTGGCCACGGTCGTGGCTGATGCCTTCAGGGAACAGGCAGATGGCTTCGCCGTCGGCGAGCGTCGCTTCGACCGCGCGGAACATCTCCGTATTGCGCGTTGTGTCCACGCCCGGATCCATCTTTCGATACACCGGGATGGCGCCAGAGTGTCGCACCAGGAGACTCAGCGGGTGGCGGCGAAACAGGGTGGACTTGGCCAGAAACCGCACGTCGCGTGCGGCCGCGGTCTGGATGAGCGCGGGGTCGAGCAGGGTGTTGGGATGGTTGGCGACGAGCAGCAGCGGGCCGTCTGGAAGGTGTCCGCCGATGCGCTCGACCCGGTAGAACGTCGTGACGGCCAGCCGCGCGAACCCCCAGACCCAGGGCTTGGGCCGCTGGGTGCTGACTACCCAGCTCTTGGGCGGCTGGGTGCTCACTGGCGTTTCGTCCCCGCCATCCGCAGACGGACATAGTCGACAACCCAGGTGCCGTCCGCGTTCCGCAGACGCGGCTCGAGCAGGGTGCGGACCTCGTCGCGGAGCGCCGGTCGCTCCCCCGGCGCGACGCCGGCGAGGAACGGCTGCGCGAAGATGTCGAGCCAGCTCGTGACATCCGACGGGAGGGGCGTCGGACGCGGGAACAGGGTGAGCAGATCAACCGCGAACCCGTGGGCCTCCAGTCGCGCGCGGTAGTCGTCGGCCGTCGGGAAGTACCAGGGGTCGAGCGAGGCCGCATCCACCCCTCGCCTGCGGAACGCCGTCTGGAACGCCGCGCGAATCGAGTCCACGCAGCCGGCGCCACCCATCTCGGCGACGAACCGTCCGCCCTGACGAAGCGCGCGGTGGACGCCGCGCAGCACCGCATCTGCGTCCTTGATCCAGTGCAGCACGGCGTTGCTGAACACGGCATCGAACTCGTCGTCGAAGCCCAGCGCCGCCGCGTCGGCGACTCGCGCGTCGAGACCGCGCTCCAAGGCGGCCCAGACCTGCTCCGGACTGCTGTCGATCGCGACCACCTGGCATCCCGCCGCTACCAGGCGCTCGGTCAGCGCACCGTCGCCGCAGCCAAGATCGAGCACCCGATGACCGGCGTGCGGGTCGAGCAGGTCGACGACCGGCGCGCCCAGGTCTGAGACGAACCGCGCGTGCCGCGCGTACTGGTCGGGATCCCACGTGGGCATCAAGGGCTATTGTGCCGCAACCAGCCCGCGGGGGTTCGGGGCGAAGCCCCGTCTACATCAAGGCCGACGCTTGCGCCCGCGCAACAGGGTCTGCGGTTTCACGCCGGCGACACGACACACCTCGCCGCGCGCCCCGAGATCGAGCATGACGATCGTGGTGTGCCAGCTGACCGACCCGAGGTCGACGAGCGTTGCCCTCGGCAGCGAGTCGCGCACGAGACGGGCGAGGTCGCTGAACGCGACACCCGAACCACGTGCCGGTATGTTGCGCAGGATGGCGCGTCTGACCGCGTCGTACTTCCACCGCGGGATGCGCGGACCCTGTTTGTCCGGTGCCGGGTTCCTGGTTTTGATCCGCGGTAGCGGCGCGGTTGCCACACGACGACGCACGACTGGTCTCGGCATGTCGGATTGGTGAGCCGGGGGACAGTGATCCAAGCCTATCACGCGTATCCGACGTGTCACCGCACCTGAGTGACCGACCCGTCATCCCGTCTCAGGAGCCGTGTCTGACGCGGGTGGTCGGACCGCGAGCCTGCCGGTGTAGATGGCCATCCCAACGACGGCGTCAATGCCGGCCGCGTGCAGCCGCTCGATCTCCGCCTCGGTGGTGATACCGCCGGCCGCCGTGACGCGACGGTTCGTCGCGTCACGGATTGCCATCACCGCGTCGAGGTCGGTGCCCTGCATCAGCCCCTCTCGGTCGACGTGTGTGTAGAGAAACTCGCCGCAGAACGGCTCGAGTGCGGTGACCGCCTCCACCGCGGTGAGCGGCGTCGGCTCGCGCCAGCCCTTGATGACCACGTGGCCGGCCTTGCTGTCGACGGCGCCGATGACCCGGTCGGGGCCGACTGCGTCTGCGAGCCGACGAGCGAACTCGACGTCCGGCCGACCGTCGCGAAAATTGGCCGACCCGACGATGACGGCCGTGGCACCGTAGGCGAGCACCTCCTGTGCGCGCGCGATGGTGCGGATACCGCCGCCGACGCGGCAGGACAATGTGTGCGCGATGTCACGCACGAGCGGGTCGTTCGTCCCGGTGCCGATGGCGGCATCGAGGTCGATGACCTGCACGCGCGGGAACCCCGAGAATCGGTCGACCCACCCGGCGATGTCGTCGCTCGCGATCGCCGGTCGCTCACCCTGGATGAGCTGCACGACCTGGCCGCCGCGCAAATCGATGGAAGGGATCAGCATGGGACGGCATCTCCCAACGTCACAGGCGTACCGGAACGCCGTGGTCCCGGAGGTGGCGCTTCAGGTCACGCACCGCGTGCTCGGCGTAGTGGAAGATCGACGCCGCGAGCGCGGCATGGGCTTTGCCGGCTTCGAACACGTCCACGAAATGATCGAACGACCCCGCGCCGCCCGACGCAATGACCGGAATCGGCACCGCCTCCGAGACCGCGGCTGTCAACTCGCAGTCGAAGCCGCGCTTTGTGCCGTCTCGATCGATGGATGTCAGCAGGATCTCGCCTGCGCCGCGGTCCGCCGCTTCGCGCGCCCATTCGACGGCGTCGCGGTCGGTCGGTTGCCGCCCGCTCCGGACGTAGATCTGGAACCCGCCGTTCGAGCGCTTGGCGTCGATCGCCACGATGACCGCCTGGCTCCCGTAGCGGCGCGCCAACGTCGTCAGGAGCTCGGGCCGCGCGAGGGCCGCGGTGTTCAGGCTCACCTTGTCCGCGCCGGCCTCGATGGCCGCGTCGGCGTGCGACTCGTCCTTGATGCCGCCGCCCACGCAGAGCGGGAGAAAGATCTCCTTGGCGACGGCGCCGATCGTGTCCGCAAGCGCGTTGCGCTTCTCGATGGTCGCGGTGACGTCGAGCACAACGATCTCGTCGATGCCCTCCTCGTTGTAGCGACGCGCCAGCGCGGCGGGATCCCCAGCCTGCCGGAGCCCCTCGAAATTGATGCCCTTGACGACCGCGCCGTCGCGTACGTCCAGGCAGGCGATAATCCGCTTGGAGAGCATCAGACGCGATTCAAGAAGTTCTGCAGGATGCGCAGGCCGACGTGTCCCGATTTCTCCGGGTGGAACTGCGCGCCGACGACGTGCCCACGCTCGACCACGCTGGCGAACTCAACGCCGTAGGTCGTCGACCCCACGCAGTCCGCTGTGACCGGCGCCGCGTACGAGTGTGTGAAATACACCTGGTCGCCCTCGAGGACCCCCTCCAGAAGCCATGACGTCCGGCGGCCGTGCAGCCCGTTCCAGCCTACGTGTGGCACCTTGAAGATCCCGCCCCCGTGGCTGGCATCGTCCACCGCCGGGTTCTCGATGAGCGTGCAGCGGCCGGGCAGCACTCCGAGGCCGGGCTGGTCGGGGGCTTCCTGGCTGCCGTCGAAGAGCCACTGCAAGCCGAGGCAGATCCCGAGCAGAGGCCGCTCGCGGGCGATGGCTGCGCCGATCGCCGTTCGCCAGGCGGCGTCGAGTGCCGCGGTGGCTTCGAAGTTGCCGACCCCCGGCACAATCACGGCCTCGGCGCGCGCGAGGTCGCCGGGTGCAGCCGGTGTGTCGAACGATGCGCCGAGATGTGTGAGTGCCTTCCGCACAGAGGTCAGGTTGCCGGCGCCGTAATCGATGAGGGCGATCACAGCAGCCCCTTCGTGCTCGGCAGCATCTTGCCGAGCTGGCGATCGCGCGAGCATGCGACGCGCAACGCGCGTCCGAACGCTTTGAAGAGCGCCTCGATCTGGTGATGACTGGACCGGCCATAGAGCACCTTCACGTGCACGTTGGCGCGTGCGCCTTGGGCGAAGCCGTCGAAGAAGTCGTACACCAGCTCCGCCTGCAGATCGCCGACGCGCCGCACGCGTAGCTTCAGGTCCACCACGGCATGCGTCCGCCCGCTCAGGTCGACCGCGGCGACGCCCAGCGTCTCGTCCATCGGCATCACGAAATACCCCGCGCGGTTGATGCCGCGGCGTGTGCCCACCGCCTTCGCCACCGCCTCCCCGAGTCCGATGCCGACATCCTCGACCGTATGGTGCTGGTCGACGTCCAGGTCGCCCGCCGCCCGAATCGTCAGATCGAACGCCCCATGCCGGGTCACCAGCTCGAGCATGTGGTCGAGGAATCGGATCCCGGTGTCGATCTCGTACCGGCCCCGTCCGTCGAGCGAGAGGGACACGGCGATCTGGGTCTCGGTCGTCTTGCGCGTGATGACGGCGCGTCGCTTCGTCCCGCTCGTGGTCACCACGGGCTCCTAACCTTTAACCACTACCTTAGACCACGCGCATCGCCACCGAAGCCGCGTGCGCGCGCAGGCCCTCGGCGCTGGCCAAAGACAAAACGCTCGGCGCGATCCGGCGCAGGCCGCGACGGGTGAGCCGCTGCACGCTATTGACCCGGACGAAGTCGGCCGCGCTCAGCCCGCCCCGGAAGCGGGCGACGCCGCCTGTGGGAAGTACGTGGTTCGACCCCGTCGCGTAGTCGCCCGCAGCTTGCGCGGCATAGGGGCCCACGAACACCGTCCCTGCGTGGGTGAGCTTCCTGGCGACCGCGGCGGTGTCGCAGACCGCGTGCTCCGGTGCGATTCGGTTTGCAAGGTCGACGGCGTCGTTGATGCTGCGCACGACAACGACGACGCCGTGCCGGTCGAGCGAGGGCCGGGATGCCGGGTGTTCGGTCACCTGGGACTCAACCGCCGCAACGACCGCACGCGCAAGTCGTCGGCTCGTCGTCAGGCACACCGCGCGCGCGTCGGGATCGTGCTCCGCCTGCGCTACCAGATCGGCGGCGATCCACTCCGGCTTGCCCGTCGTCGCGACCACGACGATCTCCGTCGGGCCGGCGTAGAAGTCGATCGGGCAGTGCGTCGCGACACGCGCCTTGGCGCTCGCGACGTAGGCGTTCCCCGGGCCCACGATCTTGTCGACGCGGGGGACGGTCGCGGTGCCGTACGCGAAGGCCGCGATCGCGTGCGCGCCGCCGATGGGAAACAGGCGTGACACACCGGCCTCGACGGCCGCCGCCAGCACCGCCGGCTCCGGGCTCGGACACGCCGCGACCACGTGTTCCACACCGGCCACCTTGGCCGGAATCGCGGTCATGAGCAACGATGACGGCAGCGGGTACCGCCCTCCCGGCACATAGCAGCCAACGCGTTCGAGCGGGTGGACGCGTTGCTCGATGACCACACCTGGCACGACCCGCGTGCTCCAGGAGCGCGGGAGCTGCTTCGAGGCAACCCGCCGGATATGACGCGCGGCTTCCTTGATGGCGGCTCGGACGGCCGGGGGTGCCTTGCGTGCGCCGCGGCGGATGTCCGCGGTCGTGAGCTCGAGCGACCCCGTCAGCCCGTCCAGCGTCCGAGCGTACTCGCGGACCGCCCGGTCACCGCGCCGGCGCACGTCGTCGACGATTCGCCCCACACGTCGCTCCAGTCCCGCGTCGGTAGCCTGGGCGCGCTCCACCAGCTGCCGCACCGCGCGTGTGTTCGACGATGCGATGATCTTCATCTGCGTGCCTCTCACCCGCTGAGCGTCTGGGTCCAACCTGACCCGAGTGACGGCCCCTACAGCACAATCTTGTTCAAGGGATACTCGACGATCCCGTGACCGCCCGCCGCTTTCAGCTTGGGAATCAGCTCCCGCACCGCGCGCTCCTCGAGGATCGAGGAGACCGCCATCCATCCCGAGTCGCTGAGTGACGACACCGTCGGCCGATGGAGCGCCGGCAAGAGCGCGATCACGGCGTCGAGATCGGCGCGCTCGACGTTCAGCATCAGTCCGACGCGGCCCTGCGCGTCCATTGCCGCCTTGAGCAGCAGCGCGATGTTGTCGATCTTGGTCCGCTTCCACCGATCCTCGAGCGCCTTGGTGTTCGCGATGAGCTGCGGGTTCGACTCGAGGACCGTATCGATAATGCGCAGGTGATTGGCGCGCAGCGTCGACCCGGTTTCGGTGGCCTCGACGATGGCGTCGGCCAGGTCCGGTGGCTTGACCTCGGTGGCGCCCCAGGAGAACTCGACGTTGACGTTGACGTTGAGTCGCGTGAAATACGCTTCGGTGACCCGGACCAGCTCAGTGGAGATACGCGCGCCCTCGAGATCCTGCGGCGACTGGTAGCGCGAGTCGTCGGGCACCGCGAGCACCCACCGCACGCGCCGGAAGCTCTGCTTCGAGTAGATGAGATCGGCGACGGCGGTGACGTCGTTGCCCGTCGCGGCGTGATGCTCGGCGATCCAATCCTGGCCGGTCAGTCCGACGTCGACGGCGTCGTCCGCGACATAGCGCGCCATCTCCTGCGCGCGGATCAGGGTGCACGCGATGTCCGGATCATCGATGGTCGGGAAATACGAGCGAGCGCTGACGTAGATCTTGAACCCCGCGCGTGCGAACAGTTGCACGGTGGAATCCTGCAACGACCCTTTGGGGATGCCGAGTCTCAGCGTCATGACGTCACCGGTCGACCGTCATCGTCATCCTCATGGCCGGAGCTCCGTGTAGAAGCACGAGCGCTCACCGGTGTGGCAGACGTTGCCGTCGCCTTGACGCTCGACCCGGACCAGCACCGTGTCATCGTCGCAATCGGTGAGCAGACGGCGAACCTTGAGGCGGTTGCCCGAGGTTTCACCCTTCATCCAGAGCGTGCCGCGTGTGCGACTGAAAAACGTGGCGAACCCGGTCGCGCGCGTCTTCTCGAAGGCTTCCTGATTCATGAAGCCGACCATCAGTACTTCGTTGCTCTCGTCGTCCTGGATGACCGCAGGAATCAACCCGTCGAGCTTTGAAAAATCCATGGTTCCCCTCACGCCGTCGTCCAAACAAAAAGGCCTCGCCGTGGTTTGCGGCGAGGCCTCGTGATGCGTGCGCGTCTTGATCGGGTCTACATCACGCGCAGCACCGGTGCCCCGCTGTTGGACGGGCAATGGTGGTGACGATGATGCACGTCGTGGACGGTCGCTCGCATGATGCCTGCGCTTATCGTAGCGGACGGGTGCGGTGATCTGTCAAGCAGATGGTGGCACCGAGCGGCCACCTACGACGGGTGATACAGTCCGAACATCATGCGTGTACTTCACCGACGCGCCTTTCTGGCGGGCGGACTGACGGCACTCGGTTTGGGTGCGCCGCGTCGCGTCCGGGGGGGCGTGCGGCAATCAATCACGTTCGACGCGCCCCCGTTCGCCCTTGGCGTTGCGTCGGGTGAGCCGACCCCGGACGGCGTCGTGCTCTGGACGCGGCTGGCACCCGATCCGCTGCGCGGCGGCGGTATGCCGGACGACGACATCGAGGTCAGCTGGGAGGTGGCACGCGATGAGCAGATGCGCGACGTCGCGCAGCGCGGAACCGCGGTGGCCACGCCACTGCTTGGACACACGGTTCACGCCGAAGTCGAGGGGCTCGAGCCGGCTCGCTGGTACTGGTATCGGTTCCGTGCCGGCGCCGAGGTGAGCCCCATCGGCCGTACCCGGACGATGCCTGCGCCCGGGGCGCGGGTCGATCGACTCCGCTTCGCGTTCGCCTCGTGCCAACACTACGAAACGGGCTACTTCACCGCGTTGCGGCACATGAGCCACGAAGACCTGGACCTCGTCTTTCATCTCGGCGACTACATCTACGAATACGCCGGCCGCGACGGCAGGGTCCGCAAGCACACGGGTGACGAGATCGAGGTCCTGGCGGACTATCGCAACCGCCACGCGCTGTATCGGTCCGACCCCGATCTGCAGGCCGCGCACGCGGCGTTCCCGTGGGTCGTCACCTGGGACGACCACGAGGTCGACAACAACTATGCGGCGACCGTCTCGGAAGAAGGCTTGCCGGCCGAGTTGTTCCTGCGGCGACGCGCCGAGGCCTATCAGGCGTACTACGAGCACATGCCGCTGCGAAGGTCGTCGCTGCCCGCGGGCCCGCGGATGCAGTTGTATCGGGATTTCGCGTGGGGCGACCTCGCATCGTTCTCCGTGCTCGACACACGGCAGTACCGGACGGACCAACCATGCGGCGATCGGACCGGCGCGCCGTGCGATGGGATGCAGGATGCGGCGGCGACGTTGCTCGGCGACGAGCAAGAGCGCTGGCTGATCGCCGGGCTCGACCGATCGGACGTCAGGTGGAACGTCATCGCGCAGCAGGTGATGATGGCGCGGGTCGACTTCGCGCCGGGCGACGAAGAGCGGTTCGGCATGGACATCTGGTCGGGATACGAGACGGCCCGCCGGCGGCTCATGCAGTTTCTGTCCGACCGCCGACCGTCAAATCCCATTGTGCTGACCGGCGACATCCACACCAACTGGGTGAACGATCTCAGACTGGACTACGCCGACGAGCGCACGCCGACGGTGGGGACGGAGTTTGTCGGGACGTCCATCAGCTCTGGCGGCGACGGGTCCGACACCCGCCCCACGACCGCCGGGATGTTGGCCGAGAACCCGTGGGTGAAGTTTTACAACGCCCAGAGGGGCTATGTGCGATGCGAGCTGACCCCGCAGCGCTGCCGCGCGGACTACCGGGTGGTGGAGTACGTCAGCCGTCCCGCCAGCCCGATCGCGACGCGCGCGTCGTTCGTCGTCGAGAATGGGCGGCCTGGCGCCGAGCGCGTCTAACTGGGACGGGGGCTTCGCCCCGAACCTCGCCGCGCTCCTAACCGTCGATCACCGCCGCCGCGACCGACGCGATCGGCGGGAGCCAGTTGAAGAGTACTTCCCAGTTGTCGCCCTCGTTGCGGCTCGCCAGGAGGTGCCCTCCCGACGTCCCCATGTAGAGGCCGACGGGGTCCAGGGTATCGGTGGCAAGCGCCTGTCGTAGCACCAGCGTGTGCGCATCGCGTTGGGGGAGGCCGGACATGAGCGTCTCCCACGTCGCGCCGCGGTCGCGGCTCCGATAGACGCGGAACGCCGCCTCCGGAAGCGAGCGGTGCTGGTCGGACTCCGCGGGGCACACATAGATCGTGTCGCCGTCGTGTGGATGGACGGCCAGCGGAAAGCCGAAGCGCGACGGGAGGCCGTCGGAAATATCGATCCACTCGTCGCCGGCGTTCTCCGTGCGATAGACACCACAGTGGTTTTGTTGATACAGCACCTGCGAGTTGGAGGGATGCATCTCCAGGTGGTGCACGCACACACCGACCTCCGGAAACTTGTTGGGTTTGAAATCGGCACGCACGTTCGTGTTCTTTGGTTGCCACGTCTCCCCGGCGTCATCGGTGCGGAACACCCCGGCGACCGAAATGCCGGCATACATGCGCATCGGGTTATTCGGGTCGTCGCAGATCGAGTGCACCATCAACCCGGCGGCGCCCGGGCTCCAGATCGGCCGGCTGTGGTGGTTCGTGAGCGCCTCGATCTCGCGCCAGGACGAGCCGCCATCCGTGCTCGCAAACAGCGCCGCCGGGTCGACGCCCGAAAATAGCGCCGGTTTGCTATCGCCGAGCCGGCCCTGGCGGACGATCCACACGCGCTCGACGGAAAGGCCGCGGCCTTCCGCGAAACGCACCGGTGGGCGTTCCTCCCAGCTCTCGCCAAGGTCGGTCGATACCTGGACGCCCGGTCCCCACCACTCACTCTTGCCCGCGACCATGATCGACCCGGCGCCTCCGCCATCAGCAACATGGACGACGTCGTTCACCTGGACGCCCTTGAAGATGGGGCCCTTGAGCGCCCAGCGGCGACGGTCGCGATCCGAGAACGCGAGAAAGGCGCCCTTCCGCGTGCCGATCAACAGCATGACCCGTGTCACGTCCACTCCTTCCCGCCCCAGGCCAGCTTAACCGCAGAGTTCACGTGGGTCGACGGAAGAAATGTGGCATGACAATGTGCGTGACTACAATGTAGGCGCGATGGTCGCCAACGTATCCCCTCGGGCCACGGCGGCCGCGAGACTCGCCGCCTGCGCCGCCGTGTGCGGCCTGCTGCTGTGGGCGCCGGCGCGCGCGGGCCAGTCGGACGCCACGCCTGCAGAGCGTGCCGTCGAATTCCTATCCGCCGAAGTGCCACGGTGGCCCGCCGAGAACAACTGCTTCTCGTGTCACAACAACGGCGATGCCGCACGTGCGCTCTACGCGGCGCTACGCGCCGGTCATGACGTGCCGGCGGCGGCGCTGCGCGACACGACGAGCTGGCTCCAACGCCCGGAGGCGTGGGACGACAACGCGCTCGGCCTCGCGTTCAGCGACCAGGTGCTGGCACGGATTCAGTTCGGCGGAGCGCTGGTCGACGCGATGCGGGCGGAGCAGGTCGATGGGACGGGGCCCGTCGTGGCCGCGGCTACGCTCGTCGCCTCAGATCAGCGGGAGGACGGGTTGTGGCGGCTCGATTCGAGTGGCAGCATCGGCTCGCCCGCGACATACGGCACGACGCTGGCGACCTGGGCCGCCCTGCGCACGCTGCGCGGCGCCGCCGACGAGCGGTTTGCCGCACCGATCGCGGCCGCCGAGCGATGGTTGCGTGCAGTCGAGGTAAAGACCGTGCTTGATGCCGCCGCCGTCGTCCTGGGCCTGGGGCGGGCGACCGATTCGGCGGCCCGACGCCAGCGCGAGGCCTGCCTACGGCTCCTCGTGGACGGTCGCGCGCCGTCTGGCGCGTGGGGTGCGTATCTCACCTCGCCGACCGAGCCGTTCGACACTGCCGTTGTACTCCTCGCGCTCGTCTCGCTCGCGGACACGCCGGCGCTCGCCGCGCCGGTGCTGTCACCAGCTGATCTCCGGCAGCTCATCGCCGACGGCCGCGCGTTTCTCGTCGAGGAGCAGCTCGACGACGGCAGCTGGATCGAGACGACGCGCCCCCCCGGCCAGCAAAGCTACGCGCAGTGGATCTCGACCACCGGCTGGGCGGCGCTCGCGTTGATCGAGACGCGGGATGTCGTGCGGTAACGCGGACCGCGCAAACGTCATCCAGTCGCAGGGTCAAGACTCGCTGCGCCGCAGCGTTTTTCTATCCTGCCACTCGGTGTCTGCCCCGGAAAGCACTGCGCCGCAGCCTATCATCGACAGGCAGCGGTGCCTCCTCATGGGTTGCCGCTGAACCGTCGCGTGGCGGCGCCTCCGTCGATCGGGGCGGCCAGAGCAGATCGATCGCATACGCGAGATCGAGCCGCTCGCCGTGCCAAAGGGGGGTCGACGTGTGCGCGTCGATGGTAATGCCTTCCGCTACGAGGTTCGACGTCGCCGGCGCGAGCGGTGCGCCCGCCCAACGCGGCGCTGCCGGCACGCCAAGGAGGGGACGACCGTCCGGCCAGAAGAACCGCGCCTCGCCGTCGCCGTTCCCCGGAGAACGAGCGGCGGCTGCTCGACTTCGCGTGCTGCGGATCGGCGGGTTGCCGCCGGAGGGACGGAAGCGCCGAACGGGGTTCGTGCCAGGGGTTCGCTGATCGCCATGAACCCATGATAACCCCTTGTTTTGCAACCTTTTGAGAGCCCGAACGACGGCCGAGCGGGGTCCAAACCACACCCGATGTCGAGGTCTCGGGCTCGATGTCACCGATCGACCCACAGGCCCTCGCGAGGAGCATTCCTCGGGGCGAGCCCAATCAGAACCGACCCCCATCGCCAATCGTGTCAAGTGAAAAGTGAGAAGACCGATCGAAAGTGGGCCGCGTGTGCCCCCTGTTGCGAGCCCCAGTCGGCCCGCCTCTATAGTCGGGACCACCACTTCTCGAACGACGTAGGGCGTTAGCCCCGGACCTCCCAGTCGGAAGGCTGCGCGCACGACACATGGCTCTAAACGTCGGTGACCGCCACTGCCATTACGACGCGACCCGCCTTCACTCCCTTCGGGAGCTACGGCGGGGCAAGCCGCCCAGATGTCGCTAGAACCAGGCTCCAGGATCGGACCGTACGAAGTAGCGGGTCGCCTTGGCGCAGGCGGAATGGGGGAGGTCTACCGCGCCCGCGACCCGAAGCTCGACCGGGACGTGGCCCTCAAGGTGCTTCCCGAGGCGTTCACGGCCGATCCTGATCGGCTTGCCCGCTTCGAGCGCGAAGCCAAAGTCCTCGCCTCGCTGAACCTGGAGTTGCCCCGGTTTCGTGGACACCAGCCCCCAAGGTGGGGTAAGGAGGTGTCACGATGCCACGTACACACCGACCGTATTCAGGAGAGTTCCGTCGACGGCTGGTCGACCTCGTTCGCGCGGGTCGGACGCCGGAATCGCTCGGCGAGGAGTTCGAGCCGTCTGCCCAGGCAATTCGCAACTGGGTGCGCCAAGCGGATCGCGATGCGGGGCGGCGCGCCGACGGTCTGACGACCGCCGACCGTGACGACCTGCGCCGCCTCCGGCGCGAGAACGCCCGGCTCCGCGAAGAGCGGGAGATCTTGAAAAAAGCCGCGGCCTGGTTCGCTCGGGAGACCGACGCGATCCCCTCCGGATCTTCAGATTCATGAAGGCGCACCGGGCCGCCCATGCGATCGCCACCCTGTGCCGTATGCTGGCGGTCTCCCCCAGCGGGTACTACGCGTGGCACCGACGTCCCGCGAGTCAGCGGGCGCGCGAGGACGCCGCGCTGACGGCGGAGATTGAGGCGATTCACAGCCACTCGCGCGGGACCTACGGAGCCCCGCGGATCCATGCCGAGCTGGTCGCGCGGGGCCGGCGGGTGAGTCGCAAGCGCGTCGCGCGCCTGATGCGCGCCGCCCAGGTGCGGGGCGTCAGCCGCCGCAAGTTCGTCGTGACGACCACGCGTGCGGCCGACGCCCGGCCGGCGCCCGATCTGGTGCGCCGAGCCTTCACGGCGACGGACCCGAATCAGCTCTGGGTGGCCGACATCACCTACATCCCCACGGGGCGCGGGTTTCTCTACCTGGCGGTGGTGCTCGACGTCTGGAGTCGCCGCATCGTCGGCTGGGCGATGGCGACCCATCTGCGCACGGCCCTCGTGCTGGCCGCCTTGGACATGGCCGTCGAGCAGCGGCAACCCCAGGCGGTCGTTCATCATTCGGATCAGGGCTGTCAGCTTGGGTTCAAGGGGTCGTCGCAACACCGCGTTGTGTGATTGAGCATAGGTGATCGCCAAGCGCCTCCGCAGGTGTCTTCCAGCCGAGGGTCTTGCGGGGGCGACTGTTGAGAGCAGCGGCAACAGCGTCAAGGTCATCACGGGAGTGCCTGGACAGGTCGGTGCCCTTGGGGAAGTACTGACGCAGCAGCCCGTTGGTGTTCTCGTTCGTGCCGCGTTGCCAGGGGCTGTGGGGGTCGCAGAAGTAGATTGGCAGCCGGGTATCGCGTCGGAGTTGCACGTGTTGAGCCATCTCGGTGCCTTGGTCCCATGTCAGTGAACGGCGAAGCTGCGTGGGCAACGAGATGATCGATGACGCGATGGCGTCTCGGACGGCCTCGGCACCATGCCCGGCCAGTGCGGGACCGTTCTTGATCCGAGGCTGCCCATAGTCATCCATGCGGGGCAGATGCAGCAGCATCGTGAATCGCGTGGTGCGTTCCACGAGGGTCCCAATCGCAGAGCTACCCAGTCCGACAATCAGGTCACCTTCCCAGTGTCCTGGCACCGCCCGATCTTCTGCTTCGGCAGGGCGCTTGCTGATCAGGATGTCGGATTCGACAAATGCCTTGCCGCGTCCTCGTGTACGTGCCCTTGGAACCCGCAGCGCCCGCCCGGTCCGCAGGCACGCCACCAGTTCGCGTCGCAGCGCACCTCGTCCTTGCACGTAGAGCGCCTGGTAGATGGCCTCGTGGGAGATCCGCATCGATTCATCATCGGGGAAGTCGACCTTGAGTCTGTTGGCAATTTGCTCAGGACTCCATGAAGCCGCCCAGCGTCGGTCTTGGCGGCGACCGTGTCGGCGACCGTGCCAGGGCACATGGGGACCAGGCACGGGCGTCCCGTCCTCAGCCATGATCGTGCCTGCGAGGCGGTCCTGCACGTAGTGCCTCAGCTGGTCGTTCGCGGCCAGCTTGGCCATCTTCGGGCGCTGGGCACGTCGGTCGCTGTGCCACTGCGCCGTCGATGCCCGATACCCCAGACCGCCGCTTCGAGTCGCAGCGTTGCGACGCAGCTCTCGCGAGACCGTCGACGGGGCCCTACGGAGCCGACGGGCAATGTCGCGCACCCCGGCACCCCGCGCTCTCAGGATCGCGATCTCTTCCCGCTCGGCGAAGGACAAGTAGCGAGCCGATCGGGGCGCCAAGCTGATCGGCGGCATACCACCGCTCGCACGGAACCAACGACCACCCACGGGCGGCGACACACCACATGACACAGCGGCATCCTCACTTGATACCCCCCGGGCGATCGCCTTCCAGAACCGTTGCCGCTCCTCACGCCCCGCCACCGGCGGCCGACCAGGCGAAGGCATCGCAGGGCGACCCGCGCGGTCGGACCGTCGCCGTTTCCGTTTCTGCATCGCAGCACCTCATCATCAAGGTGTTGCGACGACCGGTTGAATTCACCCAGTACACGGCGCTCGCCTTCGGGGCGCGGTGCCGGCAGGCGGGCGTCCGCCCGTCGATGGGGTCGGTCGGCGACTGCTACGACAACGCGCTGTGCGAGAGCTTCTTCGCCACGCTCGAGTGCGAGCTCCTCGACCGCTGCACGTTCCCGACGCCGCGCGACGCTCGCGCGGCGGTGTTTGACTTCATCGAAGGGTGGTACAACACCCACCGACGGCATTCCTCGCTCGGCTACGAGTCACCTCTACGCTTCGAGCAGCAGCGTCGGGATCTCACCGACCGCGGGGCCCCTATGGAAGCTGCCGGGCCTGTGGACGCGACACGCGCGTCCACGAGTCCCTTGGGAAACGTGCTCCGCACGTTTCCCACAGCTCCCACAGGGGATCGTCGAGGAATACACAACACGATGTGACCGAAAGCGCTAACCCGTCCACGAGATCGGGGCAGGCCCAACCATCCCAACATCGGCCACATCTACGGGCTCGAAGAGGCCGAGGGCGGCAGATTCAAAGCCCTGGTCCTTGAACTGGTCGAGGGACCGACCTTGGCGGATCGCATCGCAGAAGGCCCGATCCCCATCGACGACGCCCTGCCCATCGCCAAGCAGATCGCCGAAGCTCTGGAAGCGGCCCATGAGCAAGGGATCATCCACCGCGACCTGAAGCCGGCGAACGTGAAGGTGAAAGCTGACGGCACGGTGAAGGTGCTCGACTTCGGGTTAGCGAAGGCGTTCCAGCCGGAGGCTGCCGGGGCGAGTGCGTCGATGTCGCCGACGATCTCGCTCACCGCGGCGGCCACGCAGATGGGGATGGTGATTGGGACGGCGGCGTATATGGCCCCCGAGCAAGCCAAAGGTCAGGCGATCGATAAGCGGGCTGATATCTGGGCCTACGGCGCGGTTCTGTTCGAGATGCTCACCGGGAGGAAACTTTTCGAGGCGAGCGACGTTTCGGAGATGTTGGCGTCGGTTCTCGTGAAAGACCCAGACATCTCCAGTCTCGGGGGGCACGTCCCGGCCCACATCCGATCGGTCGTGCGCCAATGCCTCGTCAAGGACCCAAAGAGCGGCTGCGAGACATCGGCGATGTGCGCCTGGCGATGACGGGAGTGTTCGAGACGTCTGCGCGCCGGCCGCTTGGGCCGCCCGCGACCCCGGCACCGCGGCTCTGGCAGCGACCGGTTCCACTCGTGTTGGCCGGTCTCGCGTTGCTTGGTGTTGGCGGCGTGACCGGGTGGGGCGTCATGCGCGCGGGCGACACACCAGCGGACCTCATGCGGTTCGAGATTGCCACGCCCGAGAGCGCGCCCCTACGTTTTTCACCTGGTCGGGCTCTCGCGTTGTCGGCAGACGGCAGCCAGATTGTTTATGACGACGTTCAGCCGGGTGGAAGCGGGCGACAGATTTACGTGCGCCCCATCGACCAATTGGAGGTGCAGGCTCTGCGGGGCACGGAGGGGGGGCCAACCCTTTTGTCTCCCCCGACGGCCTGTGGGTTGGTTTCCAGGCTGGGACAGGCGTCAGCTTTAACACAATTGCAGAAGGTCTCGATCTTCGGCGGCCCGCCGGTGACCCTCGCGACGTTGCCGAGTTTTGTCGCTGGTGCGAGTTGGGGCGCCGACGACCAGATCATCGTCGGCACGATTGGCGGCGGCCTGTTCCGGGTGCCAGGGGGTGTCGGTGAGCCCGTAGCCCTGACGACGCCCGACTCTGGACAGGCCGAGAGTCATCGACGACCGTCGATCATCCCCGACCGCCAGGCGGTGCTATTCGCGGTGTGGAGTGGTGGTCTGGCCGACAGTCAGTTGGCCGTCCTCGCGCTGGAGACTGGGGACGTTACACACTTGGGGCTTGCGGGCACCGCCCCTCGCTATGTCGAGACAGGGCATCTGATCTATGCCGCCGCCGACGGCTCGGTTCGTGCCGTACCGTTCGACGCGTCACGTCTCGAGGTGAACGGCAGCCCGGTCCCCCTGATCGACGCCGACGTCGTGACCCCGTCGGGTGCAGCCAACTTCAGCATCTCGAACGCCGGCCGGCTCGTGTATGTGCCTGGTGGTGGCGCCGCAGGGTTGACACGCACGCTCGCATGGGTAGACCGCGACGGCGGCGAGGAACTGCTCACCGATCTTTCCTCTGCCGGATACTGGAGCGTCGATCTGTCGCCCGACGGCACACGTCTTGCGCTCGAGATCGCTGATGCTGCCGGCCCGGCTTCGAGCGATGTGTGGACGTACGACCTGGCGCGTGGGACGCTCAGCCCGCTGACGACGAACCCGGGCGAGGACAAGACCCCGCTGTGGACGCCGGATGGACGGCAGGTCGTGTTCGGGTCGGATCGAGACGGCGCCCCCGGCTTGTATCGGCGCAACGCGGACGGCACCGGTGATGCCGAGCGCCTCTATCTCGACGACGAAGCCAGTGACTTAATCGCGAACGCGTGGTCTTCGGCGGGCGATGCCCTCGTTGTGGTGAGGCGGAGCCGCTTGTTCCAGAATGACCTCAGACTTCTCACGATGGGCGACGAGCCCGCTACGCAGCCGCTGCTGGAGTCCGAGTTCAACGAGACGCGGGCATCGGTTTCGGCCGATGGACACTGGATCGCGTACGAGTCGAACCGTTCGGGGCTAAACGAAGTCTATGTCGAGGCCTTTCCCGAGCTGGGTGATCGGCAGCTGATCTCGACCGATGGTGGGCAGCAGCCGCGCTGGTCCGCGGACGGGCGAGACCTTTTCTATCTGGGTCCCGTGGCGAGCAAGCTGATGGTCGTCCCGGTCACCGCCGGGTCGGTGTTCGAAGCGGGAACCCCAGAGGTCCTGGTCGAAGGACAGTTCTTAGACACCCGTGGGAGATCGAGCTATGACGTCGCGTCGGACGGTCGTGTTGTGATCATCAGGCGCGGCACCGTCACTGAAGAAAGTGGCGCAGTGCCGCCCATCATCGTCATCCTGAACTGGACCCAAGAGCTGTTAGAACGGGTGCCGGTCGACTGACGATCGCGCTGGCCAGGAAAGTGCTGGCAGACGCTCCCTGGACCGGCATGATTCCGCTGAAGAGGAGCGCCGACCCGGTCTTCGAGTACGCCTGCCACGAGGGGAACTACGGCATGGAGGGGATCCTCGCCGGTCGTCGCGCGCAGGAACGGGAACGCTAAATCCCGAGCGGCGCCCCCTTACGGCGCGATCTCGAACGGCACGCGATAGGCGTCCCGCTCTTCAGGGTCGTCGATCTGCTCGAACCGATCGATCTCGAAGGGCACGCCTATCCGATTGCCGGCGAGGTCTTCCAGGATCGACAAGGCGACCAGCGAATACGCCCCCGGCGACCATGGCTGCTCTGGCGTGAACGACCAGCGCGTCTCCCAGCTCGTTACTTCGATCGCACCGGCGACCCACTCCCCATCCGAGTGTTCGACGGCGAGCCCGCGATGCAGCAGGCCGTGGTCGAGCGGCTCGGGAAACGACACGACGAGGCGTGACGTGGACCCGGCCGGTGGCACCCGGAGCCGCCAGGCCGCCGTGTCGATTGGCGTGTCGTCCACCGGTCCCACGCTGAACCGCTTGGTGAACGACGACGCGAGCGGTGTCCCCTCGGCGTCGGGCCAGGCGGCATCGACTTCGAGGGTGTAGCTCATGCCGGCCTCGAGCGGACGACCGAGCTCCTCGTTTGGCAAGATGCCGGTCTTCACGCGTCCCGGGTCGAAGAAGACCGTATAGCGCTGGAAGTTGTAGCCCCAGAATTCCTCGCCGAGCGGGAGAAACGGCGCCTCGACTGTTTGACCCGCGTCGTCGAGGAGACGGACATAGTCGAGTCCATCGACGTCGCTCATCGGCGCCGAGAACTCGATGTAGAGCTTCAACTGGTTGGCGGGGAGGCGGTCGCCTGTCGGTAGGACGCGCGTCACGACCGTCGTCGCGGTGACATCCGGTCGCGGCAGCTCGAGCGTGGCGGTAACGGTGGCGCCTGGGTCGTCAGCGTCGCCGACACCGGGCAAGGCCGCCGGGTCGAACCGTACGGTGTAGGGCCGGCCGAGGTCGAACGGGAACATCGGCGTGAAGCGCACGATGTCGTCATTACCCACGGCGTAGTTGCCGAGGACCGCGGGTGTGTCCGCGAGGTCCGCTCCGGCCTGCTCGACCGTGATCCGGAGCAACCGAGACCAGGCGCCCCGTTCCCACTCGATGTCGCGGAGGGCCGCGATCACGGCTGCCGGGAGACCCGCCAGTTCGACCGTGGCGCCGCGCAACTCGTCCTGCGGTGCGCCGAGACGGATGTCCGCGACGACGTCGGCCGGTGCGCCGTCATTCAAGACGCTGCACCCGCCGAGTGCCAGGGCCAGCGCCAGGATCGGCGCGCGGACGGCGTCGCTCAAGGCACCCCTGTGGTGGTTCAGGGCAACATCACCGATTCGAGCGAGGCCACCCCAGCGTCGTTACGGGCAATCACGATCGCATGCTGTTCGTCGAGGAGGTCCAACTGTTCGACGCCCGTCATCTGGGCGATCGTCTCGTAGGAGACCCCGGCCTGGCCCCCGTCACCGACATTCTCAGTGATCCCAGGCTGCGTGCCGAAGGTCTCCGTCGGGATCTTCATCACGCCGCGGCTGGTGTTCGACATGAGGAGGAAGTCCTTCCCGCCCTTGCTGTAGACGATCATGTCGAGCGGGCGATTCCTGTTGCCGAGCTCGGCGATGGTTGTGCCCATGACCTTGCTGCCCGGCTCCAGATCGTCGATGGGAAACTTCACGAGCGGCGTGCAGAGGTAGCCGGCGATCAAGTGCTGCTGCCCCGCGACGTCATACGGCACGAAAGTGTAGATCGGCGACTGGGTCTCGAACTGGCCGTGGGCCGCGTGCCAGATCTCCACGCTCGCGCCGTCATCGATCGTGTCGAAGGGATAGGGAACGGAACGCAGCTTGGACGAAAACTCCTCGTTCGATAGGCCGGCCAGGAACAGGCGCCCATCGACGAACGCCATGTCGGTGATGGCGGCCATCCGCGGGTTGCGGCGCGCGCCGGGGTTCGCCTCCGGCGCGTTCGGTAGCGTGAGGCGCGTATATCGCACGTCGCCGAGTGACACGACCTCGATCGCGCCACTCCCGTCGACTCTGATCAGGACCGGAGTGGCGTTGGAGCCCCGGCCCCGCGATGCAGAGATGAACGCGTTCTTCGACTCGGGGCTGATCGCCAGGTCGTTGATCTGGATCTCCCGCGCGTCGGTGCCGACCAGACCGGCGATCTTCTGGTCGATGCCCGGAATGTCCTGCGTGCCCATCGTGGCACCGGTCAGACGGCTCCCCATCTCGAGCGCGTAGATCGCGGCGCCTTGGTTGTCGGCGATGAACAGGACGCCGTCAGGTCCGAAGGCGAGCGGGCCGCCCGATTCGAGCGCCGGTCCGGTCCCGGCATCGGCGTTGGCTGAGAGCGTGGGCGACGAGGCGACCGCGAGGGCCGCAATGGCGACGACGGCGGTCAGCGAGAGTGGTGTGCGCATCATGGTGGTAATCCTCACCTCAACCGAGTTGTGGAACATCCTAACCTAGACGGGGCTCGCCCCGAACCCCCGCGGACGCTCCGCGGGGACCCCGAGAGCCCCACTCCGCGCCCGCGAGGCGCGCCGTGCGCGCCTTGGCCGTTCCCGACAGACCATAACGAGTACGAAATCCTCGTTTCGGGCCGCATAACGGCCTACTGTCCGTCCACTGAGAACGCGAGCAAGACGTTCCCCGGCATGAAGCCAAGGGCGCCGTAGCCCGACGTGACGAAGAGCATTCCACCGGCCACCGTGGGGCCGGGACCGTTTATCGAACCGCCCCGGGCCGGGACGCCGTTGATCGTGTCGACGTCGCCGAACGTGTCGACGTCCCAGATGACGCGGCCACTCGTGGTGTCGTACGCTCGCAGGTGACCATCCAAGCTACCCGAGAACACGACACCGGGGATGCTCGTGACCGCCGCCGGCTGGCCCGTGTTGCAGCCGGAGCGGGAGCCGCATGTGTCTTGAAACGGCGGAGCGTCCCAGAGCGTTTCACCATCCGCCACGCGCACGGCGGTGAGACCGCCCGCGTCGCCGGGGCCCTTCTCTAGCGCTTCCGAGCTGGCCGCGTAGGTGAGCTCGCCATCGGTCGCAAATCCCCACTCGATGCCGCCGAGCACGCCGCCGTCACCGACGCGGGTCTCCCAAACGATCTCGCCGTTCTGCGGGTCGAGTCCGTAGAGGACGCCAGATTTCTGGCCTGCGAGTAACACGTCCCGTCCGTCCGCGATCGTCGTCAGCGCGGGCGAGCTGCCGAAGTCGTGGTCGGGGCCGGCGTCCTCGGGGCAGTTGACCCGGCCTTCAGGGGTCGGGTCGAGGCAACCGATGATCCACGCGTCGCCGGGCAAAGTCTGTCGGGTCCAGAGGACGCGACCGGTGTCCATCGCCATGGCCATGATCGCGTCGCTTTCCGGGGCCGCCGGCGCGGAATAGCTGTCACCGGTAGCGACGTAGAGACGGTTACGGTCGGGGTCCAGCGTCGGCGCCGACCAGATCGCCGCGCCTGACGGGCCCCACAGCTGGGTGCCATTGGCGTTGCGCGTCGTCCGCTGCGGGGCTTCTTGAATCGTATGGCTCTTCCAGATCTCGCGCCCGTCAGCGGCGTCGAGCGCGACGACGCTTCCGATAAACGTGCAGCACTCGTAGTTCGGCAGCGACCCGGAGCCCTCCTCGAGCGACGACACCGGAACATAGAGTCGCTCGTCGTGCAGGGCCGGCGCGCCGGTGATCATCGCGTCCCCGTGATCGTCCACCTTCACCTTCCACAGCATGCTGCCGGTGTCGACATCGACGGCGTAGACGTTGGCGAACGCGTCACCGAAGTAGACAACGGCATCGGTCGTGCCAGGGTGCTGGCCCACGGATGGCGCCGACCGGACACCGCCGTCGGCCTCGACCGTCCAGTCGATGCAGCCGGTGTCGGCGTCCAGCGCGTAGACCATGCCGTTACGGCTCCCGACGAAGACCCGGCCGCCGATGATAGTGGCTTGCGAGCCCGCCGCCGATACGCCAGGGAACCCGAAGGCCCACTTGAGCCCCAGCCGCGGAACCTCGCCAACGGTCAGTCCGGCAACATCGGCCGGCTGGAAGCGCGTGTTTCGCAGTCCGGCGCCCCAACCGTTCCACGCGGGGCCGGCGAGCGGATCGCCGGTCCCGGCGCCGTCCGTGCAGTAGGCGCTGTCGGCGATGACGTCCAGCGGTGCGCGATACGACCCGGGCGGCCGACCCGTGACGTATTCCGCCACAGCGCGGCGCTCGGCCGAGCTCAGCGGCGCGCCCTGTCGCCGCATCGTGAACGTACTGAGCGCGATCTCGATGTCTTCGGGCGTGCGTTGCCGCAGCATCTCGCGCGTCGGCATGCGCGGCATGGCGCCCTCGTGGCAGCGGGCGCAGTATTGCTTGTAGACCCGTTCCCCTTCGGGTGCGGGCTGGGCGGCCGTGGCAACGGTGACCGACGCCAACACGAGAAGCACGGTGCCACGACCGATGTACATGAATCCTCCCCCCCTTCGATGACGCAGCGTTAGCTAGCCTACACCGGCGCTACGCGGCCTCCAATGCTATTCTGAGCACGTCGGCTGGGACGGGGAGGAACGACGATGCACAGGCTGCTGGCGGTGGCACTCGTCGCCGTGGTGAGCCAGAGCGCGGCGCCGGTCGGGGCCCAAGACGACGACGTCGAGGTCGAGGCGCGGGCAGCCCTCGAAGAGTACTTCCGCGCGTGGAATGCGGCAGACAACGACGCCATCGCGACCATCAGCAACTTTCCACGCCTCAGCCTGGGTGGGAACGGCCAGGTGGTCGTGCGCGAGAGCCCCGAGGACATCACGATCGACTTTGACCTCCTTCGGCAAGCGGAGGGGTGGGATCACAGCACGCTCGATCTCATGGACACCGTGCACGTCTCCGACGACAAGGTGCACTTCCGCATCGTTTTCAGCCGCCGCCGTGCCGACGGTAGCGCGTATCGGACGGTGCCCGGCCTGTATGTGATCACGCGGCAGGATGGCCACTGGGGGCTGCAGCTACAGTCGGTGCTGCCAGCCACCTTCTCAGCGCCCTGAAGGTTGCTGCGGCCGGCCGTCATCTCAGCGCCGTGAGGTTGCGGCTGGCCGTCATCTCATCGCGGTGAGGTTGCGGCTGGCCGTCATCTCATCGCGGTGAGGTTGCGGCCGCCTCGCGGCCGACCATCACCTCCGTCGCCTTGATGATGGCCGTCGCCTCGTCTCCCCGCTTGAGCTTCAGCTCGTCGATGGCGTCCCGCGTGATGACCGCGGTCAAGCGCTGGTCGCCGATACGCAGCCGCACCTGGGCAAGCAGGCCCTCACGCCGCACTTCCTCCACGATGCCCGTCAGCCGGTTGCGACCGCTCAGCGTGACGAGCACGCCGCCGCGGGCGGCAGGCGGCTTCCTGGGCGGCGTCGGTTGGCTACGGGCCAGCAGACGCTCGACCTCTGCATCGGCGATCCGGTAGTGACCGCCGTCGGTCCGCACCGTGCGGACGCTGCCTTTGTAGATCCACTGCTTCACCGTCGAATAGCCGACGCCCAGCCTCGCCGCAGCCTGTCGTGGGGTAAGAAGTGGCATGACGTTGATCCTTGAATACGACTGAAATTGACTTTATGTATCGACTATAATAGCACTATATTAGGCATATGCATGGACGCTTCGGAGGCGGCGTCGTGTTGGCGGCGAGCGCCGCGGCCTTCGTGGTGAGCGCCGCGTGCCAGCAGCCCGGCCGGGAACCGCCGACCATTCTCGTGTCAGCGGCCACCAGCCTGGCGGAGGCCATCGATGCGGTCGCGGTCGTGTACGAGCGCCAGAGCGGGACCCATGTGCTGCTCAATATCGGCGGGTCGGACCTGCTGGCCACGCAGTTGATCGAAGGCGCTCCGGTCGATGTGTTCCTGAGTGCCGATGCGAGACAGATGGATCGCGCGCAGGACGCGGGTCGCATCCGACCCGACCGGCGCGTGGACCTGCTCTCGAATCAGCTCGTGGTCGTCGTGCCGTCGGATCGGATCGGGACCGTGACGACGCCCTCCGACCTCGCGTCTCCGACGGTTCGACGGATAGCGCTCGGCGATCCGGAGACGGTGCCGGCTGGGGTCTACGCACGCGAGTATCTGGAGACGGCTGGCCTCTGGCTTGCTGTGGAATCCAAGGTCGTGCCGACGCGCAGCGTGCGAGCCGCGCTCGCGGCGGTCGAATCCGGAACGGTCGACGCCGCGGTTGTCTACCGCACCGACGCCGCGACGAGCTCGGCGGCCGTCGTGGCCTTTGCGGTGCCACGTGACGGCGGCCCGACGATCGTCTATCCCGCGGCGGTGGCCACCGACGCGCCGAACGAGGCGGACGCCATCGAGGTATTGGGGTTCCTTCAGGGCCCCGAAGCGCGCCGTCTCTTCGAGGACGCCGGCTTCGTCGTGCTTTCGCGGACGCCCATCGCGCGCGTCGAGCGACCCCGGAACGCGCGATGACGGGCGAGCTGATGACCGTGACTGCGCGCACCGTGCTGATGGCGGGTCTGGCGACGCTCGTCATGCTGCCGCCCGGGGTCGGACTGGCCTGGCTGCTGGCCCGCCGGGAGTTTCCGGGACGCAGTGTGATCGAGGCCCTCGTCTCGTTGCCACTCGTCGTGCCGCCGGTCGCCACCGGGCTGATCCTCCTCAAGCTGCTCGGCCGCCGCGGACCGGTCGGGCGGCTGCTCGACGGATTGGGCCTCGAAGTGGTCTTTACCTGGAAGGGAGTAGTGCTTGCGATGGCGGTCATGGGGCTGCCGTTGCTCGTGCGCGCCGCCCGCGCGGGATTCGAGCAGACCGATCGCCGATACGAGGAGATCGCCGCGACCCTCGGCGCCCGGCCGTGGCGGGTGTTCTGGACCATCAGCTTGCCGCTGGCGCGACGGGGACTTCTTGCCGGGGCGGTGCTCGGGTTCTCCCGGGCGCTCGGCGAGTTCGGCGCGACCATCATGGTCGCCGGCGCGCTCCCCGGCACCCGGACGCTCTCTGTCGCGATCTATCGACACGCCGAGGTCGGTCAAGAGGCCGCGGCACTGACGCTGCTCGCGGCCGCGGTCACGATCGGGTTTGCGGCGGTATGGGTGTCGAATCGGCTCGCCACCGCGAGCTAGCGTCGCCATGCCCGCCACCTCCATCACGCTGGACTTCACGCTGCGCCAGGCCGGCTTCACGCTCGAGCTGCGCGAGACGGTCGCGGCCCGGACAGTGGCGCTGTTTGGAGCCTCAGGAGCGGGCAAGACCACGACACTCGATGCGATTGCCGGGCTCCGACGTCCGCTTGACGGGGTGATCCGAGTCGGAGCGCGTGCGTTGTTTGACGCACGCGGTGGCGTCGATCTGCCCGCCCATGACCGACGCGTCGGCTACGTGCCACAGGACGTCGCGCTGTTCCCCCACCTCGACGTGGAGCACAACGTGCGGTACGGCGCCCGCTCGACCGGCGCCTCGGCGCAGACTGTCCTTGGATTGCTCGAGATCGACACGCTGCGTGCACGCAGGGTCGACGCGTTGTCGGGAGGCGAGCGCCAGCGTGTGGCGCTCGCGCGCGCGCTGATGTCGGCGCCGGATGTGCTCCTGCTCGACGAGCCGCTCGCGGCGCTCGACATGGGGCTACGCGATCGGATCCTGCCCTATCTCGAGCGAGTGCGGGACGAGCTCGATACGCCGATGATCTACGTCTCGCACGTGGCGGCCGAGGTCCGGCGCATCGCCGAGTGGGTCGTCGTGCTGGAGCACGGCCGCGTGTCGCGTGCCGGGCCGCCGGATCGCGTGCTGGCGTGAACGGAGTCCAAGGAGCTAGCCGAGCCCGATCCGAAACACCGTGAACAGCAGCCAGCAGGTGGCGCCGCCAATCACGGTCATCGACAGCCCCCAGGCCATGAGCTTGTTGAACAGCTTGCGAGTGTCCTCCTGGGGAGGCGCGGCGGCGATGCAGAGCGCACCGAGAGTCGAGAGCGCCGAGACGTCGACGAGGTGGGCGCCAATGTTCATCGACGATGCGATCGCCAGCGGCTCGACTCCGCCCAGCTGGGCTGCGAGACCTGGCACGGTCGGAAGGAATGCTGGCAGCACCACGCCGGACGTGCTGCTGTAGATCGAGATGAAGCCGGTCGAGAAGGCCACGATCGCTGTCACCGTGTTCGACGTCGCGATGCCCGCCAGCATCTGCGTGAAGAGTTCCAGACCACCGGTCTCGCCGAGCACGTTGATCAGGACCGTCACGCCGCAGACCATCATGATGACCCGCCACGGCATGATCTTCACCGCCTCGAGCTCGTCGCCGGCCTTGAGCAAGGCGAGCAGGATCGCGCAGGCGAACGCGCCGAGTCCGACGTTGACATCGAAGAAGATGACGCCGGCGATGAGCGTCGTGATCACGACGATGGTGATCCAGTGCTTGCGCTCGAACGCGTCGGAGCGTTCCGCCGCGTCATCGTCATGGTCGTCGTCATGGCCGCTCGCCGGGACGACGAGCGCCTCGCGGTGATAGCGGCCGAGCAGGCGCCAGCCACCGAGCGTGAAGTACGCCGCAAACACGATGACCGTGTGCGCCATCATGTTGTTCAGGTAGGTGAGGGTCTCGAAGCCGCCGAGGCCGATGTCGGCCATGATGCCGTTGACGATGACGCCAGTGGGGGCGATCGGCGAGAGTGACCCGGCGTTCGCGCCGTTCCCGACCATGATCGCCATCAGAAACGCCGGGACCCCAACCTGACCGGCCACCGCCATCGCCATTGGCGCCATCAGCGCGGTCGAGGCGATGTTGCCCGGGCCGATCGACGCGAGAAAAAACGACAGCAGGAAGAACATCATCGGCATCACGCCGACGTTCCCTCGGCAGAGCGCCACCGCCTTGTGCGCGATGCGATCGAGCGTGCCGTTGGCCTGTGCCTGGGAAAAGAGCAGGGTGACGCCCGCCAGCGTCAGGAACAGTCGCGTGGGGAAGCCGGCGATGACGTCATTGGCGCTCATCCCCGCGACGTAGACGCCAACGATCCAGGCGAGGGTGATGGCAAGGAAGCCGACGTGCAGCCGTATCGTGCAGCTCACCACGATGGCAACAGCGAGCGCGCCGAGCGAGATGGTGGCGGCGTCCATGGGCGGCGAGTATATCGCAGCGGCTCGCTGCTAGGAATGGTCGTCGATCAGCCCCGCGCGCCGCTGGTTCAACAACTCCCACGCGCGCGCCACGTGCGCCTCGGTGGTGCGGATGTGGCCCACGGCCAGTCGAAGCGCGACACGGCCGTCGATGCGGGTGTGAGACAGGAACACCTCGCCGCTGGCGTTGACGGCGTCGAGCAGACGCTGGTTGAGCGCGTCGAGAGCTGGGTCGTCCGGCGCATCTAACCTCAGGGCAGGCAGCGCGCGAAAGCAGACGACGCTCAGCGGTACGGGCGCGAGGCGCTCGAAGTGGGGACTCCCATCCACCCAGCCCGCGAACAGGCGGGCAAGTCGCATGTGCTCGGCTAGCCGGTCACGGATCCCCGTGGCGCCGAAGTGGCGCAGCACCGTCCATAGCTTCAGGGCTCGAAACCGGCGTCCGAGCTGGACGCCGGTGTCCATCAGGTTCCGCACGCTGCCGGTCTCCGTGGTCCGCAGGTACTCGGGGGTGAGCGAGAACGCCTCGCGGACGACGTCCATGCGGCGGCAGTAGAAGGCGCTCAGGTCGAACGGCGTGAAGAGCCATTTGTGAGGGTTGACGACGATCGAATCGGCGGCGCCGCAGCCGTCGAGGATGAACGCCGTCTCGGGCACGATGGCCGCCGCGCCGGCATAGGCGGCGTCGACGTGGAGCCACACCCGTTCGCGTTCGCACGTCGCGACGATCGCGCTCACGGGATCGACGCTGGTCGTGGATGTGGTGCCCACCGTTGCGACGACGGCCAGCGGCGTGACACCGGCGGTGCGATCGGACTCGATGGCCACGCGGAGGGCGTCGGGACGCATGCGGAACTCTGCGTCGACCGGGATCTTCGCAAGCGCCTCGTGGCCCAGGCCCAGCAGCATGACCGCCTTGTCGATCGACGAGTGCGCCTGCGCTGACGCATAGACCCGCAGGCGGCCGACGTCGTCGCGACCGGCGAGACCCTCCCGCCGAACATCTGGCAGTGCGGCATGACGCGCGGCCGCCAGCGCGTGCAGGCTGGCGATCGACGCGGTGTCGTAGATGACCCCTTCGAACGACTCGGGCAACGCCAGCAGCTGTCGGAGCCATCCGAGCGTGACCTCCTCCAGCTCGGTCGCCGCGGGCGACGTCCGCCAGAGCATCGCCTGCACGTTGAGCGCGGCAGTCAGGAATTCCGCGAGCACCCCCGGTGCGCTCCCCGAGATCGCGAAGTACGCGAAGAAGCCGGGGTGGTTCCAGTGCGTGATGCCGGGCAGGATGACGCGCTCGAAGTCGGCGAAGATGTCGTCGAACGACGCACCGTCTTCGGGGGGGCTCCGGGGCAACGCGTCCCGCACCGCGCCCGGCTCGACGCGGGAGAGGACCGGATACCGTTCCGGGTGGTCAAGGTAGGTCGCGATCCAATCCACGAGCGCGTGACCGTGACGACGGAACGCGTCGCGGTCCATGTCGCCGACGTTCGGAGACACGCGCGGTCCCGGCGGGTCTTCGCGTGGGACGCGAGGATCAGGAGGCGGCACGAGAACGCCCAGCCCCGGCGAACGCGCCGGGCGGCTATCCGCCGGCGCCGACGTAGTCGAGCGCGAACTCCCGGAGACCTTCGCTGCTGAGGCCGATCGCCTCCGCCTCGGCGGTCGCGTCCGCGACGGAGTATCCGTCCTGGACGACGCGCTTGATTAGCCACATCGCGCCGACCCTGTTGGCCGACCCGCAGTGGATATATGTCGGCTGATTCGCCGGGTCGGCAACAGCCTCGAGAAACGCCTCGGTCACCTCGGCGCTCGGCTCGCGGAAAGGCAAGTGGATGTACGTGAGCCCGGCAGCCTCGGCCGCCGCTCGCCCATCGGCGACCGTGGCGCCGCGCTCGCCCTCGGTCCGGAAGTTGATGACGGTGGCGAAGCCATGCTCCTTCAGCTCTGCCATGACTTCCGGTGGCGTGGCGCCGGCGCACGCGACGGTTGCGTCGACGCGTGTGTAGTTCCGCACCCCCTCGGGGCCCGCGTCGTCCTGCATGCTCGCGGCCGGAGCAGGTGCCGCCTCAGCCTGCGGTGCGGCCGGAAGTTCGGTCGGAGTGGTTTCCGCGGCAGGCTCCATCGCGGGCCCGCCACCGCACCCGACGGCGGCCACCAACGCGGCAACGACGCACAGACTCGCCAACGACGACCTTGACTCTGGCATGGGCGACGATTGTAGCATCGGGCCAGCACAGAAAGGAGTCCCCCACATGGCAGAGGTCGTTCACACCAGCCGGATGCGTATCGAGCGGGTCAAGGGCCCTGTGCGAGAGGCGTGGCTCGACGGGTTCGATGAGCCGATTCGCTTCGGCGTGCACGGTGGTATCAAGAAGTTCTACGGCATCGAACCCGATGAGGACGTCCCAGCGACCCTCGACTACATGATCGGTGCCGTCGGCGGTTGACTGCTCGGCACATTGGCACGCGCGCTGGAAGTGCGCGAAATTCCGGCAACTCCCGACAGGATCACCGCGAGGGTCGAGGGCGACATCGAAGCGATTGAGAAGGTGCTCCGCATCACGCGGATCCGCGTGCGGTACGACCTGAAAATCCCGAAAGGCAAGCGCGAGGCCGCCGAGCGCGCCGTCGCGAAGCACCCTACAAGCTGCCCGGCGGCGAACAGCGTGAGCGGCTGCATCGACCTCGACATCAAGGCGGAGATAACCGAAGTGTAGATGCCGGGCGCGGTCGGCCCCGGTGAGCTGGAACGCGATGGGCAACGCCGTCCGGTGGTTGGAATGGGGCGGCGACGCGTTTGCTCGGGCGCGCGCCGAGGGGATACCCGTACTGCTCGCCCTCAGTACGAAGTGGTGTCCGTGGTCCGTTGCCATGGCACGCGACACGTATGCCGATCCCGGTGTTGCCGACCTCATCCGGGAGCGTTTCGTCCCCGTTCGCGTCGATGCGGACGCCCGTCCGGACATCAACGATAGATACAACCTGGGCGGTTGGCCCACGACGGCGTTCCTCACACCCGAGGGGCTCCTCCTCGGCGGCGAGACGTATGTGCGGGCCGAGCGGATGTGCGGGCTCCTGGCGCGCGTGTCCGAGGCGTTTCGCGCCCGGCGTCGGGAAATCTCAGCCCAGGCCGATGCATCCGAGGGGCGGGGGGCGGGACCGGCGGACGCCGAGCCGGATCCCGCGATCGCGGCATGGGCAGCCACCGAGATCACGTCGCAGTTCGACGCCGAGCATGGCGGATTCGGTCAGGCCCCGAAGCGAGTCCATCCCGCGGCTCTGGAGCTGGCATCGGTGCTGCACCACGAGGGAGACGACGCCCTCGCGCCGATCGTGCCTCGAACGCTCGACGCCATCGCGTGGGGCGGCCTCTATGACCCGGTCGACGGCGGGGTCTTCCGTTACTGCGCCGGTGCTGACTGGTCGGAGCCGAGCGTCGAGAAGCTGTTGGATGTCAATGCCGACGTGCTCCGGCTCCTCGTCGCGGGGGACGAGCGGCATCACGAGCGGGCCGTCCACCTCATCGGCTACGTCCGCCGGACGCTGGTCGACGACCCGGAGACTGGCGGGTTCTATGCGAGCCAGCAGGCCGACGCGGCCTACTTCGGCGTGATGAGCGCCTCCGAGCGCGACGCGCTCGAGCTGCCGTCCGTCGACCAAACCGTCTACGCCGACGGCAATGCGATGATGGCCGCGGCGTTCACGCGGGCGGCGTTGATCCTGAGCGACACGTCGCTGCTGGCGTTCGCCGCCTCGACGATGGAGCGTGTCGTACTCGACACGTACGTGCGTGGCGGTGGCATCGCCCATCAGACCGGTGAGGAGACCGGCGGCCGTGTCCGGGGCTTGCTGGTTGACCAGGTGCGAGCCAGCGCCGCCCTGCTCGACCTGTACGACGCGACCGAGCGGGATGCCTATCTCGACGTGGCGCAGGAGCTGATGCGTTATGCGGCGCGCGCGCTCTGGGACGATGCCGCCGGCGGGTTCGTCGACCGCGTTCCCACGGAGGGCGACATCGGGCTCCTCCGCGAACCGCTCCGGCCGTTTGGCCTCAACTGCGAGGCCGCCCGTGTCCTCGCGCGTCTGGCGCGGCTCGCGGGTGACCCGGAGTATCGCGCGCGCGCGGTTTCCGCGCTCGGATGCCAAAGCCGCGTGGCGCGGGAGCATGGGATCGACGCCGCGGTGTATGCGCTTGCCCTTCGAGAGCTGTCCGACGCCTAACCCCAGAGCTCTCAAGTGAGCTCTGGGTTAGGCGAATCTCGAACACCGCCACCACCTTTGTTACACTTGCCCGCGCCGGGAGGTAGTCGTGTCAGGTGACGTTGCGTCCAATATTCCCGCTCTCCAGAACATTGCCGCCCGTCTGCGTATCGCGTCGGTTCGCGCGACCAGCGAAGCGGGCAGCGGGCATCCATCGAGCTGCTGTTCCGCAGCCGATCTCGTGGCCGGACTGTTCTTCGGCCACATGCGTTTCGATCCGCGTGACCCGCAACACGACGACAACGACCGCTTCGTGCTCTCGAAGGGCCATGCTGCACCGCTGCTCTATGCCGTCTGGGCGGAGGCCGGTTTCGTCGCAGGCGCCGACCTGCTCACGCTCAGGCAGTTCGACTCCGATCTCGAGGGACACCCCACCCCGAGGCTGCCGTTCGTCGACGTTCCCACCGGATCGTTGGGACAGGGCATCTGTGCGGCGATCGGCCTCGCACTCAACGCCAGGCGCATCGGGTCCGACGCCCGCACGTTCGTGTTGATCGGCGACGGTGAGACAGCCGAGGGCTCCGTGTGGGAGGCCGCCCAGGCGGGCGCGAACTTCAGACTCGACAACCTCTGCGGCATCACCGACGTCAACGGTCTTGGTCAGAGCCGAGCGACGCAATGGGGCGGCGATCTGGAGGCGTACGCCGGTCGGTGGCGGGCCTTCGGATGGCACGCGATCACGATCGACGGTCACGATCTTCCGGCGATCGTCGACGCGTACCGGGAAGCTGCGCGCACCGAAGGCCAACCGACGATGATCCTCGCCCGCACGGTCAAGGGCAAAGGGATTCCCTCGATGGAGGGCCTGGTCGGCTCGCACGGCAAGGCTGTCGCCACGGGCCCCGACCTCGACGAGACGCTACGCACCCTCAACGCCGAGATCGCACCCGGGCACGAGGCTCCCGACATTGCCGCGCCTCCGCGCTCATCGGTCAGTCGTGCCGATGCCCAACCTGCGCCACCGGCGGAGCCCACCTACGAGGTCGGCAGCCGCGTGGCGACGCGCGTGGCGTATGGCACGGCGCTCGCCGCGCTCGGCGGCGCCGACCCGCGCGTCGTGGCGCTCGACGCGGACGTCGGCAATTCCACGTTTAGCCAGACGTTCGAGCGCGCGCACGAGGACCGGTTCTATCAGACGTTCATCGCCGAGCAGGTGATGGTCGGCGCGGCGATGGGGCTCGCCAGCCGAGGCGCGATCCCGTTCCCATCGACGTTCGCGTGTTTTCTGACGCGCGCATCGGACTTCATTCGCATGGCGGGCATCGGTCAGATGAACATCAAGCTCGCCGGATCGCACGCGGGCATCTCGATCGGTGAGGATGGTCCGTCGCAGATGGCGCTCGAAGACCTCGCGATGATGCGCGCCGTGCCGAATTGCGCGGTCCTCTATCCCTGCGACGCCGTCAGTGCCGAGCGCCTCGTCCACGCGGCCGCCGGCTCGTTGGGGATGGCGTATATCCGGACGACGCGTCCGCAGACACCGGTCATCTACGCGCACGCGGAGCGATTCGAGATCGGTGGCTCCAAGGTGCTGCGCGAGAGCCCTGACGACGTGGCGACGGTGGTGGCGGCCGGCGTCACGGTGTTCGAGGCGCTCGCGGCGCATGACGCGCTGGCCTCTGACGGCATCCGCACCTGCGTCATCGACGCCTATTCCGTTCAGCCGATCGATCGCGCGACGCTTGTCGCTGCCGGGCGGCGGACCGGGGCCCGACTCATCACGGTCGAGGACCACTATGCTGCTGGCGGGCTGGGCGACGCGGTGAGCGAGGCCGTCGCGGAGGCGGGCATCGTTGTCGATCGACTCGCCGTGCGCGAGGTGCCGCGAAGCGGACCGCCGGACCGCCTCCTCGAACACTTCGGCATCTCCGCGTCTCACATCATCGAGGCCGTGCGCCGACAGGCGGGCTCCTAGCCGGGTCACCCGGTCGCCGACTGCTCGACAGCCGGGTCACCCGGTCGCCGACTGCTCGACAGCCGGGTCTATGCTGTCGGCCGGTTCGGCATGGACCGGCAGGTAGAGCTCGAACGTAGCCCCCTGTCCCGGCTCGCTCCGCACCCTGACATACCCGCCGCTCTGCTTGATGGCGCCGTGTACCATCGCCAGCCCGAGGCCCACGCCCTCACCTTGGTCCTTTGTCGTGAAGAACGGCTCGAAGATCCGCGGGAGCGCCGTCGGCTCGATACCGGTGCCGGTGTCGCTGACGCTGAGGCGCACGTATGCTCCCGGCCGCGCATCGGGATGCAGGAGGGCAGCGGCGGCATCGACGGCGATACCCGAAGTCGCGATGCTCAACGCGCCACCGTCCCGTAAGGCGTCGCGGGCGTTGAACACCAGGTTGGTGATGACCTGCTCGATCTGCGAGCGATCGGCGCGAACGTTGCGCAGGTTGCGGTCGAGCTTGAGGCGCAACCGGATCTGGTCGCCAATGAGCGGGCTGAGCAGTGCGCTGGTCGTCTCGACGGCGGCGTTCAAACAAAAGACGGATGGACGCACCAGATCCTTGCGACTGAAGGTGAGCAGTTGCCGGGTCAGTGTCGCCGCCTGCTCCGCGACCCGCTGAATCTGCTCGACGTCCTTGAGGCCGGCGTCGTGTCCGTCGAACCGCCGACCCAGCAGCTCGGAGTAGCCGATAATCGCCGTCAGCGCATTATTGAAGTTGTGAGCCACGCCGCCGGCAAGCTGTCCGACGCTTTCCAGTCGCTGCGACTGTCGGAGCTGCTCCTCGAGGTGACTCTTCTCGGTGACGTCTTCGACCATCGCCACGGCGTAGAGTAGCTGCCCGGCCGGGTCGCGCGTCAGCGACACGGTCGTTCAGCTTCGATGGTGCCGCCGTCCTTGTGCAGGTATCGCTTCTGGAATCGCAGCACAGACGCCGCGTCGCCGAGCACCTTGCGTGCCGAGTCAGGCGTGCCGCCCGCGTCGTCGGGATGGCTGATGTCGACGAATGAGCGGCCGAGCAACTCGGACTCCGTGTAGCCGAGCATCTCGCAAAACGCCTGATTCACCCGGATCAGCCGGGTGTCGGCGTCCGCGAGCACGATTCCGATCGGTGCCTGTTCGAAGAGCGACCTGAAGCGCTGCTCGCTCTCACGAATCCTGGCTTCGGCGTCGTGTCGAGCGGTGAGGTCGCGAAGCGTCGTCAGCAGGGCCGGCTTGCCATCGAATAGGATGTGGCGCGTAGTCACTTCGAGAGGAATCGTCGACCCATCGCGACGCACCCCCTCGTATTCGGACGGGTACTCCGGTGCGCCGTTCATCAGCTCCTGTATGCGTCGAAGCGCCCCGTCGCGGTGCTGAGGCGCGAGGTGCTCGTCGATCAGTGTTCGTCCCACGCTCCCGATCAGATCGTCCGCCGTGCGGCCAAGCATGCGGCTGAGAGACGGATTGACATACACGATTCTGCCGTCCTCCACGACGGCGATGCCGTCGAAGTAGTGGTCGAGGAGCACCCGGAGGCGCGCCTCGCTGGCGCGGAGGGCCTGTTCTGACGCCTTCCGGTTGGTGATGTCGACACCCGTGGTCAGGATCGTCTGTTCGCCGGCCAGCTCGAATGTCGACGCGCGGACATCGAGCCAGCGTGTAGCACCCGACTTGGTGACGATGCGCGTCTCGTAACGAATCGGCGCTTCGTCACCCTGCAGTCGGCGGCCCCGATACTTCCTGATCATGTCGCGATCGTCGGGGTGGATGAGATCCCACAACGTCATCGCCATGAGCTCGTCGTGGGAATACCCGGTGAGTCGCTCGAGCTCAGGGTTCAGATAGATGGCGCCGTCCTTCTGCATGAGCGCGATCACGGCATGGCTGCTGTCGGCCAGTTTTCGGAATCGCTGCTCGCTCTCCGCGAGCCGCTGCTTGGCGTGGGCATCGTTGAGCGCGACGCCGAGGAAGTCAGCGACTTCGCGTACCATCGCGCACTCGTGGTCGGTCCACCGGTGTGGCGTCGGCGCATCGAGCGACAGCAGGCCAATCCCCGAGTCGGGGCGCGTGACCGGAACGTCGAGGCAGGCGCGCACGTTGCCTCCGCCGAGTGCGGCAGCCAGTCCTCGAGCGTCGACGTCGCGGTCCACATCGTTGACGATGATCGGCTCGCCGGTCCCCAGGCTATCCAGACACGACACGGGGAGCGTCAGATCAGTCTCCGCATCATCCGGCCATGACAGATCGTCCGGGCCGAGCGCGTGCACGATCGTGATGCGACCCCTGGCATCCAGCGTGGAGTAGGCAGAGCGGTAGTCGGGCAGGTCGCCGTGTAGCGCCCGGACGGCCGCCTGGATGATGGCTGAGCCGGAGGCGCCACCCTTCATAGCGCGTGCAAGCGCGTTCACGACGGCCAGACGCTGATCGCGCGCGCGGAGGTTGTCTTCGGCCTTTCGGCGATCACCGACTTCGGCGGTCAGTCGCTGGTTGAGCTCCCGCATGTAACCGATGGCGCCGCCCGCGAGGATCGACGCCAGCGTCCCGGCGGCCACGTCGGCCGTGAGCCAGTCCCGCACCGCCAGGCTGCCACTGGTCAGCAGCGCGACCTGCAGCGCCCCGATCGGTACGGCGAAGAGTCCGACGAGTGCTCCGACCCACGCGCCGCGATACCACGCGGTCGCGAGGACAGCGGCGATCAGGAGGACGCGCGCGGTCCCGCCGGCGGCCAGCCGCACTTGCCCGTAGACGAGGAAGAACACAGGCCAGGCGACAAGGACGCTGGTCCAGCCGTGCGCGAGCAGAGCCTGGAGCCTGATACGGATTCTGGACGAGGCGGCGTGGGTCTCGATGGCCATCTGCGGCACTTGGGCAGTGTCTCATCGGACGCGGGGAATTCGACCGATTATACCGGCCACTCGACCTATCGTCGCCGAACGCCGCCGGCTACAATAGCGAGACTCGATTGAACCAGAAGGGGTCTGACATGGTGCAGCAGGCGCGTACTCGGCGACTCGGTCGCTGGACGGTGGTCGCTTTGGCGGGCGTCGTTGCCACGGTCGTCCTTGGCGCTGGCGACTCGGCGCGTGCCCAGGAACAAGCGCTCGGCCACGGCTATGGTCGGCCCGCGCGCAGCCCGCACGGTAGTCGGTCCGAGGTCATTGCCCCGCATGGGATGGTGGCGGCAAGCCAACCGCTCGCCGCCCAGGTCGGCATCGACATCCTCAAGGCGGGGGGGAACGCGATCGACGCGGCGGTGGCAGTGAACGCGGTCCTGGGTCTGGTCGAGCCGCACATGAATGGTGTTGGCGGCGATCTCTTCGCCATCGTCTGGGATGCCGAGACGGAGCAGCTCTACGGGTTGAACGCCACCGGTCGGGCGCCGTACGAGATCAGCCGCGAGACGCTGACGCGGCAAGGGCTCGAGCGTATGCCCGGTACGGGTCCGCTGACGTGGACCGTGCCCGGGGCCGTCGACGGGTGGGATCAGCTGCTCGAGCGGTTCGGGACGATGGACTTCGCGGACGTGTTGCGGCCGGCTATCGGGTACGCCCGAGACGGCTTCCCGGTCAGCGAGATCATCCAGCGCCAGTGGGCTGGCTCCGAGCGCTCGCTGGCGGAGTGGCCCGATTCGGCCAAAACCTACCTTCCCAATGGACGGCCGCCACGCGCCGGTGAGGTATTCAAGAACCCGGGGCTCGCCGCGACCTACGAAGCGATCGCCCGCGGGGGCCGCGACGCCTTCTACCGCGGGGATATCGCCCGGCGCATCGTGGCGTTCAGCGAGGCCAACGGCGGCTATTTCACCATGCCCGATTTCGAGGACCACGCCTCGGCCTGGGTCGAGCCGGTGAGCACCAGCTACCGGGGCTACGACGTCTGGGAAATCCCGCCAAACAGCTCCGGGATCCTGGCGCTGATGATCCTGAACATCATGGAGGGATACGACATCGCGGCGATGGGCCACAACACGGCCGATTCGATTCACGTGTTCACCGAGGCCAAGAAGCTCGTCTGGGCCGACCGCAACACCTTTGTGGCTGACGCCGACGCCAACGAGCTCCCGACCGAGCAGCTCATCTCCAAGGCGTATGCGGCCACGCGTCGCCGGCTGATCGACGGCTCGCGTGCCGCCCAGCGCGTCACCCCGGGGAATCCCTACGAACACAGCGACACGGTGTATCTCACCGTGGTCGACAAGGACCGGAACGCGATCTCGCTCATCGAGAGCATCTTCGGCGGATTCGGCTCGAAGGTGGTGCCGGGCGATCTCGGCTTCGCGCTGCAGAATCGGGGGTCCGGGTTCTCGCTCGAGGCGGGGCATCTCAACTCGCTCGAGCCGCACAAGCGGTCGCTGCACACCAACATGCCGGCGTTCGTCACGAAAGACGGCAAGCCCTGGCTCTCCTTCGGCGTGATGGGTGGGCCAATGCAGCCGCAGGGTCACTGGCAGGTGCTGTCGAACATCATCGATTTCGGCATGAACTTGCAGGAAGCGGGGGATGCTGCGCGCGTGCGGCATAGCCCGAGCCGTGAGCCCAGTGGGACGCTCGCCGTCGAGCCTGGCGTGAGCGATGCCGTCATCGCGCGACTCGAAGCGATGGGGCACTCCGTCGAGCGACAGGGTGGCGGCGGGATGGGCGGCTATCAGGCGATCCTGATCAACCCGGAGACCGGGATGCTGCACGGTGGAACCGACCCGCGCAAGGACGGGCAGGTCATCGGGTACTAGCAGCCCGTGGCGAAAGCCCCGCTGCATTCGACCGCCGATGCATCCCGTTAGCGGCGGCGCTCGTCAGTCAAATACTCCCGGTATTCTCCCTCGTCGCGCCTTGCGAGGCGGGCGCCTCGGCGGTCTCGGTGCAACGCGCGACTTGCACCACGGGCTGCTAGCCTTCCGGCGCAGGACAAGGCGCATTTCTGCGCGCCTCGCGCGGTTCGGGTGCGCAACCCTCGTCTAGAACTGGTCCGGGAGGACGAAGATCTCGCGCGCCGGCATCTCGACGGCGGGCAGCGTGGCGGCATCGATCGTCGTGTCGTCACCGATGATGCCGTTTCGCGCCAGCAGCCAGGCGACGAGCCCGTACACCTGATCCGAGGCGAGCGAGCCGGGCGCGTTCGACGGCATCGCACGCTGGATGTAGTCGTAGAGCGTCGTAGCGAAGGGCCAGTAATTGCCGACCGTGTACGCGACGTCCTCCCGGTCGCCCCGCCACGCTTCGTAGCGTGGCCCGAACGGCGGAGTCGCCTCGGGCACGCCGCCGACGAGCGGTGCGGCACTGCCGCCCTCGCCGTCGCGGCCATGACACGAGGCGCAGAGACGCGCGTAGACGGGGGCACCGGTGTGAGCCGTGCCGCGTCCGGGCGGCAACCCTGCACCGTCGGGATCGACATCGGTATCCCACGCCGTGATCTCCGCGCGTGTCGCGGGTCGACCAAAGCCGAACCGCTCGGCCTCCGCCGTGGGAGACTGCGCCCACCCAACGCCTGAGCTGGCGACGGCCGCGGCGATTCCGATGGCCAGCCCTCGGCTCACCATGGAGGCTCCGTTCGGTAGAAGACGCGGCCGTCCGACTGGACCGTCCATCCTGTGATCGGGTTGAGGTGATACCCGCGCGCGCGTCGCCCGCGCTCGGCGCGGAGCGCTTCGCGTCGTGGCTGGACGTAGCCGGTGTCGTCGACCGCCCGGCTCATGACCTCGGCCTCCGAGCCGTCCCAGCGCCAGAGGTGCCGGAACCGCGTGTGCGCCTTCGGCAGGACCGGATCCTGCAGGCGCGCCGACACCCAGCTGTCGCCGCCATCCGTGCTGATCTCCACCCTCGCGATCGTGCCGTGGCCGGACCAGGCGATGCCTCGGATCTCGACCCACCCCGGCGTGATCGTCTCGGGGTACGCCGGTGTCGTGATGATCGACCGCGCGTCGAAGACGAAGCTGAACTGCCGAGCGGTCCCGTCGGCGAGCGGGTCGGTGTATTTCGAGGTCTCCTCGCGGGTCATGAACGGCCGGTCCGCCACCTCGATCCGCCGCAGCCACTTGACGCTGGCGTTCCCCTCCCACCCGGGCAGGAAGAGCCGTGCCGGATACCCTTGACCTGGCCTGATCGCTTCGCCGTTCTGGCCATAGGCAATCAGCGCATCATCCCAGGCTTTCGCCATCGGCACGCTACGGGTCATGACGGCGGCGTCCTGTCCCTCTGCGAGAAACCAGGACGCCTCCTCGTTCGCACCCACCTCGCGCAGCAGTGTCGAGAGCGCGACGCCCGTCCACTCGCTCTGGCTCGTCAGCCCGCAGATCCGTTCGGGCTTCGATTCCGGGCCGGCGTTCCGACCATAGTTGCCTGAGCACTCGAGGAAGCAGACACGAGAGACCGCGGGGAAACGCTTCAGCTCGTCGAGCGTGAAGACGGTCGGCCGCTCGACCATGCCGTGGACCAGCAATCGGTAGTCGGCCGGGTCGATGGCCGGGACGCCGGCGTGGTGTCGCTCGTAGTGGAGGTCGGCCGGCGTGATCGTGCCGAACAGATCCTGGTGTGGTGTCCTCGACACCGCCGTGCCGCCGGTGAGGCGGCGCGGTTGCTCGTGCGGCGATCGCAGACCCAGTTCGGTCGGCGGGGTGCCAGGTGCGGTCGTCGTGTCGCGCGGCTGCGCCTGGCTGACGGTCGTCGATCCGAGTGCGACGGCCCCGACAGTCCCGGCGGCGCCTGTCAAGAGGTCGCGGCGACTCACCTTCGTGGGCATGGCGCCTCCTTGGCGAGATGACCGCTGGACGGGGGGTGAGGCTACGCGGCGCTCATACCCCGCAACGCGGTGATGATCTCCTGCGGTTCAGGAAAACGTTCGGCCTGGTGTTTCGAGAAGACCATCGTGCCGTCCGCTACGACGTCGAAGATGCCGTTGCTGCCCTCGATGAGCTCCGAATCGATGCCGACCGCGTCCCTGATCGTGGCCGCCAGACTGGAGGCCTTGGGCAGGTACTTTCAACGTCCGCAATACGTAATCGAGATCTTCACCCGTGGGTCTCCTGCCCAACATCCTACCCCGATGCCGTGGCGCCGTCGAACCTAACCGGAGCTCACTTGAGCTCTGGGGTTAGAACCCATCTCATGCACCCGCCGGCGTGCCAGGCTTGATTCGGCCGCGCTCGCCATGCCACGCTCGGGCATGTCATCTGGACGCCGAGCAGCCCGTGGTGAAAGTCCCGCGGCATTCGACCGCCGATGCATCCCGGCTCGCGGCGTCGCTCGTCGGTCAAATACTCCCGGTATTCTCCCTCCTCGCGCCTTGCGAGCCTGGCGCCTCGACCGTCTCGGTGCGACGCGGGACTTTCACCACGGGCTGCAAGCCGTCACCATCGCGCTGGTCGCAGTGCTCTGGGTGTTGCCGACCGTGCGCGCGGGGTTGGCCGCACCATCTCAGCCGTCCGGCTGGGTGCTCGTCGTGCTCGGCATCGCCCAGGACGGCGGCATACCGCATCTCGGATGCCAGCAGCAGGTGTGCGTCGACGCGCGCGCTGGACGCCGACCGACGGAAAAGGTCGCCAGTCTCGGCCTCGTGCATCGCGCGAGCGGTCGCGCCTTTCTGTTCGATGCGACACCCGACCTGCCGTCGCAACTCGATGCGCTGACCGGCGGTGTCGCGCCCGACGGGATCTTCCTGACGCACGGTCACATCGGCCACTACACCGGGCTGATGTTTCTCGGCAAGGAAACGCTTGCGGCGGATGGCGTGCCGGTCTACGGGACGCGCCGGATGGCCGACTATCTGACTGCCAACGGTCCGTGGAGCCTGCTCGTCGCGGACGGGCACATCCGACTGACGATCGTGGACCCGGACCATCACGTCGATCTCGGTGACGGTCTCAGCGTCACGGCGTTCACGGTTCCGCATCGTGACGAGTTCACGGACACGGTCGGATACCGCATCGACGGTCCGCGCGCGTCGGCGGTCTATGTGCCGGATGTCGACCGATGGGATCGCTGGGATCGTGACGTCGGTGCGATCGTCGACGAGGTCGACCTGGCGTTTCTCGACGGTACGTTCGCGTCGGCCGCCGAGGTGCAGGGCCGGTCGTATGACGAGATCCGCCATCCGCTGATGCCGGATACTCGCCGGCGCCTGGCTGGCACGAGCGCCGACGTCTGGTTTATCCATCTGAACCACACCAATCCGGAGCTCGTCGGAGCACCGGACGTCGTACGCGAGGGCATGGAGTTCGAGTTGTAGCGGAGCCCCCGATGGTGGCTAGTGCATCGCCGTCGAGATACCGTCACAGCGTCGGGGTCGCAGCGCGCCCAGGCGCAAGGCGCCGCGACGAAGGCATACAGGACGTATGTCGAGGAACGGCAACGCCGCGGATGGGTGTGATGCGGGCCCGACGAGTGACCGTATCTCGACGGCGGTGCACTAGCCCGGCACGCATGCCGATCTCGACCGCCGACATCACCACCCCGGACGGTGCCCGGGCGTGATGGACCAGGCGGCAGGACGGACCGCGCTCGCCTGGATCGTCGGGCTGCTGAACCGAGCCGGCATCCCGTTCCAGGTGGTGGGTGGCGTGGCCGCCGCCGCGTACGGCGCGCGTCGCGATCTCGGCGACATCGATCTTTCCGTCCCGGCCGCGCACCTGCCGTCGCTCATGCGACTGGCCGGGCCGGATCGGATCATCAAGGAACCGTGGCGTCACCGTGACGAGGCGTGGGACCTGATCCTCATGGCGCTGGAGCACGGGGGACAGCGAATCGAGGTCGGCGTGGCCGACGCGGCACGGTATCGCGAACGCGCGTCCGGAGCGTGGCACGACGCGTCGATCGATGTCGGCACGTCTATGCCGCGGGTAGTGTGGGGCATCGAGGTCCCGGTGATGCCACGCGCACAGCTCATCGACTGCAAACGACGCTTGGACCGCGAGGTGGATCGGCGAGATCTAGCCGAGATGGCTGAACCAGCCGTCACCACGAGTCCTAAGCCCTGAGGCTAGAGACCCGGGGTGATCGTGGCGCGCGTGGGCCGCTACTTGCCCGCGCCGAGCGCGCGGTCGAGGTTGAACGCCGCGCTGATCAGGCCCAGGTGCGTAAACGCCTGCGGGAAGTTCCCCAGCGCCTCCCCGCTCTTGCCGGTCTGCTCCGCGTACAGACCCAGGTGATTGGCGTAGCCGAGCATCTCCTCGAAGATCAGCCGTGCCTGGGTCAGGTGTCTCCGATCCGCGACCCCGGCACGCGTCAACGCCTCGACTAGCCAGAACGTGCAGATGTTGAACGTGCCCTCTTCGCCGTGGAGCCCGTCGGCCGTCGCGTCAGCGCGGTACCGGTAGACGAGGCTGTTCGCGACCAGGCCGCCAAGGTTGGGTGACGCCATCGTCGCTGCGAGGTTGCCGATGTTGCGAGGATCGGCCGGCGAAAGAAAGAAGACGAGCGGCATCATCAAGTTGGAGGCATCGACCGCGTTGCTGCCGTAGTGTTGCCGGAACGCTTCGCGCGCGGGATTCCACCCGCGAGTCATGATCTCCTCGTAGATCTCGTCGCGCGCCCGCATCCACCGGTCGCGATCGGCCGGGAACGACCGCTTGTCGGCGAGCCGCAGACCGCGGTCGACCGCGACCCAGCACATAAGCTTCGAGTACACGAAGTGGCGCCGCCCGCCACGCACCTCCCAGATCCCCTCGTCCTCTCGACGCCAGTTATCGCACACCCAGTTGACCAACCGGCGCAGGTGCGTCCAAAGGTCGTACGAGATGGGTGCGCCGTACTTGTTGTAGAGATAGACGGAGTCCATCAGCTCGCCGTAGATGTCGAGCTGCAGCTGCTCGTAGGCCCGGTTGCCGATCCGCACGGGACGCGACCCCCGGTAGCCGTCGAGGTGGTCGAGGGATTCCTCGATCAGCACGCGACGCCCGTCGAGCCCGTACATGAGCTGCAGCGCGCCGTCGGCGTCGAGCTCGCGACACCGTGCTTCGAGAAAGCCCATGAACTGTCCGGCCGCCTCGGTGAACCCGACCCGCATCAGGCCGTAGAGCGTGAACGCGGCGTCACGGATCCAGGTATAGCGATAGTCCCAGTTGCGCTCGCCGCCGATGCCTTCGGGCAGGCTGCAGGTCGGCGCCGCAACGATGGCGCCGGTCGGCTCGTACGTCATCAGCTTCAGCGCCAGGGCGGAACGGTGCACGATCTCGCGCCACCGGCCTTGATACGTGCACTGGGACAGCCAGCGGCGCCAGTAGGCCTCGGTCCGCGCAATCAGCACCTCGGCTTCCTCGTCCGCGATCGGGTCGCATCGACCGCCGTCGAGGCGTCCCAGCTCGAAGACGGCGGACTGGCCCTCGTGCAGCGTGAAATGCGAGGTCACGCCGGTGCCGTCGATCGACAGCGGCTGCCGGGTGGCGAGTCCGAGGGCGAGGTCGGGCGCATGGAATGCGGCGCCCCCGTCGCAGCGCGTCGTCTCGTGCGGGTCCCGCGCATAGTTGAACGCGGGGCGACATTCCATCCGGAACTCCATCGAGCCTCGCACGACCTGCACGCGACGAATCAACTGGTGCCAGCGTGGGTCGGTCGAGCGCAAACCGAGCGGCATGAAGTCGGTAATCTGCCCGACACCCTTCGGAGTCAGAAAACGCGTGATCAGAACGTTCGTTTCCGGCCAGTAGAACTGCTTGCGGCGCGCGCCTACGTGCGTCGGGGCAATGCGGAATCGGCCACCCTTGGTGTCGTCGAGCAGCGCCGCGAAGACGCTCGGGGAGTCGAAGTGAGGAAAGCAGAACCAGTCGATCGAGCCGTCCTTGCCGACAAGCGCCACCGTGTGGAGGTCGCCGACGATGCCGTAGTTTTCGATGGGCTGGTAGGCCATGACAGTCCTAGCAGCCTGTGGTGAAAGTCCCGCTGCATTCGACCGGCGATGCGTCCCGCCTGCCTGCGTTGCTCATCGGTCAAATACTCCCGGTATTGTCCCTCTTCGCGCCTTGCAATGGCCGGTCGCTCTTGGAGCCAGTGGGGTCTCGGTGCGACACGGCACTTTCACCACGGGCTGCTAGCGGGCGTCGTGTCCCGGAACGAGGCGGGTGCCGTACCGACCCGGTCTCGTCCCTGTGTATCGGTTCAGCGACGCCAGGCGAACAGGCGAGCGAGGATGGCCCGCTGTCGATCGGTGAAGCGGGCGCGCCGCATCTGGTTCGCGGCCTTCCGCAGCGCCTCGGCCTGCGTCGGGTATGGGTGGATGGTGCTGCCCAGCACGGAGAGTCCGGCACCGGCCTTCATGGCCACCGTGACCTCGCTGATGAGGTTGCCGGCGTCTGATGCCACGATCGTTGCTCCCACGATTACGTCGGTCCCCTTCTTGACGTGCACGCGGGCGAACCCGGCGTCCTCGCCGTCGAGGACCGCCCGGTCGACCTCGTCGAGCGGCTGGGTGAAGGTCTCCACCCGGAGGCCGCGCTGTTCTGCGTCCGCCGGGTACATGCCGACGTGCGCGATCTCGGGCTCGGTGTACGTGCACCAGGGGATGATCAGTGAATCGGTCGAAGCCGTGCCGACCCCGAAGGGGTGGGGAAATAGCGCGTTTTGAACCACGATCTGGGCCATCGCGTCGGCCGTGTGCGTGAACTTGTGCGCGAAGCAGATGTCGCCGGCTGCATAGACCCGCGGATTGGTCGTCCGGAGCCGGCGGTCGACCGTCACCCCTGACCGGTCGTAGCCGACGCCCGCGGACTCCAGGTCGAGGCGCTCGACATTGGGCGCGCGCCCGACGGCGACCAGGATCGCGTCGACGGCGACTTCGTGCGGGGCGCCTGCGGCCTCGTAGCGCAGGACACGCTCCGCTCCCCGCAGCTCGACGCCGGCAATCTGCGCGCCGAAGGCGAACGTGACGCCGTCGTGGGTCAGGCGATCCTGGACGACCGCCGCGGCGTCGGGGTCCTCGCGCGGCAGAATGTGATCGATCCGCTCCAGCACCGTGACGGTGCTGCCGAACCGGGCAAACGTCTGTGCCAGCTCGCACCCGATCGGTCCGGCGCCGATGACGGCCATCCGTCGCGGGAGGTCGGTCAGCGAGAAGACGGTGTCGTTCGTCAGATACCCAGCCTCGGCCAACCCGGGGATCGGCGGTGCGGCGGCGCGGGCGCCGGTGCAGACCGCGGCCCGGCTGAACCGCAGCGTCGCGTCATCGACGACGAGCGTGTCGCGGCCGGTGAAGCGCCCCTCCCCGATGAACACGTCGACGCCCAGGTCCCGGAATCGCTCGGCCGAGTCGACGCCGCTCAGCGTGGCGCGCACGCGTCGCATCCGCGCCATCGCCGCCCCAAAGTCCCGTTCGGTATCACCGGGCAGCGACAGACCGAACGCCCCGGCATTCGCCGCCGACGCCCACACACGGGCGGCGCGGATGAGGGCTTTCGAGGGGACGCAGCCGACGTTCAGGCAGTCGCCCCCCATCAAATGGCGTTCGACGAGGGCGACCTTCGCGCCCAACCCGGCGGCCACCGCTGCCGTGACGAGACCGGCAGTGCCGGCGCCGATCACGACGATGTTGTATCGCCCAGTCGGTGCGGGGTTCACCCAGCCTGCGGGGCGCACGTTGGAGACGAGCCGCTGGTTGAACGGATCGTCCGGCGCCAATTCGACGCCCGCTACTCGTGCCATCGCCGCTGGCAGTCTAACCCCAGAGCCCGGTTGGGTTGATTGGCGACCCGCGTGAGCCCACGGGTTACGATAGAGGAGCGCTCGTGCTCGAGTGGAGACACAGATGAGGCTGTTCACTGATACAAGAAAACTCGTGGTGCCAGGACCAGCGGACGCGTTGCCCGGACGCGACGCGGCGATGCCGGTGCCGGCCCGCCACTTCGTCACCGGAAACAGTCTGACGCCTCCGTATCCGGATCGAGCCAGGTGGTCCGTCTTCGGAATGGGGTGCTTTTGGGGCGCGGAGCGGAAGTTCTGGGAGCTGCCGGGCGTGCATACGACGGCCGTCGGCTACGCGGGTGGGTCGACCCCCAATCCGACCTACGAGGAGGTCTGCAGCGGGCGAACGGGGCACACCGAGGTGGTGCTGGTCGTCTACGACCCCGACGCGCTGAGCTTCGACCGACTGCTCCAGACCTTTTGGGAGGACCACGACCCGACTCAGGGCATGCGTCAGGGCAACGATGTCGGGACGCAGTATCGGTCCGCGATCTACGTCGTGGATGACGGACGCCGCGCTGCGGCCGTCGCCTCGCGCGATAGCTATCAGCCGATGCTGATCGCAGCCGGCCATGGGGAGATCACGACAGAGATCGCGGAGGCGCCACCGTTCTACTACGCCGAGGAGTATCACCAGCAATACCTCGCGAAGAACCCCGCCGGCTACTGCGGGCTTGGCGGAACCGGTGTCGGCTGTCCCGTCGGGGTCGCCGCTCGCGCGTAGCGGGCCGGCTGGCCCCGAGCAATTCATGGGTCTCCCTCGCGCGCGCGTCCTGCTTCTCTGCCTTGTCGCGGCCGGCGCGGGGCCGGTCGCCGCTACGGCGCACCCGGGCGGAGGCGAGGGACAGGAGGGGTCCGAGCCAGCGAGCCGGCAGGAGATCCTCCGGCGCGCCCGCGAAGCGAAGCAAGCGGAGCTCGAGCCCTGCACGATCTCCACCGCTGAGGCGCGGGTCCGATTCCTCGAGACCTGGCGGCTGCCTCGACGACTCTTCGCGAAGGGGTTCTCTGGGTTCCGACCGGTCGTCGGTGGGATGCCGGCCGGCTCGGGTCTCGTCGGTGGGGCCGGCTACATCACCGGCTACCACAGCGATCTCGTGCAGTTCACGGCGAACGCACGCTTTTCGACGCGTGGATACCGGGCCTCCGATGCCGGCGTGGTCGTGTTCCCGCGTGCCAACAGTCTCCTTCCAGTTGAAGCGCGCTTCACCGCGCGGTCTCACGACTTCACGTCGCTGCGCTACTTCGGCCTCGGCGGTGACTCGAGTGGCGGCGATCGTTCGACGTATCGGTTGGAGGACCGAGCGCTGGTGGCAGGTCTCGCGGCGTGGGCAGGCGACATCGTCGAGCTGGACGCAGAGCTCCAGTGGCTCACGGCGCGGACGAGCTCCGGCTCGAGCGGCGCGAGTCTCGACGATCGGTTCAACCCCGCCGCGACGCCGGGGTTCGGCGCGGCGACCGACTACCTCGTCTACGGCGGGCGAGCGGCCATCCACCTGCGCGACGAGAGCGTCGCTCCTTCCGTCGGCGTGACCCTCGCCGGGGCGGCGCACCGCTACGACGACCGGGACCTGGACACGTTCGATTTCACCCGAATGGTCGGCGAGGTGACGGCACACGTGCCGCTGGGATACCGCAACCGAATACTGGCCCTGCGTCTGCGGACCTCGCACGCGGTCGGCGACGACGGCGGGATCGTGCCGTTCTATCTGATGGAAACGCTCGGCGGTGCGAACTCGATCCGCGGTTTTCGCGAATACCGCTTCCGCGACACCCGCAATATGGTGCTCAACGTCGAGTACCGCTGGGAGGTCTGGACCTATGCCGACCTCGCATTCTTCTACGACGCGGGGAAAGTGTTCTCGGCGGCCGATGAGCTGAGCTTTGACGGGATGAAGTCAGGCTATGGCTTCGGGATCCGCGGTCACGGGCCGGGGGGCGCGGTGCTGCGATTCGACTTCGCGAAGAGTAACGAGGGCTTCATCCTGCATATAGGATCGGGACCGAGCTTCTGATGGTTTGGGACGAACTGTTGGGATGAGGATGCGACGTCAAGCCGTTCCGTGGGTGGTCGCCGGCGCGTTGGGCGTGCTGTCAGCGTTGCCGGCGGCTCAGCAGCCGACGTTCTTTCCAGACGACCCGCTCCTCGCCGACGACGACATGCTCGACGTGGCGGCGGAGCCGGTCGAGATCGAGTTGAGCGACCTGTTTGACCGGTTCGGGCACATCGTGCGCGACCTCGGCATGCCCGATCTGACCGAGGCGGTGAACGCCAACACGCTGGACGAGGTGCCCGACAGCTCCTGGTTCACCAATCGCCACGGCCGACGGCGTCTGTCGATCGCCGACCTTGCGCGCGGCCCCGACGCAGGCGATGGGCCCGACATGGCGACGCCGTGGCGCGTCTTCCGCACCAAGATTGGTGGGCTGACTCCGGGTTTCCAGATCATCGACGGTCGGGGCGATCGGTACGTCATCAAGTTCGACCCGGTGGGGATTCCGGAGCTCAGCTCCGCGGCCGAGATCATCGGCACGAAGCTGTTCTACGCGATCGGTTACAACACGCCGGAGAACTACATCGTGGCGATGGATCCGGAAGCCGGGCTCACGATCGAGCCGGGAACGAAGCTCGAGGATGAGTTCGGCGATGAGACGCCGCTCACGCGGGCCTTTCTTGGGCGCATGTTGCGTCGTGTGCCGCGCCTCGGCGACGGCCGGATCCGGGTCACCGCCAGCAAGTATCTGCCAGGTCGCCCACTGGGACCTTTTCGCTACTACGGGACGCGGTCGGATGACCCGAACGACGTCATACCCCATGAGAACAGGCGTGAGCTCCGCGGATTGCGTCTCTTCGCCGCGTGGACGAACCACGACGACACCCGCGCCCACAACACGCAGGACAGCTTCGTCGAGGTCGGCGGCCAGCGGTTCATCCGGCACTACATGCTGGACTTCGGATCGACGTTCGGCAGCGGCAGCGTCGAGGCGCAACTCCCCAACCTGAGCTTTCGCTACTGGCTCGACCTCGATGAAGTGAAGCGCAACGTGTGGGGCTTCGGACTGCGGACACCGAAATATCGAACGGTCGACTGGCCGAGTCTTCCGGAATACGACTCGGTCGGGCGTTGGGAGGCGGTGTCCTACGAGCCCCACGAGTGGCGCAACGACTACCCCAACCCCGCGTTCGTCCGGATGACGGACCGCGACGCGTTCTGGGCCGCGAAGATCATCATGCGGTTCACGCCGGACGAGCTGCAGGCCATCGTCGACACGGGCGAGTTCACGAATCCGATCGAGGCGGCGTACTTCCTGGACGTCTTGATCGCACGCCAGCGCAAGACCGCTCGTCACTACCTGAACAGGCTGAACCCACTCGACGAGTTTACCGTCGGCCCCCGCGGCCTGGCCTTTTCCAACCTGTCGGAGCGGTACGGCTTTGCCCCGCCGAGCTCCATCTACCGGGTGGCCTGGTCGATCTACGACAACGCGACCGACCGCACGCGCGCGATCGGCGTGGCGGAAGACTACCGGGAGACGGTCATCCCGCTACCCCGCACGCGAGGCGATCTCACCGAGGGCGACGACTATCTGCTCGCGGAGATCCACACCTTGCATGACGACCATCCGCGCTGGAACCGACGGGTTGGCGTCTACCTGCGCCCGACGACTGATGGCTTCGAGGTGGTCGGCATCGAGCGGGAATCCGATCCGCCGCGCATCGGCATGTAGCGCTCGCTCACCCGAGGCGTAGACGCGACGTCACTGGCGTGTCTGGAGCTGGTTGTCGACGCGCAACACGCCGTTCGTCTGCCCGACGATGCGTTGCATCTCGATCCGTTCGATGTTGCTCTGCGCGTAGCCGAGGAGCGTGACGATGCCGTTGTCGACGATGATCCGGTACGGCGGGTTCCGCGATCTCGCCGTGCGCATGAAGTGCTCGTTGCGGAGGAGTTGACGACGAATGGAGTTGCGAATCGTCTCGTCACTCCCCCGGGACGGCAGGGTCTCCAGGTTCACCTGGAGGTCTTGCACACCCTTGACCTTCGCGATGCGCTCGAAGAGATCCCCAGCCTTGTCCCCCAGTGGGGTCACGCGCCCGATCAAGGTCACAGCGCCCTCATGCATGCGGAAATCGATCTGATCCCACATGGTCGTGTACTCGTAGCGCTGGATCGCTTTGATTACCTCGTCCGTCAGCTCTTGTTCGTCCTCGACCGCCGGTATCTCGATCTCGCTCGCGACGGTGCCGACGCCCGGCACCTCGAACGTCCGTCGTAACGCTTCGCTTTTCTCCCAGAATGTCTCGAGCCGCCCCGCGAGGGTGACCTCGCTCCCGGCGACCGTCACCTCCAGGTCGCGGAGCTTGCGGTCGTCTCTGAGTGCTTGCTCGACTGCCGCCTCGAGGGCGTCGTCCGTCTGCCCCTGGAGCGGAGCCGGTGTCGCGACCGCGGCCAGCACCACGGCGGCCGCGACGAGTCTGGTTGGATACGCGATCATGGTGTTCCCCTTCGTCTCTTCCTCCGTTCTATCACAGAAGAGACTCACGCGCCTGGGAGCGGCGTCGGCGGGCCACCCCGCGCGAAGATCGCCGCGAAGATCTGCTGCAAGAGCTCGGGTCTCTGCCCCACGAGGTCGAAGAGCTCGTCGCGCTTGATGCGCAACGCGGTGCCGCTCTCCGTCGCGACCAATCGCACGTCGCCACCCGCGCCTTCAACGTTGGCCAGCGTTTCGTACATCCCGATGACGTCGCCCGGCCGGGCCCGCGCGACCACGTCCGGGCTGTCGGCCGCCTGGAGTGACAGCTCGCCGGACAGCAGGATCCCGAGACCGAACGGCGTGCTCTGGTCCGCGACGACCTCGCCTTCCTCCAGACCGACACCCGAGGCGACCGCCGCCAGATGCAGCATCTCGGCGCCGCTGACTTTGGCAAAGAGCGGAATCCGCTGCAGCGCCAGCCCCTTTTGTACGGCGGTGATCTCGTGGTCCGGGAGGCGGTCCAGGTCGATAGCGGCCGAGCTGCGGATGAAGCCGGATCGGGCACCGTGGCGCGCGGCGAGCGTGCGGAAGAGCCCCTGCACCAGGTCGGTGTTGTCTGCCAGCAGCGTCTGGAGCTCGTCCGTGCTCAGGGTGAGCGACACCGCGGGTCCGGTCGTCTTGCTCTCGGACATCAAACAGCCGTCGAGCGCTTCCTCGAATCCCAGCGGGGCGGGGGACTCGATCTCGCGCGACCCACCGCGGTGGCCCGTCGCCACGACGGTGCCGTCCAGCAACACGTGGAGCTGTGCGGGCACGGCCCCTTCGCGGAAGAGCGTCGTGCCGGCATCGTGGCGCGTCTGATGACCGGCGCCCGCGATGCGAAAGAGCTCGTCGATACCGACCGACGCGAACAGCGGGAGCCCGCGTATCCGCTCCACGAGCGAGGCTGCCGGCAGTGCCTCGACCCAGCGTTCGCGCCGCCGTTCGGGTGTGAGCGCGTACGACGCCAGGGTCCAGGACGCCGCCTCGAACACATACCAGTCCGTGACGTCGCGATGCGCCAGCACGTGCTCGACGTCATCACGCAGGTCCCAGAGGGCCTTTTCGCCGACGAGGGCGATCGCCGCGGCCGCCACGACCTGATCGTCGTCGTTGATCAGCTCGAGCAATGTCTCCTCGACGTCGCGCGGCCGGGTCTTGAGCAGCACGTTGCCGCGCCGGACCTTCTCCTCGAGCGGTAGATTCTCGAGGATGGGCACCAGCCGGTGACGTAGCTGACCCGACATCACGTTGTCCAGGTACTCGAGCGCTCCCGCGCGGCTGCGCGCGTTGCCATGCTCGATCGCTGCTCGTGAGGCCGCGATGTCCTTCCACGGGTACACCAGACCGAGCAGCCGGTAGAGGCGATCAACCGTGCGGGTGAGCTTTTCGTTCAGGGCGACCGCCACCAGCGAGTCCTTCGGCATGGCGGCGCGGACGAACAGGTTGTAGTGCAGGCCCAACCGATTGAAGTACTTGCGCACCTCGGTCAACGCCAATGACTCGATCGGGTCTTTCTTGAAGTCCAGCGACGGATGCTCGCGCCGCAGCTTTTCGACGGCGGCGAGCGTCTTGAACCGTAGGAAGCTGTCCTTGGTGGAGAGGGTGTCGATCAGGATGTCCATCGACCGTTGGCACGGGATGCGCGCGAGGGTGGCGGGGAGGTGGCGGCGCACCCAGACGTCTTCGTCGGGGTCGTCGAGAAAGTACTTCAGCACGTCGACCACCGGCTCGCCGTAGCCGACGAGTGTCTCGCGCGCGCCGCTCTTCAGCCGGCGGTTCCCGAGCAGCGACACCAGCGTCGGCGCGAACACGAAGTCGTCCGTGCCCAGAGCTCGCACACTGCGCATCGCCTCATCGGCCACCTCCGGGTCGGAATCATGGAGCAAGGGCACGAGCAGGTCGCGACAACGCGCCGTGCCGACCTGCCGGATCGCGGCCGCCAGGTCACGTCGCGCGAGGTTGGCGCTCTCACGGGTGTCGGACGCGAGCGCCGACAGCGCATGCTCTGCAGCCGCCTGGTCGGCGTCTTCCTCGCTCGCCGACAGCACAACCGCGGCGGTCGCCACGATGCGGGGGTCGGGGTCATCGAGTAGCGAGCGGGCGAAGCCGGCGGCGTCTTCGTTGCGCATCGTCGCGAGGGCGCTGACCGCCGCGGCGCGCACCTCCGGGTCGGTATCCGTGACGAGTCGATGGATCGTGGGGACCCACCGCTCCGCGATCTCGCTGCGCGCGGACCGCCGCCGACTCGTGGTGCAAGAGGAGCGGCGAGATCAGATTGGGCTTGTCAAGTGATTCGAGGACATCGATAGCATAGAGGACGCGGTTCGCTTCGGGATGCGCGAGCTCTTCGACCAGTGTTTCGACCGTCGACAGGTCGGCGACCGTGGGTCCCTGGGTGAGCCGCAAATCGGTCGGCTCGACCCCTTGCTCGGCGATCGTCTGGCGGAACGACGCCAGATACCCCTGTCGGGCCTTGACGGCCGTGAACACCCACAGCGACACCATGCTGAGCGTGACGAAGCTGAGTTCGCGCCAACCGAGGCCAAAGCCCCACGGCTGGATCAAGACCAGGATGAGCAGCGCCAGGGCCGCCTTGGCGCCGCGGTCGACCGTGACATCGACGAACGGCTTGACCGGTTGTCGCAGAGCCGCCGGGAGTGGAAGAAACAGGATCTCGCGGGTCGTCTTGTCGAGGCTGTAGCGCAACGCCGAGTCGAGCACCCGCCCGAACGCCGCGGCTCCTAGCGCCCCGGTGGCGAGGATGAGTGCCCCGCTCGCGCCAAGGCCCAGGGGCAGGATCAGCAGCGCCACGCCGATCCCCAGATAGCGGTGGATGCGGCTGACGAGCCACATCTGGATGACCAGACTGGTGATCGAGAGCGCGAGTTGCACCTGCGCCAGCAGCGCGGCCATGGCTGCGGCGCCCTCGTCACCCGAACGCTCTTCGACGGCCATGTTGAGCTGCTGGTCGAGCAGACCGGCGCCCATCGCACCGAACGCGATGACCGCGGCGATGATCAGCAGGTGCTTCGACTCGCGGAGCATCCGAAAGGCCTTGGCCCCGCCGACACCTTTTTCATCGCCGGCCGTCGCGATGCTCGACAAGGTCACCAGGTCCGACCGCCGGATGATGTAAATGACGAGCGGCACACACGGAGCCAGGATGGCCGCACTGAACAGCAACATGGTATTGGCGCCCACCCGCTCGACCAGTGTCGCGAGCACGGTCGAGCCGGCAATGCCACCCGCGCTCGCCCCCCCGCCGATAAAACCAAAGAGCCGTTTCGCCTGACGGGCGTCGTAGAGGTCGTTCGCGAGGTTCCAGAACTGACTGATCTCATCGACTTCGACCCATCGAAACAACGACAGCTCCCCGAGCCGGTCCGCGAGGACGATGGCCGGGAGCGATTCTCGCCACTGTTCGCGTCGCTCGCTCACGGTCAGCCGACGGGAGGCCAGTGTCCACGAGGCCGCCTGAAAGACCAGCCAGTCGTCGACCGGGCGATGCGCGAGCACGTGCTCGACGTCGTCAGCCAGGTTCCACAATCGCTGCTCGCCGACGAGGTCGATCGCGGCAGCGGCCACGATCTCGTCGCCGTCGTTGATGAGCGCAAGGAGCGTCTCTTCGAGATCGCGGGCACGGGTGCCCAGAAGCTCGTGACCGCGGCGCGCGCGCTCCGGGCCGGGCAGGTCTTCCAGCATCGGCAGCACGACGCGACGCACGCGCTGAGACAGCACGTTATCGAGGTATTCGAACGCCTGGCCGCGCGCGGACGCGTTGCGCTCGATCGTCCAACGGACGCTCTCGATGTCGCGCCACGGGTGAAGGAGCGCCAGCAGCCGATACACGCGGTCGACCGCTCGGGCGGTCTTCTCGCCAAGCACGCGCGACAGCAGCGTGTCGCTATACACAGGCTCGGCGTCGACCAGCGCCTGGCGCAACGTGATGTGTGCGAAGAAACGACGCGTCTCTGTGAGCACCACCGCCTCGACACGGTCGTTGGAGAACGCAAGCTCGGGGCCCACACGGTGCAGGTGGTTCAGCGCCGCGACCACCTTGTATCGGAGAAACCCGTCCTGATCGTCGAGATGCCCGACGAGCAGGTCCATCGACTGTTGCACGGGAATGCGCGCGAGGGTGGCCGGGACGTGGCGACGGACCCATACGTCCTCGTCGAGATCACCCAACGCGTAACCGAGGAACTCGACCACCGGTTCGCCATAGGCCACGAGCACGTCGCGGGCTCCGCCCTTGAGGCGGCGGTCGCCGAGGAGCGACGTCAGCGTCGGGACGTATAACGGGTCGAACGGACGAAAGGCGCGCACGCTTCGCATCGCCTCTTCAGCGACGCGTGGGTCCGTGTCCTGCAAAAGCGGGATTAGCAACTGCCGGCACGTCCGGCTGTCGAGCTGCCGGATGGCGGTGGCAACGTCGCGACGCACCAGCGCCGCGGCGTCGCTGCCGTCCGCGGCCAGGGTCGTCAGCGTCGTTTCGGCCACTTCGGCGTCCTCGGCACGACCCGTGGACGCCAAGACGACTGCGGCACTGACCGCCGCGCGTGGCGAATGCGCCGTCAGGAGCGAGTGGGCCAGACTGGCCGCGTCCTCGCCGCGGAGCCGCGCAAGCTGCACGATCGCGTGCGCTCGCACATCAGCGTCGGAATCGTTCACGAGTCGTGTCACCATCGGTTCCCACCGCCGCAGGACCTCCGGCCGGCTAACACCGAGCATCGTCAACGCGCGTGCGCGAACCGTCGGCGCCGTGTGGTGCAGGAGCAGCGGGGTGACCAGGTGCTGCTTGTCCAGCGACTCGAGGACAGTGATCGCGTGGAGCACACGGCGTTCCTCAGGGTGCGCGAGCTCCTCGAGCAGCGCTTCGACGGTGGTCAGATCGGCCACGTCCACCGCCCGGACGTCGACGGCCTGCGACTCGAGTCCGTCGCGGATGGCGAGGACATACCGGTCTTTGGCCCGCGCGGCCAGGACGAGCCAGGCGCCGACCATGACGAGGACCACGATGCTGAGCTGCGGCCACCCCAGGCCGAGGCCCCACGGCTGGATGAGGACCAGCATCAGCACCGCCCCTATTCCGCGCGCCAGGCGATCGACCGTCACGTCGAGAAACGGCTTGGCACGTCGCTTCAGGCTGGACGGCACCGGGAGAAAGAGCATCTCGCGGGTCGTCCGGTCAACCGAGTACCGGATCGATCGATCGACCACGGTGGCCACGGCGGGCGCGAGCAGCGCGCCGCTGACGAGGATGGGGAGGGCCGTCGCGGCGAGGCCGACCGGGAGCATCAGAAGCGCGAAGCCGAGTCCGAGTAGGCGATAGATCTGCTTGACGAAGGCAATCTGCAGGACGAACTGGCTTGCCGACACGACGAGTCGCACGGAAGCGAGGAAGCTCGTGACGGCGGCCTCGTCGCCGCCCCGGAACTGCTCCGCGGCCATGTTGAGCTGCTGGTCGACGACCACGCCGCCCAGGGCTGCGAGCCCGATTAACGCCGCGATCTGCCGCAGGCTCGGAGACGCGCCGATGAGACGCAGCGCCGCGACGACCCCAAGTGCCTGTGTGTGCTCCGCATCCACGTCCGGCTCTTGCACGCGACGCTCGCGCCGAGCGATGGCGACGACGATCCCCGTCGTTGCGAGCAAAGAGCCGGCACTGAACAGCAGCAAGGCATCTCTACCGGCCGGGCCCGCGATGACCAGTCCGGCGCCAGCCATGCCGCCGAGACCAAAGCCGGCACCGATGAACCCGAAGAGGCGGCGGGCTTGGCGCGGATCGTAGATCTCGTGTGCGAGGGTCCAGAACTGGCTCACCAGGAGCGTGCCGAGGAGGAGCCCGAAGAGATAAAACCCGGCCGATACCCACCGTGACCCCGTCTGAAACAGGAGCCAGAATGCCGCGAGCACTGCGGCCAGCCCGACCTGCAGCAAAGGCAGCGCCCACTGCTTGGGCAGAGTGGCAGCGACTCGTCCATAGGCGTGCATCAGCAGACCGACGGCCGGACCGGCCGCCAGCAGGACATAGGGGATGTTGCCGGCCCCGAAGTCGGCGATGAACGCGGCACGCGTCACGGGCTGGACGATGTTGTACGTGGTCATCGCCAGGAACGAGTACGTGAACATCAAGATGGTCGTGGCGCGCTCGTCCGGGCGGACCTCCACGACGACGGCAATCAGGTTGCGAAGCACGTCGGCTATTTGTCGGTGGACGGAGGGGTCGGCGGCAGGGAGCGTTTGTGGTCGCTGCCGCGGATGAGGCGCTCGGTTTTTAGTGCCAGCTCGTCCTGCGGATCGCTGTGGCATGGGAGCACGACTGCGACCGCGTCACCGGGTGTCGCGAGCTGAGCGAGACGCGCGACGACCGCCGAGTCGACCCCGCCGCTCAGGCCGACGACGAGCCCCTTGGCATCCGCGGTCAGCACGCGTTGCCGCATCCACGCGACGAGATGATCGACCGTCTCGGACATACGGTTCAGTCTATCGCGACGGATCGCGAAGGTCGGCGCGGGCCAGGGCAGCTACGAACGGCCGATGGCCTCGGCCGCGGGCGAGTCGGGCCATTGCGGCTCTGGCGCCGCCACGTACGCGGCGTGCGCGAGCTCGCTCTGGAAGTACGCCGTCTCGGATGCGTAGAAGACGAGCTTGGTGAAGACGCGCGCGGCGATATACGCCTGCCCGGTGAGGAAGCCCGCCCACATGCCCACGCCGGGAGCGCCCACGCCGGGCGCGACGACCGCGTACGCACCCAGGACGGCCACAAAGAGCAGACCGTTGACGAGATAGAGCCCGAGGGTGGCCCCGGGCCGTCGTCGCACGAATCGCCACGCCGCGAGGAGCGCACCGAGCACGCTCCGGCGGTCCTCGACCACGATACGGATCTTGGCGTAGTCGAACAGGAGGTTGACGCCGACGACCAAAAGCCCGAATAGAGCGTAGAGCACCATCCGCAAGAGGAACGCGTTTCGCTCGACGGTGAGATCCCGCGTCAGCGTGCGGACGAGATCGTCGAACAGCCACCGATGCACGACGTCGAACAGCAGCCAGTAGACGAAGCCAACGGCCACACTGAGGCGGGCGATTCGGAAGACGTAGTGCCCACAGGCGGAGAAGAACCCGGCACCGCGTAGCGGCCGCTGGCGGGCGAGACGGTCGATCACGCCGCCGACGAGAAACGCCCAGACCAACAGGTAACCGATGACGAGCGCGGCGACGGCGCCGCGCGGCGGCGCGTTGTCCGCCATGGCGCTCAGGTTGGACAGGACCGCCGCGAAGCCGATGATCTGGGGGCGGAAGGTCCGTTCGATGCCGGTGGACCGCGCGGTGAACTCGTCCCACCAGACGGTGTCCACGCCATCCGCCATGCGGTCGGCCGCGAGGCTGTTCCCCAGCTGGGTGTCGATCGACTCGTGGAGCGCGAGCCCCATCGGGATCACGGCGCCCAGCGTCGCGAGATACAGCCCCGCCACGAGGGCCGGCGCGTTCAGCACGCGCTGTACGCCGTCGAAGACCGCTCGCATCATGGACATGGACACCCGACCCCCGCGTCCTTAGCAGCCCGTGGTGAACGTCACGAGCGTCACACAAAAAACGCGTACGTCATCAACACATCCTGCAGCCAGACGATCCACTTGAGCGACCATTTCGTCGCGGCGGCCGCGGCCCTCGGCGCCGTCGTCCGGCTGTTGTTCGTGAAGTCGACGTCGAGCAGCAGGACCCGGTCGGGGTCGACAATTGCCGTCGACACCCGCGCATCGCGCATATAGCGATAGGCCGTCCACTGGGCTCGACCGTTCCAGCGCTCTCGTTCGACGTGGCCGTCGTCGAACTCGACGACGACGTCCACCGGAAAGATCCCGTCGCCATAGCGGCGGACGACAACGGTCGATTCGTACGCGCCAGCCGTCGAGGGCGCGTCCGCGTCGAAGACGAGCCGGCGATCGCCTTCGAAGAACCCACGCGCGGCCGCGCGGCGCGTCGTCAGCTCGGCGACGCCATAGTCGAACACGGCCGCGGTGCCGTGGACCTGATCGAAGAACCACCGCAGATCGGTGCCGGCGGCGTCACCGATGGCATCGAAGAAGGCCTGGGGCGACGGGTGGCGGAAGCGCCACGCGTCGTAGTACGCCGACATTGCCCGCTGCAGCGTCGGCCACCCGAGGTGGCGCTCGAGCGTGTGGAGCCAGAGCGCCGTTTTGTTGTACGTGATGCTGCTCGCGGTCCCCGGCCAGTAGCGGTAGGTCGGTGTTGCCGGCTTGTCCATCCGTGCGTTGCGGCGATACCCGGCCCACCGATTGCCGTCCGTGGCGCGCGATCGCGGGACGTCGTCGAACACCCATGGAATGAAGCCGCCGAAGAAGCGAGTCGACCTCTGGCTCGGCGTGAAGAACTCGTCGAGGGCGCGCGCGGTGGCGAACGTGGTCAGCCCCTCGTCAAGCCAGGCGTGCTCGAACTCGTTGTTGCCGACGACCCCGTAGAAGAACTGGTGCCCGGCCTCGTGGACCGTCACGCCTTCCGGGGTCTCGACCGCAGGGGGCGCGAGCCAACGGGAGCCGGCCGTGAAGAGTGTCGGATACTCCATCCCGCCCGTTCCGCTCTGCCACGCGGGGTCGACGACCGTGAGGTCGTCATACGGATACGCCCCGAACCACTCGCCGAAGAACTTCAGCGTCGCCTGGGTTGCCGCGATGTGTCGGTCGGCCTGCCCGGCGTGCTCCGGCTGCAGCAGGAGCCGGATGTCGACATTCGGCAGGTCGGGGTGCTCGAACCTGGCATCGAGATCAAGAAAGTCGGGGCTCGTGGTCCAGGCGAAGTCGTGGACGTCTTCCGCGTAGTAATGGTGCGTGGAGGTACCGTCGCCGTTATCGGTCATGCGCTGCTCGCGACCGGTGGCACCGAGCACCCATTCTGTCGGGACGGTGAGACGCACGTCGTAGAGACCGTAGTCGGCGTAGAACTCGGTCGCGGTGTGAAACTGATGGCAGTTCCATCCGTCCGCCTCGAGGACGCCGATCTTTGGGAACCACTGCGCGATGAAGTAGTAGTTGCCGATGCTTCCGGTGCGCGCGAAGGTGCGCGGCACCCGCGACGTCCACTCCACCTCGACGTTGACCGTCGCGCCGGGTGCGACCGGTTCCGGCAGGGCGACGGCGAGCACCGTCCGATCGTCGGTATTGCCGTCATCCGGCGCGATGAACGTCATGTCCGGCGTCAGGTCGATCGGGAGCCGTCCGCCGACGCCGAGCAGACGGATCCGCGTGACGTCGATCCAGCCCCAGTCCGCCTCGGGTCGATCGTGCTGCGCGAGACCGCGTCCGCGGGCACGCCCGCGCATCCAGGTCGACCGCGTGTTCCTCCAGGCGTTGTAGTAGAGGTGGAACCGCAGCTCGGATGTGGTGACGGGCGAGATGTTGCGCCAGGTCAGCACCTCGCGGCCCGTCAGCGTGCGGGCGGCGTGGTCGAGCGTGACGTCGATGGAGTAGTTGGCGTTGCGTGGTGACTGTGTCCGCGCATCGAGCGGGACCGAGCGTTCCGGTGCTTGCTGGCCCGCCCGCTCCGTCGTGGGTGAGGGCTGGGCCGCCGGCCCGGCGCTGCCGATGAGTCCAGCCCCGAGCACCGTGGCAGTCAGCACGATTGCGAGGCACCGTCCACCGGTCCACATACCGGGATCGTAGCACCGAGGCGCGGTTTGGCCGCGGCGTGCGGCCACGAGAAGTCTGTTGTCCTGACGCGTGGGATCGATCGGACCGCGGTATCATCGACCGTATGACGGCGGTCCGCGGATCGATCCTCGTCCTGGCGCTGGTCGTTGCGTCCACCGGTCCCGCGTCACTACAGGCGCAAGACCCTCCACGCATCCTGGTCACGAATGACGATGGCTGGGACGCACCGGGATTGACGGCTCTCGCGGAGGCGCTCGCTGCACTCGGAGAGGTCGTCGTCTCCGCGCCGCTCGTCAACCAATCCGGAAGCAGCCAGTCGCTGGGCTCATTGAGCCGTGGGATCGACGTCCGATCGGTCGAGATTGCCGGCGCCACAGAGGGCTGGGCCGTCGACGCGACCCCGGCCGCGGCCACGACGTTTGGTCTGCGCGAGCTAGGACGAGACCGCCCGTTCGACCTGGTCGTGTCCGGCATCAACAGGGGCGCAAATGTCGGCGATGTGTCTCACAACTCGGGTACGGTCGGCGCGGCGATGCAGGCGGCGATGATCGGGACGCCAAGCATCGCGGCGTCACTCGATGCGCGCAGTAATGATTACCGCGCTGCAGCGCGCTACACCGCAGCCGTGGCGGAGGCCGCGCTCGCTCAGGGGCTCCCGCCCGGGCTCGTGCTGTCGATCAATGTGCCTGCCGCCGCGACTACAGGGGACGCGGACGTCGTCGTTCTGCCGATGGGTGGCGCGTATCTGGCGTTCGAGGATTTCGAGAAGCTTTCAGACCGCGGCGGTGTGACGACCTGGCGCCCACGTCGCCGCGTCGTGCGTTCGGTCGAGGAGGCGGCGGGGCAGCCGCGATTCACCAGTCGCGACACCGAGGCCTACCTCAACGGGAAGGTCACCGTCACACCGCTGCTGTTCGACTGGACGGCGGGCGACGAGCTCGACTGGGTGCGCTCGTGGCTACCGGCCTACGACGCGCCGTGACGCGGCCGGCAGCACGTCCCATGCCGGCCAATAGCCGTAAATACGGTAATATGTAAACCCATATATGAAAACGACCGTCGAACTGCCTGATGATCTGATGGTGGCCGCCAAGAAGCGAGCGGCCGAAACGCGGTCGACACTGCGCGAGCTGGTCGAGCGCGGTCTTCGGCGAGAGCTTCGAGGTGAGCGCCGCACGCGGGCCACGCCCCGGCGGTCCATCCGTTGGGTGACGGTCGACGGCGGCGTCCCGTCGGGCATCGATCTGACCGATCGGGTGGGCATGACCGAGTGGCTGCGGCGCCACGAATGATCGCGCTTGACACGAATCTCCTCGTCTACGCGCATCGGTCTGCGGTAGCCGAGCACCGCGCCGCGCAACGCGCCATCACCCGAGCGAGCCGTCATCCCCACGGGTGGGGCTTTTCTCTCGGCGTCGTCTTCGAGTTCTGGAGTGTCGTGACACATCCGTCGGCGGCGGGGCGGCCGTCGACGCCGGACGAGGCGGCCGGTTTCCTCGAGGCGCTCACGGCCGCTGGCGCCGACACATGGGCGCCGGGGGTCGATTTCGCGACGCGCCTGGCCCAGCTCGCCGTCGCGCAAGGGGTGGTCGGTCCGCGGATCTTCGACCTGCAGATCGCGCTGATGGCGTTCGAGGGTGGCGCCACGGAGCTGTGGACAGCGGACAAGCGCTTCGTGTCGGTGCCCGGCCTGTCAGTGGTGTTCCCGCTTTCCGGTAATCGGCGTTGACACCGGACCAACGGGTCGCCTGTGCTGTCGTTGTATACGGATAGTGCGTGCCGTCTATTCGCGGAGGCCGAACGTAAAGACCACGTTGCCGGCCGCGATCGTGATGAACTGCTCGCCGTTCACCGAGTAGGTCAGCGGGGCCGAGTGGACCCGCGCCCCGACCGCCATGTGCCAGAGCTCCTGGCCGCTGACCGCGTCGAGGGCGAAGACGTAGCCGTCGACCGTGCCGCCGAACACGAGGTCGCCGGCGGTGGTCAGCAAGCCTGACGTCGATCGGGGCGCGATCGGGAACTCCCATCGCAGGTCGCCCGATGTCGGGTCGATGGCGCGAATGTAGCTCTGGTAGTTGTCCATCGGCAGCACCTGGTTGCCGCCGCCGCCGGTGTATTGATCGCCCTCGACGTACTCCTCGTCCCGGATGAAGTACTCCTGCTCGCCGTCGAACGCGTTGACGTAGAAGAGACCGGTGCGTGGGCTATAGGCTGGTGACCACCAGTTGGTGCCGCCGCCGATCGGCGGTGACACGACAACCCCTTCCGGCGTCGGAAACGTGTCCGGCACACGGATGGGACGCCCGTTCTCGTCCAGGCCCTCCGCCCAGGTCTGTTTGGCGAACGGCTTGCCGACCAGGAACTCGCCCGTCTCGCGGTCGAGCGTGTAGTAGAAGGCGTTCCTGTTGGCCCACATCATCACTTTTCGCGTCTCGCCTTCGTACATGATGTCGGCGAGGATCGGCACCTGGATCGCGTCCCAGTCGTGCACGTCGTGCGGCGTGAACTGGAAGTACCACTCCATCTCACCCGTGTCCCCGTTGAGTGCGAGGGCCGAATCGGCATACAGGTTGTCGCCCAGCCGCACGTCGCCGTTCCAGTCCGGCCCGGGATTGCCGGTGCCCCAATACACGAGGTTGAGGTCCGGGTCGTAGGAGCCGGTGATCCAGGTCGGCGAGCCACCCGTCCGCCACGAGTCGCCAGACCAGCTCTGGTTGTCCGGATGGTCCGGGCCCGGAATCGTCCAGGCGCGCCATTCCTGCTCGCCCGACTTGGCGTTATACGAGTCGAGGAAACCGCGGATGCCGTACTCGCCGCCGGCGATGCCGGTGACGACCTGGTCCTTCACCACGAGTGGGGCCGCCGTCTTGCTGTAGCCACTGCGGTAGTCGGCCACCTCGCGATTCCAGACGAGGTTGCCGGTCCGCGCGTCGATGGCCACCAGGTGCGCGTCGAGCGTGCTCATGTAGAGCGTTTCATCCAAGATGGCGACGCCCCGGTTGTTGCGGCCGCAGCAGATCCTGAGGTCGTCGGGCAGCTCGTGGTTGTAGCGCCAGTACTGCCGCCCCGTTGCCGCATCGAGCGCCACGACGTTGCTCGGCGCCTCCGTGACGAACATGACGCCGTCCACGACCAGCGGCACCGTCTCGGAGCGATCGATCTCCGGGATCTGATACGCCCACTTCAGCTCGAGGCCCGAGACGTTACGGTTGTGGACCTGATCGAGCCGGCTGTGCCGCTGGCTGTCAAAGGTGCCGGAGTACATGAGCCAGTTCTCGGGCTCGTCGGCGGCGTTGAGCAGCCGCTCCCACGTCACCGGTGACAGGGGAGGCGCGGCCTCGTTGGTGCCAATCTGCTCCTGGCCACTCGCGAGCTGGGCCACGGCGACGAACGCGATGACGAACGCGAGTCGCTTCATCATCAGCTCTCCTTCCGAAGCGAGAAGAGATAGGCCACGACGTCGTCCACCTCGCTCGCCGTCAGGCTGCTCCCGTAGCTCGGCATGGTCGAGGTCGTGATCCGCTCGCTCGACCTGATCTCGCTCTTCAGGAAGTGCCAGAGGTTCTCGTCCTCGTCCATGATGCGAAGCGTGAACGTGTCTTCGTTCATCCGGAGCCCTTCGATGACCGAGCCATCTGCCCGCGTGACCCGCAGCGTCCACCAACGTGGCGTCACGTCCTCATTCGGATCCGTCAGGTCGGTCGCCAGCTCGTCAGGCTCGCGCCGGTTGGCGACCGCGGAGAGGTCCGGCCCGAGCCGCCCACCCGCGCCGTTGACCATGTGACAGCTCGCACAGTTTCCCTTGCCGTTGTATATCGTCTGTCCGGCGCTCACGTTGCCGGCCAGGTCGTAGTCCTCGGGATCGAGGTTCAGCGAATTGATGTACGAGACGATCTGCCAGACGGTCTGATCGGTGGCCCGCGGGCTGATCCCGATCATCGCGGTGCCGTCGATTCCCTCACGAATGACCGTGAACAGCCCGCTGTCGGTGCTCGCGTTCGTGAATGTGCCGGTCGTCAGGTCCGGGGCTCCGGTCTCGTCATTGCCGGTGGCGTCCCGCCCGTGACAGCGCCCACACTGGGCCCGGAACAGCCGCTGGCCCATCCGGGTGTCGACCGACGTTTCGAACGGGTTTTCCTGGGCCGCCGCCGGTGTGGCGGTCCCTCCCGCCAGGAGCAGAACGCTGGCGAGAGCCACAACACTGGTCAGAAGGGGTGTGCGCATCGTGTCACCTCTCTCGGCGTCGAAGAATTCCGTTGCGGTTGGGTGGGGTGTCTCGTGCGACGCACCCGTCTCAAGGGGAAATCATAGTCCGATCATCGGACTGACGCCTACCGGGCGTGGTCGCCCAGGCGGTCTATCGTGGACCGGTCAATCGGGCGACCACGTCGCGCGCTTTCTTGACGATGCCTCGCTCGAAGCGGCCGATCGAGCGAAAGCGGTCGGCGCGGTTGCGGACCAGCCGGCGCGGTTTGACGCGCGCGAGCTCGCTCAGGTGGTGGACGATGCGTTCCATGAGGAGCCGCGCCGCAGCGTCGGGGTCGCGGTGGGCGCCGCCCGCCGGTTCCGGCACGATGCCATCAATGATGCCCAGCTCGAGAAGGTCGTGCGCGCGCAGCCTGAGGCCCGCGACGAGCTCGTCGGTCTTCGACGCGTCGCGCAACAAGATGGCGGCGGCGCCTTCGGGCGCGATGACAGAGTAGATGGCGTTCTCCTGCATCAGGATGACGTCGGCGAGGCCGAGCGCGAGTGCGCCGCCGCTCCCGCCCTCGCCGATGACGGCATTGACGATCGGCGTGTTCAGCGTGGCGAGAGCGGCAAGGTTCTCACCGATCGTCAGCGCAATGCCGCGATGCTCGGCCTCCAGACCGGGGAACGCGCCCGGCGTATCGACCAGCGTCACGACAGGGAGACCGACCTTCTCGGCGAGTCGGAGCAGGCGATGCGCCTTCCGATACCCCTCCGGCATTGGCATGACCTGGCCGCTTTGCGCGATGACGACGACCGGGCGGCCGCGCAAGTCGGCGATGCCACCGACCATCGCCGGGTCGTCCCCGTAGCAGCGGTCGCCGTGCAGCTCCGTAAACGCGGAGAACATCCGGTCGATGTAGTCGCGGGCGCGCGGTCGGTCCGGCGAGCGTGCGAGCGCGATGACCTCGGCCGCCGACCGTATGGGCTTGGGCGTGGGCGCGAGCTGCACGCTCGGCCATCCGGCGGATCGGTCGTCGGTGAGCTGCGAGACCAGCACGGCGAGCTGGTTCCGCAAAGCGCGGCGTGGCAACACCATGTCGACCATGCCGTGCGCGAGCAGCGTTTCGGCCTGGCGCGCCTCTTTCGGTATCCGTTCCGCGATCGTCCCCTCGACGACACGGGCCCCGACGAAGCCGATCTGTGCACCGGGTTCACCGATCAGGATGTCCCCCAGTGAACCGAAGCTCGCGAACGTCCCGCCAAAGCTCGGGTTCGTCAAGACCGAAATGTATGGCAGCCGCGCGGCGTGGTGCTCCGCGACCGCGGTGGCGGTCTTGGCCATCTGCATCAGCGCGAGCATGCCTTCCTGGATGCGGGCGCCGCCGCTCGCGAGGATCGAGACGACCGGCAGTCGCCGGCGCGTCGCGAACCCGAACGCGCGCGCCACTTTCTCGCCGACGACCGAACCCATCGTGCCGCCCAAGAAGTCGAATTGAAGCGAGATGAACACCAGCGGACGTCCGTCTAGCTGCGCCTCCCCGGTGAGCGCCGCTTCGTGCATGCCGGTGCGCTGTTCTGCCTCGCGCAGCCGATCTCTGTACGGTTCCGAATCGTGAAACCGGAGCGGGTCAGCGGAAAAGAGGCGTTTGCCGATCTCGCGAAAGGTCTCGGGGTCGGCGAGGTGCTCGATCCACCCCTGCGCCGCGAGCGGCCCGTGCCACCCGCACGTGGGGCAGACCCGGAGCTCGTCGATGAATGTCGCTTCCGCGTGCTCGGTCTTACAGGCTCGGCAGCTGATGGTCGCCTGCGCGGACGGTGGCGCGGGGACAGGATTGACGGTAGCGGATGCGTCGCTCACGGAGGACCTCGACCTCATCGATTGTACCGCTGTCAGGGCCGCGCCGTCGGCCTGCGGCGTGACCGTTGCACGGATCGGCGCAGCCTGGCGGCATGAGGATGTGGTCGATGATGGTGCTCAACACTGTTCCCGGTGAGCAGCGGGTCGTCAGACCGTGGTGACCCGCGGTCGTCGGGCCTACCGTGACCTGTTCGCGGCCTTCTCGGCGGCCATCTCCAAGGCGCGCTCACCGGCAAGCACGTTGGCGATCGAGTAGTTGCCCTCGTGACAGGCGTACTCGTAAATGACGTAGTCGGGTGGGCGGGTCAGAGGTAGCTCGACGGTGAAGGGCTGCTCGTACGTGGCGTCGTCGTCGATCGTGAAGCGGTAGTCGATGGTGTCGGCGTCGATGCGCGTAAACCGCTCGACCGCCCGCAGCGCCCGGGTCCCGGGAAACCCCCGCCACGTGGTCGTATCGCGGTAGTTCGCGGTCTCAACGACGAGTGTGTCGCCCTCCCACCGCCCGCGCGAGTCGCCGTTCCACTGCCGGATCCCGTCGTCGATCGGCGCGCGCCCGTCCAGCGGGACGAAGCGCACGTCGTGGACCATCTCGTTGAAAATCGCCACGTGTCCCGGCGTCTGAAGGATGTGGTAGGTGTTGTTATATCCGGACGGCACCGGCGGTACGCGCTGGTAGGTCATGCAGCGCTCCTGTAGAGGGCGGTCCTCCCAGGAGTCGTAGGGGTGTGCACGGCGGTACTCCCGTTGCGCGACCTGCCGCCGCTGGGCCTCGGGCGTCAGCGGTGGCAGCCTGCCGTTCGGGGGATCCACGATCAACGATGTGCGACCGGTCGACATGCCACGGTCCCACCAGACCTGGTTGTACGCGAGCGCGAGGTCGCGATCGGGGGTGAGCTCCGCACGCCGTTCGGACGACGCTCGGCCGGCTTCGCGTTGGTTCTGCTCCGAGACCTCCTCCGCCGTCAAGAACTCGCGCTCGGCCAGTGTCGCTGGCCGCTCGAGCGGCGTGATCGTCGCGTACGACCAGATGCCCTGCAGATCCGGGTCGCCCCATGGTGTGCGAACCGTCGCGGCGTCCGATGCCGGACGGGCTTCCTGACCGGTGAGAGGAGCCGGTGCCAGCCACCAGATCGCCAAAGCCACCGCCACCAATCGAGTCACGTATCGTCCTCTCATCTCACCCCTTCGTGCCGCCAAGAGACACGGCCGCCTGCTCGGATGGCTGCCCCGCTGTGCGCACGACGGTAGCGGTTGCCTCGCTCATCGGTAGCTCTGTCCCAATCTATTGTACGTCCCCGGTGGGTGACATCGATAGGCAGACGCCTCAGGCGTGTCGTTCACCCATGTTCGGCGCTTGCTGCGGAGCTCGGGTCGCTCGTCGTGCCGTGAGGCACGCGCCATACGAGCGAGATGACGTAGACCAGCACCACCGTCATGACGGCCATCTCTCCGCTCTCCTCGATATGCGCCATTTCATAGAGGAGACCCTCCATGGCACCTGGCCGTTCCAGGAGGTCGATCAGTCCACCGAACACGCCAAGCAGCGCGACGAGCGCGACAAAACGCCTGCAGGCCAGCCGAGTAAACGCGTCGCCCTCGGCGTACCCGTGTAGGACCGTCAGCAGGAGGATTCCGAGTGGTATGGCGAGACTGAGGAGCTCGCCGACGTCCTGCGGCCGAACGCCGGCCAGGGCCACGGCCACCGGTTCGAGAGGGAGGTGGGTGGCGAGCAGCAACCCAACACGCTCGTGATACCGAAAGGCATCGTCAACGAAGAACCACGCAAAGAGTGCCGCGAATCCCGCGAAGGTGGCCGACGACCGTCGGTGCCAGCAGAGCCACGCGCAGCTGCCAGCGATCGAGAGCTCCTTGACGTACTGAAAGACCTCGGGAGGGCTACCGTCGCGGTGGATGGCGAGCCGGCCGCCGTAGGCGAGGCTGCACGCGACCAGCACTGCATCGCCGAGCAGTAACACTGACACCAGGAGGGTGGTCGAGTGCCTTCGCCATGTGTAGACCACCACCAACATGACAAACGCGAGCACGTGCGCCACGCTCGCGAGTTGCCACACGGTCGCCCGGTAAGACCCGAGGGAACGTTCGCCACGCTCGACCAACAGTGTGTCGAACACACCACCGGAGAGCTGTCCCTCGTAGATCGCGTCGACCACTTCGAGGCCGAGCCAGGTGCTTGTGCCCCAACTCAGCGCCAGCGCCACCCACGGGGCAACGAACAGAATGCGCCGCGACGGCCGGGCCGACCACCGTTCGGTCTCCGCCGCCGTGTCCGGGGAGTCGATGTCCCTCACCTCAACTGCCCTGCCCGCGCGCGCCGTACATCGATTCGTGGAACGGAGATTTCATCGCAAGATCGCTGCCAGCTGACGTGGAAGCGATTCTCGCAAGGGACGGGCGGCGTCGTGGGTGGACGACCTTTGTCACCCCGCGAACCGACTCTTGATGTGTATGTGATGACAGCCGGGAGATGTCGTCCGACGGTTGTCTGCGGGTGCCGCGCTAACGGGTTGGTGGCCGAGAAGCCTCGGTCTCTATGTGGGCAGCGATATGACGGTCCAGTCTCCACCCATATTCTGAATGGCGAGGACGCTGTCGAATTGCTCGAGGACGATATCCGAGACTGACTGCACGTGAGCGAACTCCCACGTCAGGACCCGCCGACCGCCGAGAGCACGAATCCGCGGACCAACCGGATCGCAATCAGCAACACGAAGGGCGAGAAGTCGATCCCGCCCATGGCGGGTAGCAGTTGACGGATGGGTGCGAGCAGCGGTTCGGTCATCGTGTGGAGAAAGCTCGCCACCGGGTGCGTCGGCGGAAGCTGGATCCAGGAGATGATCACCGAGCCGAACACGATCAAGGTGTAGCCGTCGAGCAGCAGGGCGAGTAGCATCACGGATAATCGAAATCAGGGTGCCCGGACGCGTGTGCTCGACCTCGCGGACCGTCGACACGACGCACGCCTGATCATACTCGTCCGGTCTGCCTCGATTCACGACAAAGTGCGATGAAGACGTTGCTTGTGCTGCGGCACGCGAAGTCGAGTTGGCAGCGCCCGGGTCTGGGTGACCACGAGCGCCCACTCAATGCTCGCGGGATGCGGGAGGCACCCCGCATGGGGCGTCTGTTGGCGGAGCGGCGACTGGAGCCTGACGTCATCGCGAGCTCCAGCGCCACGCGTGCACGGCTCACGGCGGACGCCGTACGGGAGCGGTGCGGGTGCGCGGGGGCCGTGCTGGTCGACCGGCGGCTCTATCTCGCGGATCCCGGGGACGTGGTCGAGGTCCTGCGAGAGGTGGGCGGCAACGCGACCCGCCTTCTGGTTGTGGGGCACAATCCGACGCTCGAGAAACTCGTCGCCGAGCTGACCGGTCGCGCGGAATCGATGCTCCCCGCGGCGCTCGCGCACATCGAGCTGGAGATCGACAGCTGGCACGACCTGCGGCTCACGACCGCGGGCCGGCTCGTCGATCTGTGGCGCCCCAAGGAGCTGAGCGACCGATAGTGCGCTGGCCGGTCAGTCGTCGGGCCGGGCGGATGGAGCCGCGTCCTCGGAGGTCGACGCTGGCGCGTCGCCGGTCGCATCGGTGGACGCCGGCGCTTCCGGAGCTTCTCGGGTCTCCGCCAGCATCTCGTCGTAGAACGCCGGCAAGCTGCGGCGGACGAACGATCCGCCTGGGTCGAGCGGCCACTCGAGGTCGTCCGTATGGAGCCGGGTCGCGGCGGCAGGCTTCGTCACGCCCTGCTGGATGAGCTGTGTCATCCGCCGGCGGAGGGTCACGAATCGGTCCCGGAAGATCTGGACGTCGCTCTTCGTCATCACCGGGCCGTGACCCGGAATGACGATGTCGAAGTCGAGGGCGAGCATGCCGTCCAGCGTGCCAATCCAGTCGGCGCTGCTCCCGCCGTTGGCGTAGTCGATGAACGGCGTGCCGGCGACGAAGAGGTCGCCCGTGTGAATGGTCGCGAGATCGGGGAACACGATGACTGCGTCGCCGTCCGTGTGGCCCCGACCCACATGGTGCATCTGTACCTCGACCTCCCCCAGAAACACGGTGGATTGCTCGGTGAACACGACGGTGGGCGGCGCCGCCTGGTCGGCCGTCACCATGTGCATCCGCGCGTTCTCGTGCGCGACGATCCGCGCGTGCACCGACATCGGCACGTTCCCACCCGTGTGGTCGCCGTGATGATGGGTCGCGAGCACGTATCGGATCGGCTGGGTCGTCAGTTCGGCGACCCGTCGCATGATCTCGGCGTGGTCGTCCGCGTACATGGCGTCGACGAGGATGACGCCGTCCGGCGTGACCCGAACCGCGACGTTGCCGCCCCGTCCGGTGATCACGTGGAGGCCTTCCGGGACCTCTACTGTGAGCGCGTCGACGGGCAGGGACGGTTCCTGGCCGCGAGCCACGTGCATCGCTCCCGCGGCCGCAGCGAGACACGCCAACAGCGCGATGATCCTCGGCTCACGCATGGCGTCAGTTCGCCGTCTTGACATCCTCGTACATCAACGCGCCCTGCTCGTCGTAAAAGCGAAACGCCGCCGTGGGCGCGTCGCCCGGCGTGATGGTGACGTTGAGGAATCCTCCGGTCGGTTCGTCATACGTGTAGTACTGCATGATGAGGGCGTCCGGATCGTTGGACTCCGGGTCGCCCGGCGGGCGGCCTACGCGCGAATTGGCGTCGATGATGGCGCCGGTCGAGAACTCTTCGAAGCCGTCCGGATGGAGCGAGTGGTACTGCCAATGGCGGTCGCCGCAGACGATGTAGAAGCCCTTATTGAGGAAGTCGTTCTCGATCAGCCACGCGAACAACTCGTCGCGCTCGTGTCTGAAGCCTTGGGGATTCGAGTGGTTATCGCGCTTGAGCGGGTCGTGGTTGTCGGCCGGGCGACCCGCCTGGTCGGCGTCGTCCGGTCCCACCATCGGGGTCGGTGAGATGAGGATCTTGAAGGTCGCATCGCTCTGGGTCATGGTCCGCTTGAACCAGGCGAGCTGCTCGGCGCCCCACAGCGTCTTGTCTGGACCGGCGTCGGCCATGTTCGCGCTGCGAAAGTCGCGGCCTTCGGTCAGCCAGATCTGCAGGTCCTGGCTGACGCGATGGGTCCGGTACGTCACGGGGTTCGCGTCGGCGGGGTCGACGATCGGGACCTGCTCCAGAAAAATGCGCTGTCCCAGTTCGGGCAGCGGTGTCTGGTCGCTCGTGTTGTCGGTGTCGTTGTATCGGTAGTCGTGATCGTCCTTCTCCCAGTAGGTCGGCACGGCGGCGAACAGGTCGATGAACCGCTGCTTGCCGAGTTGCTCGTGCCACTTCCGCCGCATCGTCGGCGCGGTCTCGGCGCGGCCCTGGAACGGCACGTCGTAGTACACGTTGTCGCCAGTCGCGACGAAGAAGTCCGGGTCCATCGAGAGCATCGTGGCGAGCGCCGGGTAGCCCAGATGCTTGTCGGGACCGGTGAAGGCTCGGTTCGGGTTGTCGAAGAACTGGAAGTAGTTCATTCCGGTGACGACCATGAAGCTGGTGGCCACCTCGCCGCCGGCGCCCGCATGCGTCGCAAACGACCGCGCCGGCCCGTAGACGGTGTGCTCGGCGTCCGGTCCGTAGACGACCCGGTAGAAATACTCTGTGCCGGGAGTGAGGCCATCGACCTGCGTCTTCACGACGTGGTCATAGTCGGCGGTCGCGTCAATCCAGTCGGTCATCGTGACGATGGTCGTGAACGCCGCGTTTGTCCCCACCTCGAATCGAGCCACACCGGCGGCCCCCGCGAGGTCGCCATCGACCCACCCGTCGAGGGTTGTCAATCGAGATTGGAGGATCACCGAGTCGGTCGTCACCTCACCGGCGATCTCGCCTTGTCCATTGCTGACCGCGATCTCGACCGTCGGCTCGGTGCCACACGCCGCCCCAAGCGCCGCAAGACTGACGAGCACGCCGCCGACCGTGTGGGAGCGCGTCATCTCACTGTCCTTCCGACCTGCGGGCGCGTCCGCGGGCCGTGATCCCTGCTCGGCAGGTTGGGGAGAGCCGCATTCTACCGCAACCCAGTGCAACGCCGGACGCGCGAACACGGGCTAGGCACCGAGCGCCGGACGCGGCGTCAGACGGTGTCGAGGATGAATCCCCGCTCGAGGTCTAGCAGCCCGTGGTGAAAGTCCCTATTAGGGATCGACACGATCGATCCCGCGTACTACACTGTCGCGCATGGCGATGGGCAAACGACGACGCCGGGCGCGGCAAGCATCGATGTGGGTTCCCACCAGCGACCTGCCTCGCAGTGCGGCGCATCCGTTCTATCAGCGATTGAATCGGATCCTCGATGACACGGGCTTCGACGCGTTCGTCGAGGCGCAATGCGCGCCGTTCTACGCGGACGGCGTCGGTCGTCCGAGTCTGGCGCCGGGGCGGTACTTCCGGCTGCTGATGCTCGGCTACTTCGAAGGGCTGGACTCGGAGCGGGCGATCGCGTGGCGGGCGGCCGATTCGCTGAGCATCCGGCAGTTTCTGGACCTCGAGCTGCACGAGGCGCCGCCGGATCACTCGACGCTGTCGCGCACCCGGCGCCTGATCGACGTCGAGACCCATCAAGCGGTGTTCACGTGGGTGCTGCAGCAACTGGCCGACGCCCAGCTCGTGACCGGGCGGACCCTCGGCATCGATGCCACGACGTTGGAAGCGAACGCCGCATTGCGGAGTATCGTGCGCCGGGACACGGGCGAAGGCTACGAGGCGTTTCTGACCGGGCTGGCCGAGGCGTCCGGCATCGTCACGCCGACCCGCGCTGAGCTGGCCCGGTTCGACCGGAAACGGAAGAAGAAAGGCTCCAACGACGACTGGACGCATCCGCAGGATCCGGACGCGAAGATCACGAAGCTGAAGGACGGGCGCACGCACTTGGCGCACACCGCGGAGCATGCGGTGGACCTGGAGACGGGGGCCATCGTCGGCGTCACCGTGCAGGATGCCGACGACGGCGATACGACGACGATGGTCGAGACCCTGATCACGGCGGCCGACCACGTCGAAGCCGTCCTGCCGGCCGGCGCCGGTATCGCCGAGGTCGTCGGGGACAAGGGGTATCACAGTAACGAGACGATGGTGGCGTTCGCCGCGCTCGGCGTGCGCAGTTATGTTTCGGAGCCGGACCGCGGGCGACGCAACTGGACAGGCAAGGCGGCGGCGCGCGACGCCGTGTACGCGAACCGTCGGCGCATTCGGGGCACGCGTGGGCAACGGCTGCTGCGACGGCGGGGCGAGTTGCTCGAACGCCCCAACGCGCATCTCTACGAGACCGGGCGGCTGCGCCGGGTGCATCTGCGTGGGCATCCCAACATCCTCAAGCGCGTGCTTGTGCACGTCTGCGGGTTCAATCTTGGGCTCCTCATGCGGCAGCTGACGGGCGTCGGCACGCCGCGGAGCCTCCAAGGCCGCGCGGTCGCCGTCTTCGAGGCCTTGATCGCTGATCTTGGCCGCCTCTGGACCCTCGTATCGCCCGCGTGGGCGCGAGATGCGCAAGATCTGCCGCACTCGTCGTTTCTCGACCTTATGACACGGTGTCACGAACACATGCCCCTCGACCTACGAAAGGGCGTTTTCACCACGGGCTGCTAGGTGGAGCGGGGGCGGCTCGTGCGCGACGAGATACTCGAACTCGCGGCGGAACTCGTCGAGCGAGAGCCCGACCGTGGCGGCGAACTTGGCGAGCTCGTGCGGATCCTCGAAATCGTCCCGGCGGAGTATGAGCATATAGTGGCGCGCGGTCGCGAAGCCAAACGTGTCGACATACGGTGGTAGATCCAGGTCGTTGTCGATCGTCTTCGGGACGTGCACCAGCCGGAGCCGTCCCTCGGCCTTGTCGACGAGCTTCATCGCCGTGAATGCCGTGTCGTCGCCGCCGATCGTGATGAGCTGGGTCACGCCGAGCCTGAGCAATGAGACGATGGTGTTCTCGAGGTGTTCCGGCTTCAGGGTCGGATTTGCGCGCGAGATCCCGATGTGAGAGCCACCGCGGAAGTGGATGCGGCTCACGCCCTCGATGTCGAGCGGCGTCACATGATCGACGTCGCCCCGCATGATCCACTGGAATCCGTCGCGAATGCCGACGACGTCGACGTCCTCGAGCCGGCTCCGGATGGTCGCTGCGCTGATGACGCTGTTGATGCCGGGCGCAGGTCCGCCGGCGACGAGGATCGCGAGTTTCTCGTGGTGCGGCATCGTCCCGGTCCTCACCGCACGAGCTGTCCGTCCCGCACCCAGACGTCGTCGCCGACCGTGACCGTCGCGTCGGTGAAGAAGTTCCAACGGACATAGCCGCCGGTGACTGTGCCGCCCAGCTCGGAGTTGTCGCCGATCGAGAGCCGGACCACGCCGGCACCGTAGCCGTAGTAGGGAATCCAAGGGTTGCGGTCGGGCACCGCGAGGAGCGGATTGAAGCCGAGGGCGAACTCCCGAAAGGCACGCGCCGGTTCCGGCGTGGCGGCCAGCTCACCCTGCACGTCGTCCAGTCCGCGGGTCGCCGCCACGTCGACGATGCGACCGCGCTCGAACCGGATTCGCAGTCCCTCGACCGGCCGCCCGTTCCACTGCGACGGCGGAAAGGCGATCGTACCGGTGACCGTCTCTTCGACCGGCGCCACCCGGATGGCGCCGGCCGGCAGCTCGATTTCCCGGTCGATGAGGATGACGCCCCGGTCGGTGCGTGCCTTCGACGCGTCGCCGTTGCCGAGATTGACTGGCCGATCCCCGATACCGAATCTGATATCGGTGCCGCGCGGCGTCGTGACGCGCACCTCGGCGCCGCGCATCGCGGCGACGAATCGCCGCTGGTCGGCGTCGAGTACGTCGTAGTCGGTTTCGAGCAGCGCGCGTTGGTAGACGGCGTCGATTGCTGCCTGCCCGGGCATCGGTTGACCCGGGACTGGGAAGGCGCTCCCGTTCTGCGTCCAGTGGAAATGGATCGTCCGGCCGATCCCCTCGTGCAGCAGATCCTGCAGCGCCGCGTAGACGGCGTGGTCCGGTCGCGCACCTGGCAGCATGATCGCCCCGTCGACGTCGAGCAGGATCTCGCGATACGCAGCGCGTGCCGACTCCGAGTTCCGCCCAAGCACGCCGGCGTCCCAATCCTCGGGATACGGCTCTTCGATGACGTCGATCACCCCGAGGTCGACCGCGCCCGCCTTCAGGAGCGCGTAGCGCAGCGGCGGAATGAACGCGTCGAACTCGCCCGGCCGGGCGACGAGCAGAATCTTTTCGCCTGGCTCAGGCGCGAGCTGAGCGACCAGGCGGTCGGCCATCGCATCCCAGTCCATCGTGAGGCGCGGCTGGGCCAGCGCGGGGAGCGCGATGACAACAGTGAAGACGAGGGCGAGGAGTCCGTCGCGCATTTCGAGTCTCCGCGGATAACAGGCGCCACCGACGCGATCGCGCGGCTAGCAGCCCGTGGTGAAAGTCCCGCTGCATTCGACCGCCGATGCATCCCGGCTCACTGCGTTGCTCATCGGTCAAATACGCCCGGTATTCTCCCTCTTCGCGCCTTGTGAGGCGGGCACCTCGACGGTCTCGGTGCAACGCGGGACTTTCACCACGGGCTATTGGTCGGTCACCGCTCGGGAACGACCCGAAACGGCGTCGTTCCCGCGATCCGATACACCTGGAAGTCCCGGCGGTCTGTCGTCAACACGATGTCGGTGACGAGCTCTTCGGCGAGTGCCACGAGCGTCGCGTCGGCGAAGTCCATTGGAAGGTCATCATAGCCTCGCATCAGCGCGCGACAACGGTTAAGGGATGCGGTGGTGGACGGCACGACCACGGCGCCGCCCGCGAGCACGAAGCTCAGACACGCGTCCGGCCCGCCTCGTCCGCGGCCGAGCACGCGTGTTGCTTCCGTCAGCACAGCCTCCGAGCTCACCACCGGCCCCTCCCACTGCTTGAAGAACTCGCTGAACGCGGCGTGACCGGATTGGCTGCGATCGAGCAACGACACGAGCCCGCCGGTATCGAGCAGGAGCTCACCGGCCACCGCGCAACGACTCCACGACGTAGGCGCGGTGGTGGTCTGCAAGGTCGGTCACGCCTGTTTCGACCGAACCGATCAACTCGCGCACTCGGTCGGCTGGGCGCGAGCCCCTCGGGTGGGCGTGGAGGTACTCCTGCAACGCGATCCTCACGACCTCTGAGGGCTTGCGACGCATCCGTCGGGACGCCTGCTTGAGGGCGTCGTTGAGCTCGCGGGGCAGGCGGACAGTCAACTGGTCCTGCATGACTGATCGACTACATTGTAATGCAACGCAGTCTCGCGTTGCCGGCGTTACGTCAGACCGAGCTTGACCATGATCTCCTCTGGAAGTCCGCTCGCTCACGCAGCGGCGCCAGGCCGGGCCACTTGCGGCGAAGAGCAGAATGAGCGGGTCCGTTTCTTCGCATGCCTGTGCCGGGCATTGTCAAGTTGACGTTGAACAGGCAGGCTCCGCCCCCGATGAGGCGAGGACCCGTTCTTCAGCTTCAGACACAGGTCACCTCACGCCAGACACCGAAGGCCCGTGTTCGCAAGAGCCGATGATGGACGGCCCGCAGGAGGTGGCGGCCGACACGAAAGAGATTGTGGATAGGTCCGTGCACCGAGAGAAACCGTTGCGCGTGGGCAGCAGATTTGAATCGGCGCATCTGACGCTCCCGCTGCCGGGTCGGTTGGTGGGAGACTTCCGCCCGATTGTTCGCGTACTGGTCCGTGCAGTGGACCACGGACGGCATCACGGTGCGGCAGGCCGCGGGGTAACTGCGCAATTTGTCTGTGACCAGTTGTCGAGGTACACAGCCCTGTCCTTTCAATAACTTCCGGAAGAAGCGGAGCGCCGCCCGCCGGTTGCGCCGCGACTGCACGAGAATGTCGATCGTGTCGCCGTCTTCGTCGACGCCCCGCCACAGATACTGCTGCTGCCCCTGGATCTTGACGAAAAGCTCGTCCAGATACCAAGTGTCGCCCTGGCGGCCTCGGCGGTGCCGCAACCGCCGTGCGTAGTCAAGCCCGAACGTTCGACACCACTGCCGAATCGCCTCATACGTCACGGTGACACCCCGTTCGGCGAGGAGATCTTCGACATTCCGGAAACTCAGGCCGAAACGGTGGTAGAGCCAGACGGCGTGACTGATGATCTCAGAGGGAAATCGGTATCCACGATAGCTGGGCGGCTGGCTAGGCATCGGCCTACTCTGCCACCTGCGGCCTCAACTTGACAACGCCCGCGCGCTGTTCGCGGCTGTTCAGCGGACGTTGAGATCGTGGTCGAGCTCCACCACCGCGGAACCCAGCCCCCCGCCCGGACGCCGTGCGTACCGAAGGTCGCTGATCGATACGCGATAGCCGGTAGCGGTCTCCTCGACGACGAAGGCGGGGAAGCGCATCCAGGTCCGCACCCCCTGCACGTGCGGTGCCGCGAGCGCCGCTTCCACCACTGGGCCGCGTAGTCCGCGGTCGATCGCCGGGGCCGCGATGCGGATCGGCTCATTCGCCAACCAGTTCAGCTCCAGGAAGTGATAATGCTGGCCGTCGTCCACGAGGACGTCATATCGAAAGGGGTTGGCCGGGGCGGGACTGGTCAGGATGGCCACTGGGAAGTCGTCGTGCTCGGCCAGCCAGGCTCGCACCTGCCGCTCCGCGAGGCTGGAAAGGCCGACCATCGTCACGGCATAGAGGCCGATACCGACCACGCACCTGGTTGCGACCCGCGGTAACTGACGTTGCCACCCTCCCCAGAGGCGGAGTCCGACGATCGCCCCTATCCCGGCGACCCATAACAGCCGCGACGCCGTCGGCGTCCCGGGAAACCCTGTGACCAGCGAGGTCACAGCGACTCCCAATGCGAGCCACCCCGCGATGCTGGCGCGAGAGCGCGTGTGTGCAAGCACGACCGCGGTGCCCGCGAGGAGCCACACCCAGGGGTCGATGATGAACAGCGCGTCGCCGTAGAACCAGGTGCCGTCGAACGGCATCAAGAAGCGAACGCCGTACGTGTTCAGCCAGTCGAGCGCCGGGTGCGTCAGCACCCCGAGATAGGCCAGCGCGAGTATCGGGCCGGCCCGGGCGCGGGCCTCGACGCCGCGCGCGCGCGCGACGATGCGGTCGAGCAGCAGGATCAATCCGGTCAACGCGATCGGCAACACCGCCATCGCGAGCACACCATGCGTCCAGCCGCGCCGGAACCCGAGTGAGAGGTTGTTTCCGAGAAAAATCGTCGCGGCGTCAAGGTCGGGTGCGTTCGCCCCGAAGATCAACGTTGGCGCGGCCATGGCGGTGCGGCGTCCAAGCGGAGTCTCGGCGAGGCTGGCACCGATGAGTGTGTGGGCGATGGGATCCATGTGGGTCGGAGGCCCCCTAGAATACCCAAGTCGCGTGACGTTCTGCGGGCCGGACCACCAAGGAGAATGCGTGAAGAAGACCGATGCCTTGAAAGACCTCAATCTGACCTTTATCGGCGCGGGGGCGATGGGTTCGGCGATGATCGGCGGCCTCTTGTCGCGGCATCAGCTCTCACCTGACCGGATCACGGCCAGCGATCGGCATGCGGAGCGCCTGACCGAAGTCCGCGACCGGTTTGGGATCCGCACCACGCTCGACAATCGGACCGCCGCCCGTGGGCGGCGCGTCATCGTGCTCGCGGTCAAGCCGCAGGTGTTGCCAGCGGTCTTTGCGGATCTCCGTGGTCAGATCGCCTCGAATGCGCTCGTCGTGTCCATCGTGGCCGGCTCGACAATAGCGTCGATGGCCACCGCGCTGAAGCACCGAGCGATTGTCCGGACGATGCCCAACACCCCTGCACAGGTCGGCGAGGGGATGACGGTCTGGGCGGCCACGCCTGAAGTTTCGGCGGCGCAGCGCGAACAAGCGCGTGCCATCGTGTCGGCCTTGGGCCAGCAGCTCTACGTGGAGGACGAGCGATTCCTCGACATGGCCACCGCCATCAGCGGTTCCGGTCCGTCCTATGTGTTTCTGCTGATGGAGGCGCTGATCGACGCGGCGGTGCACCTCGGGTTCTCCCGTGACGATGCGCGCGAGCTGGTCGTGCAGACCATTCGTGGGTCGGCCATCTATGCGCAGCAGCAGGTCGTGCACCCGGCCGAGCTGCGCAACCGCGTGACGTCGCCGGGCGGCACAAGTGCCGATGCGCTGTATCAGCTCGAAAAGGGGAGTTTCCGGACCGTCGTCTCCAAGGCGGTCCTGGCCGCCTACCAGCGGAGCGTGGCGCTGGGTGAACTGAGCTCGCGTCAGGCGGTCGCGCGGGCGCCTGCCCGCGGGACAACGCGCAAGACAACACGGAAGACATCGCGCAAGACGTCGCGGAAGACGACACGCCGCCGATGAGTGTCGCCGCCATCTTCAACCTCATCGCGCTCCTCGTGACGCTCGCCGCGGTGTTCGGCTATCTCAACCACCGCTGGCTCCGGCTGCCACACACGATCGGCCTGGTCATCATCGCCCTGGTGGTCTCGATCCTGCTCCTCGCCATCGATGCCGTCCTTCCGGGGGTCGGTCTCGAGTCCACGGTCCGCGGCCTGCTGACGGACATCGATTTCGAAGACACCCTGATGAAGGGGCTGTTGAGCTTTCTGCTGTTCGCCGGCGCGCTGCACGTCGATCTCGATGCGCTCATCAGCCGTCGCTGGGCTATCTCGATGCTCGCAACCGTCGGCATCGTCACCTCCACGCTCATCGTGGCCGGGCTGATGTTCTACGCGTTCGCGGCGCTCGGGTTCGCGGTGCCGTTCGCGTATTGCCTCGTGTTCGGCGCATTGATATCACCGACGGACCCGGTAGCCGTCATGGGCATCTTGAAGGCGGTGCACGTGCCGCAGTCGCTCGAGGCGAAGATCGCCGGAGAGAGCCTGTTCAACGACGGTGTAGGCGTGGTCCTGTTCTCCGTCCTGGTCGCGATGGCGGCCGGTGGCGGCGAGCACGGCGACGCGTCAGTGGCCGGCGCTGCCGAGCTGCTCGCGGTGGAAGGGATCGGGGGCGTGCTGCTCGGGCTCGGAGCGGGATACGCCGCGTACCGAGCGATGAAGACCATCGACGAGCACAACCTCGAGGTGCTCATCACCCTGTCGCTCGTGATGGCGGTCTACGCGGTCGCCGCGCGCCTGCACGTGTCCGGACCGCTTGCGGTGGTGGTGGCTGGCCTGTTCATCGGTAATCACGGCAAGCGCTTTGCGATGAGCCCGGCGACCCGCCAGCACATCGAGACGTTCTGGTCGCTCCTCGACGAGGTGCTGAACTCATTGCTGTTCCTCGCGATCGGCTTCGAGGTTGTCGCCATTACCGTCACGGGCCAGGTCGTGGGGGTGGCGCTCTTGGCGATCCCGGTCGTCCTACTCGCCCGCTTCGCCGCGGTGGCCGGTCCGATCACGCTGCTCCGGCTGCGCACCGAGTTCACGGCCGGCGCGATCCCGGTGCTCGTCTGGGGTGGTCTCCGCGGCGGTATCTCCGTCGCGCTGGCGCTGTCGCTACCGGAGAGCCCGCACAAGCCGGTGATCCTCGCCGCGACCTACGGGGTCGTGGTCTTCTCGATCGTCGTGCAGGGCCTGACGATCGAGCGGGTCGTGCGGGCGACCGTACGCTGACTCCGAACGCGCCTCGCGCGCCCGCGTGGGTCGCTACTCCGGCCAGAGCCAGGCGAACGTCCCGGCGGTCAGGAGCGCATAGACGAGCCCGTCGAACATCGTCCGGAGCGTGAATCCCCAGCCGCGGTAATACCAGATGGTGTTCTGCACCAGCGCCAGCGCGTAGGCGGCGAAGGCGACGGTGCTGACGATGCGGAACACGACGCGATAGTCGGTGCCCGGCGCCAAGGTGAGTCCCGCAACGTAACCAGCCGTCGCACCGACGACGATGCTATAGACGAACCACTGCGCCAGGCTCTTGCCTATGGCCATGGGGCCGTTCGGGAGCACCGTCACGAACGCGACCGGGCCAGCGTTGGACCGTTCGACGAACTCCGGTGATCCCATCTCCTTCGTGCTCGCCGCGCAGGGCATGACGTAATCGCCCGGCGCGATCTTGAACGGTCGCAACGCGTCCATCACCTTCGCTTCGTCGGGAACCTGGGGCGTGTCCGCGTTGTGATAGCTCAGCACCATGTGAATGATGGAGCTGGCGATGAAGACGAGGACCGCCGCAACCAGAATCGGCAGCCAGAGTGCCAGAACGGAAACCATCGCGCCCTCCTCGATTGACGGGGTTGAGCCTACGCCGACGATGTGGCCGCCTCAGACGATATCCGCGTGCGCATCACGCAGCCGCTTCGGCGCGGCCCGTCTCCACGCCGCGATCAGCAGGCCGCGCAGGCGTCTGCGGCTGACGTGTCCCAGGTCGACGCCGACCCATATGCCGCCCCAGACGTCAGGGAAGGTCTCGGGCGCCGTCGAGACCAGGAGGTCCAGGTCGGTGGGCGTCGTCTTGACGTTGACTGTGCGGCCGTCCTCGGGCAGCGTCGCGAAGATCTTGTTCTTCACTCGGAGGTCCGCGCGACCATGGTGCTGATGCTCGTGGGTCTCGGGCAGGGCGAGCGCCAGCTCACGCACCAGCTGTTGGGTCAGCCGACGGGGCATGAGCGCTATTGGCCATCCTCTCGCCGCACGTTGTAGGTCGCGGCGCGCTCGACAGCCGCCGCGTTCTCGATCAGCTGCAACCGGCGCTCGGGCCCGGTCGCGATCTCCCCGGCGTCGCCGATCCGTCCGTCGCGCGCGAGCTGCGCCATCGCGCGGTCCATAGCGCCGATGGCGATCGCCCCCATGGCCCCGACGAAGAGGATGCTCACCCGGTTCTCGCGCGCGTCGCGGACCGATGGCGCGCCGGTCAGGATCGGGCGTCCGGCCATCTCGACCGCTCGCGGACACTGGTCGAGTGGAATGCCCGGGACGAAGATGACATCGCCCCCCTCGGCGGCGTACAGCGCGACCCGCTCGAGCGCCTCGTCCAGCGGGCCACCGTCGGCCACGACATCGCTGCGGACGAGCAGCACCAGATTGGCGTCGCGTCGGGCATCGACCGCCGCATGTACCTTGTCGACCATCGCCTCCCGGCTGGTGATCTTCCCCTCGTCGTAGCCGGCGAGGTGCTTCGCGCCGTAGAGATCCTCGATCATGACGCACGCGGCGCCGGCCTTCTCCATCCGCTGGACCGTGCGGTAGACGTTCAGCGGGTTCCCGCCGCCGTCATCGGCGTCCGCGATGATCGGGACATCGGTGGCGTTGGCGGTCCGATCGCAGAACTCCACCAGATCGTCCATCGTGATCATGCCGAAATCGCCAAACCCGTACTTGCTGAGCGAGAGGGAGCTGCCGCCGGTCATGACGATCTCGAAGCCATGCAGGGCGGCAAGCTTGGCGGTCGCGACGTCGCCGCAGTTGACACAGCGGCTCGGCTCGGATCGTCGGAGGAGCTCGCGGAACCGCGCGCCCGGCGTCGTCTCCGTGGGGGCCTGCGCCGCGATCCCGGCCCCCAGTGTCTGACCGAGCACGCCCCCGGCGGCGAGTCCCGCGCCCTGGAGAAACCGACGACGCGTCTTCGCGTTCGTGAGCATGTCCACCTCCCTCGAGCGTGTCCGTTGTATCACCACGTCCCCCGTGTCGCAACGGCTGGCGCGATCGTCCGTTCACGTAGAATCGATTAGAGGAGGCCGTCATCCCGCTGGAAACGGGCACGCCAGTCGCCAATCGCCGCTATGTCGTCATCCTCGCGCTGGTGGCTGCCGCCATCCTCGCGGTCGGGACGCTGTTGCGGCCACCACCGGCGGCCGACACACCCACGCCACCCGGGCCGTCGCAGGCGGAACTCAGAGGGCTGGCGCGACTCGCACAGCGGCGCTCGCTCGAGAGCATGGCCCAGTACTTCGCCACGGTCGCGGGCGATCTCGAGACCGCGGTTGTTGGTGTACGCGGCCTCGGGCGCAGCGGCATTGTCTGGGAGCCAGGGCTCGTCGTGACGACAAGGCTCGAGCCGCGTTTCCCGGACGCGACCACCGTGTCGAATACCACCGGCGAGCTCGGCGTAGCCACCGTCGGTAGCGGTCCGCATCTCCCGTTGGCCACCCTGCGTGTACCGGAGGCCGGCGGGTTCGTGCCAGCCACGCGCGGCGCGACCACCCAGCTCGCCGCAGGTGACTGGATGCTCTTCGTCTCCAACCGCGGCCGCCGCGGCTTCACACCGGCGACCTATCTGGCGACGTCGGAGCTTCGGTGCGCCGGGCAAGTGGTGGGCGATGTGGCGACGAGCATCACGCTGGCCGCCGAGCTAGCGGGGGCGGGCCTCTTCGACCTCGACGGCGGGTTGCTGGCGGTGGTTCTGGCCTGCGACGAGCGCTATGCGGCCGTGCCCGTGGGCGACGTGGACCTGCTGGTGCGCCGGGCGGCGACACTGCACAGCCGGCTCGCGCACCGATACGGGATGGGGCTGACCGATCCGACGCCAGCGGAACGAGCCCACCTCCACGCCCCGACCGGCGTGCTCGTGCGAGAGGTCTGGACCGGCTACCTGGCCGATGCATCCGGCATCCGGCCAGGCGACGTCATCGTGGCCATCAACGCGGAGCCCATCGTGGCAGTCGACCAGCTCGGCCCACTCGTCGATCCAGGCGAGTTCGACGCGTTCGACGTCGCCGTTCGACGTGGCGACGACATTCTGGCTGTGCGGGTGCCGTCCGACCCGCGCGCATTCGTCGGTTGGCAGGCGAACGAGGCCAGTGACGGGCTGGTGTGGGACGACACGTCCAGTCGGCATCGCATCGACTCGGTGATTCCCGGAACGGCTGCCGATCGCGCCGGCCTGCGCGCGGGCGACAGGCTGGTGCGAGTCGACCACGCCGTGCCCGACGATCTGGCGGCGGTGCGGGCGGCCCTGGCGTCGACCCGCGAGGCGCCAGTGCTGCTCGAGCTGGAGCGTGCCGGCCGGCGCTGGGCCGTTGTGCTGCCCTAAACCGTAATGGACGAGCTCACGTCGCTCGGCCTCATCCTGCTGCTCGCGCTGCTCGCCGGGCACCTCGTGAAATACGTGCGCGTCCCCGAGGTGACCGGCTACATCCTCGCAGGCGTCGCGCTCGGACCGTCCGTGCTGGGCTGGGTCTCCGCGGACAACCTCCTCGCGCTCCAGGTCATCAGCGAGATTGCCCTCGGTCTCATTCTGTTCTCGATCGGATCGGTATTCGAGTTCTCCCGGTTTCGCCGGCTGGGCCGACAGATCCTCTATCTCACCCTGATCGAATCGGTCCTCGCGTCGGCACTCGTGACCGCGGGGGTGCTCATCATCGGCCAGCCCTGGCAGGTTGCATTCCTGCTCGGCGCGATCGCCATCGCGACCGCCCCCGCGTCGACACTGATGGTGATTCGCGAATGTGATAGCCAGGGCCCGCTGACCGAGAACCTGCTCGGCATCATCGCCGTCAACAACCTGTTCTGCATCGCTGCCTACAGCCTGGTCGCCGCACTCATCGATCTGTCTGCCGGTCTCGGCGCGGCGTCGTTGGCCGAGACCGTCTACCGCGCGCTCTTTCCGCTCGTGTGGCAGCTCGTCGGATCGGCAGCCCTCGGCTTTCTCGTCGGCTTGATGCTGGCCGCGTGGTCGACGCGGGTCACGGAAACAGGGGAGATGTTGATTCTGTTGGCCGGCTCGATCTTGCTCTGTGTCGGCGTGTCGCGTTGGCTCGACCTGTCGCCGCTCGTCGCCAGCCTGGCTGTCGGCGCGACGATGGTCAACCTGTCGGCGCGGAGCGGCCGTCTCTTCGAGACGCTGGCCGGCACCGACCCGCCGTTCTACGCCATCTTCTTCGTGATCGCCGGTGCCGATCTCGACCTAACGCTCGTGCAGTCGATGGGTCTGATCGGGCTGGTGTATGTGGGCGGCCGCGCCGTCGGCAAGTTCGCCGGGGCCATCGCCGGGGCCCGGTGGCTGCGACTCGAATCCAACGTTCAGCGCTTCCTCGGGTTCGGGCTGCTGGCGCAAGCGGGTCTCGCCGTCGGCCTGACGCTGGCCGTCAGCCAGCGCTTCGACGCCTACGCGCCGATCGTGTCGACCGTGGTGCTTGCCGGCGTCGGGATCTACGAGATGGTCGGGCCGATCAGCACCCGGTTCGCCCTGGTGCGCGCCGGGGAGGCCGGGATGCACGTGCCCGCGACCGACGCGGGGCTGGAATCGCAGCTATAGCTGCCGACCCTCGACTACGGCTGCACGATCTCGATGTTGACGCCGTCGGGACCCTCCACGAAGGAGATCATCATCTCTTCGCCGAGAGGGTTAGTGAACGGGCGCGGCTCCATCGTAAATGCCACTCCCTTCCCCTTGATTGCCTCGGCGGCCGCAGGTAGGTCCGGGAACTCCCAGCCGAGGTGATCGAAGGCCCGGCCGGCGGTCGGAGCCAACTCGCCCTCGTGCCGAGTCACGAGCAGCCAGACCGGGCCGTAACGGAGCCCACCGATCCGTCCCTTCAGGCGGTCACGCGTACCGCCGAAGATGCTCTCGTACCACGCCAGCGTGCCGTCGGGATCGGGCGACCGCAGATGGAGGTGATGAAAGCCGACCCATTCGTGGTCTTCGACCACTTCGATCTTGGTGCCCCACGGATCCTCGACGAAGGCCAGCTTGAAGAGGCCGTCGATCTCCCGCATCGGCTCGACGATCGTGACGCCCGCCGCTTCGTAGGAGCGCATCTTGGCGCCGAGGTTGCGGAACGAGAACCCGATGTGGTCTACGCCGCTCCCGACGCTCGGGCCGTCGACCGCATCGCGGTCGAAGAAGATGATGAGGGTGCCTCCCGCCGCGCACGCGTTGGCGCGGCCGTAGTCGGTGCACCCCATGTGGGTCATGTACCACTGCTTCGCTTTGGCGGCGTCGGTCGTGGTGAGGTGGATGTGATGGTAGTCAGCGGCGCGCACCGCGGACGGCGAGCCAAGCGCCGCGATGACGGCGGCGAGCAGGACGAACGTTTTCGCGGTCATGGCATACCTTCCTTCAGTCTTCGGGGAGTCCCGGGATCGACGGCATCTGCATCTGCTCGTAGTCGGACGGCGGGTCGAACGTGTCGGCCGGCAGTCCTCCCGGCTCCATGCTCTGCAGCGTGATGGTCGTCGGCTGCCCGTCGGCGTCGATGTTCATCCTGACGACGCGCCCGTTCGGCAGCCCCTGCGCCCGCGCTAGCCCCTGGTAGCGCAGGAACTGCTGGGCGCCGGCTGCACCGCCGCCCGCGGTCGGCATCCGCAGCGCGTCGGCAGCCTCCGCGACCCGCTGGCTGATCTCGAAGAGCCCGAACTCGATGTCGGTCGTCATCCAGAAGGTCGTGGCCTGGTCCGCGCCCGTCATGCGCACCTCGAACGCGTCCCAGTCGCCGACCGTCGCCGTCTGGCCGGTTTCCTCGAAAGCCAGCGCCGCGACACCGAAATCGACCTGCTCGTTGCCGCCCCCGGCGCCGGGCATCCGCTGGAGCATCTGCTGCATCATCTTTAGCTGATCCGGTCCCCATTCGATGTATCGCCGATCCGCGTGCTGGACCATCAGCATCCGCGGGCTATCTCCGCTGAACCAGACCACTGACATGCCCTGGTCGAGATCCATCCGCATGCGGTCGGGGCCCAGGAAATAGTCCATCGTCATGGCAGGCTGACCGCCGGACTCGATCTGGATGACCGCCGCAAGCTCGTCCTGTGCGGCGGCGGGCGCAGGGTCGAACACGCTGACCGCGACGGTGGCGAAGACCGCTGCTAGGTATCGCATCTGCGATCGCATTTGTCCCTTTCCACCCGAGGCGCTGGGGAAGCACGCCGACGAGAACGCCTGCATTATAGCGTCCCATTTGCCCTCCGGGCCGCGCGTCAGCTGCCGTCGTTGGCCAGACCGATCCGTCTCAAGAGCCTCGTGAAGCGCTCGTCGGCGCGTAGCCACGTGAAGCGAGGATCGGCGGCCAGATCGACGAGCCCGAGTGCCCGTTCGTCGCACGCTCGGTCGAGCGCTGCAAAGGCCGCGTGGCCCTCGCGTAGTCCCGCGTGGACGACCGCCACCCAGTATGGCGATACGTAGCGCTGGCGCCGCTCCTCGAGGAGCTCAGCCAGCACGGCGCGCGCGTCGTCCGGCTGCCCGACGGCAGCGAGGCCATTCGCGAGCCACGCGAGACTCGCCGGCCGTCGGTCCTCGAGCTGCGCGGCACGCTCGAGCTCACGAACGGCGGGCACGCACTCGTCCATCTCGAGATGGATGACGCCGGACAGGCGATGGGCCAGTGCGAACTCCGGGTCGAGGTCGAGCACGTGCCGGCACGCGGCCAGCGCCTCGTCGTTGTGGCCGGAGACATAGAGCACCCATGCGTGCGTCGTATTGACGATCAGACAGTAGGGGTCGAGCTCGGCCGCGCGCCGCGACTCGGCGACGGCGGCGTCGTGTCGACTCATGCCGGCCAGAAACCGCGCGTAGCCCCGGTGCCCAGCCTCGCAATTCGGGCTGAGCTCGACGGCCCGCCGGTAATCTGCTTCCGCACCGGCCCAGTTCCAGTCGAGTACGTGGCGTACCGAGGCTCGCGCGAGATAGGCCCACGTCAGCTGCGGGTCTAGCTCGAGCGCGCGTTCCGCGTCCGTCCGAGCGGCCTCGAGCCCGTCGTTCCCTGATGGATTGCCTTCCTCGACCATCCAGCTGCGTGCCCGTGCGCGTGCGGCGTACGCCCGGCCGAACGTCGGGTCGAGCTCGATCGCCTGTCCATAGCACCCGATGGCCCTGCTCGCGCTGGCGGTTGCGCCAGCGCCGCTCATTCCCCACTTGGCCCAATGGAAGCGACCCTTGAGGTAGGCCTGGTAGGCCTCCGCGGAACAGGCGCCGTGTCGTGTGCGGCCCGCGCGCTGTTCGGGCAACAGCTCGACCGCCAATGCGTCGGCAACGTGCCCGGCGACATCGGACTGGATCGCGAAACAGTCGTCGAGACGGCGCTCGTACGTCTCCGCCCAGACTTGCGTTTGATCGTCGGCGTCGATGAGCTGGACCGCGATGCGGACGCGCTCGCCGCTACGACGCACGCTCCCTTCGATCACGTGCGTCACGCGCAGCTCGCGCGCGATCTGGTCGATGCCGTAGCCCAACGCATGCACCCGTTGCGCCGAGGTGCGGGCGATCACGCCGAGGCGGTCGGGACGAATGCGGCCGAGTCGCGCAATCATTTCCTCGGTGATCCCGTCGCTGAAATACGCCTGTGACGGGTCGCCGCTGAGGTTGGCGAAGGGGAGTACCGCGAGCCGGGTCCGTCGGTTGTCCGTCGCTGCCTCCGCCGACTCGCCCGAGTGCTCGACCGCGAGCGGGGAGGGGCGGACGTCATCGCCGACCACGCCGACCGGTGCAATAAGGCGGTAGCCATGCCTGGGTCGGGTTTCGATGTAGCGAGGGTTCCCGGCCGAGTCCCCGAGCGCCGCTCGCAGCCGTTTGATGGCGGCATTGAGGCCGTGCTCGAAATCGACAAAAGTTCCGTCTGGCCACAACTTGTGCCGGAGGCGCGCACGCGTGACCACCGCTCCAGGATGTTCGAGCAGCAGCGTGAGGACCTCGAACGGCTGATCCTGGACGTGGACCCTTACCCCCTGCTTGCGGAGTTCACGGGTGTCGAGGTCGACGTCGAAGACGCCGAGGCGGAGCACGCCCGTCACGCGGATCTCGCCCCTCGCGCGGCACCGATGGACCGTCTGTGTTTCTGGGTCAACCGCGGAGCTATTGTACGCATACAATGTGTCGAATAGAACGCATTGAAGGAAGTGATGTAGTAAGTTAATATCGCGTCGTGACGCTGTCAATGTGAGTATTGTTGTATGACAATATGGGTCCCTAGTCTGGCCGGCCATGACGGTCCGATCTATCAGGCGATCGCCGACGAGCTCGCCAGCGACGTCGAGAGCGGCACGCTCGCTCCCGGCGCAAGGCTTCCAGCGCAGCGCGACCTGGCTCATGAGCTTGGGCTGACCGTTACGACGGTCACCCGCGGCTACGCGGAGGCCCGACGTCGCGGGTTGATCAACAGCCACGTCGGTCGCGGCAGCTTCGTCCGTCGCCCGGCGCCGTTGCCGCATCAGCTCCACGACCTCGAGGCGCACGACGGCCACATCGACTGCAGCGTTAGCGCGCTGTTGCCGACGGCTCACGCCGACGAGATCGCGGCTCGGTTCCGCCAGCCGCCCACCCTCGACCCGATGCGGCGTGTCGGCTATCAGCCATGGGTGGGCACCAGCCGCGACCGCGCTGCCGGCGCTGCCTGGATTGGTCGTACCGGGCTCGACGTCTCTCCAGATCGCGTGCTGGTGACCGCCGGCGCTCAGCACGCGATGCAGGTCGCCTTCGCGACCTTGCTGACGCCAGGCGATCTCGTTGTGACCGAGGAGCTGACCTACGGCGGTCTGGCGGCAGTGGCTGCGTATCTGCGAGTTCGAGTCGAAGGGCTCCCGATGGACGACGAGGGGCTCCGGCCGGACGCGCTCGACAACGCGTGCCGTCGGGATCACCCGAAGCTGCTTTATTGCGTCCCGAGCGCGCAGAACCCGACCGGGGCGGTCATGTCCGCGGCCCGCCGGCGCGAGGTCGCGCGGGTGGCGGCTGCCCACGACCTGGTGATTGTCGAAGATGACAGCTACGGGTTGTTCGTCGACGGGGCGAAGCCGCTGGCAGCCTACGGTCCGTCGCGTGCCTACTACATCACCAGCACATCGAAGACGCTGATTCCGGCTCTGCGGATCGGATACCTGGTCGCCCCACCCGGTCCACCGGATATGGTGCAACCGCTCGTTCCTGCGATGTTTGCGACCGTCGTCATGGCCTCCCCGATCACGGCCGAGATTGCCAGTGATTGGATCGACGGAGGCCTTGCCGACCGCATTCTCGCGTGGAAGCGCGACGAGGCGGCGGCGCGCAACCGGCTGGCGCGCACCGTGCTCGGTGCGTTTGATCTGTCGGGGCATGAGGCCGCACCCCATGTGTTGCTTCGCTTGCCCGCACCATGGCGCGCCGAGGATTTCGAAGCCCAGGCGCGGCGCCAGGGCGTCCTGGTCGATGCGGCCGGAAAGTTCGCCGTCGGGCGTGCTCCGACCCCGCGGGCAATTAGAGTTGCGCTCGGCATGCCGCCCACACGTGCGGTGCTCGAGCGCGGCCTGCGCGTGCTGGCCGACATCCTTGCCGGCTCACCGGCCTCGGGCAATCCCATCGTCTAGGTCCGGTGGCTTCACAACTCCTTCCCCTGGCGCGCGTTCGGCGGTCATAGACCCGTCATCTTCTCGCTCTCTCCCCGTCATTGAGGCACCTCTTCGCGGAGCCCACACTCGGGTTCGGGTGGTCGCGCGTCTGCGTCGCCCGGACCGAGGTGACAGCTATGGGAATCGCGCGCTGCGTCGACACGCTCGTCGTCCTGAGTCTCGTCCCGCTGTGCATCGGGATGTCCGCAGTCGCCGGTTCAGCGGACCAACGGCAGCCGCGGCTGCGGGTCCGCGTCCACGTCCTCGCGACCGTGGATGAGGGTACGTTTGCCGGCGCGCGCACGGTCGCTGATGATCTCTATCGCGACGCCGGCGTCGTCATCGATTGGCTGGTCTGCGGCGTGCGCCGCGACCGCACTCCCGCGCGCTGCCGGCAGACCGCGGCACCCGGCGAGCTGTGGCTCCGTGTGCTGCCCGAGACTCCGGCAGGGCCGGCGTCCGACTACGCGCTGGGCTACGCGAGCCTCGATCCCGTCACGAGGCGCGGCGTCGTGGCCAACGTGTATCCGGCTCGCACCGCACGCCTGGCGGCCGCCGCCGGTGTCTCGCCGTCCGCGCTTCTCGGCATCGTGGTGGCGCACGAGCTTGGCCACCTCATCCTGCGGTCACCAGCCCATCGGCGGACGGGCATCATGCAGCGAGGCTGGTCGGTTGTCGATCTTCGGCGGCGACGGCTGGCGACTCTCCGGTTCACGGCGGCGGAAGCGGCCGTGTTGCGCCACGGGGTCGTCTCCCGAACCGACGACGCGTCGCACGACCGTCGCCATGGACCCCTCACCAGCGGAACGCGATCCACCACGCCATGACACCGACCGCGCTCCCCAGCACGCTGTCGACCGCGTAGTGATAGCGCCCGACCACGGTGGCGAACACGATGCTGACGGCGACGACGGCAACCACGATGCCAACCGGCATGCTGGCGGTCAGCAAGACGAGCGCTGCGGCGACGGCCGTGGCCGCATGGCCGCTCGGCAACGTGTTGACCTGCACGCTCGCGTGGTGCAGGAGGGAGAGGTTGAGACGACGAACCGCCAGCCCGTGTCCTCCGAAGGGGTGTGCGCGCTCGATCGCGCGTGGCGGCCGGGTCTGAATCCACGGCAGCGCCCCGTAACACACCAGCGACGCGAGCAGCATTGCCGTCCAGAAACTGTCGGCCTCGTCGCGGTGGCCAAGCGCGATGAACACCCCGAAGCTCGCTGGCACCAGGGGGTAGGCCATGAGGTAGGCGACCTCGAAATACGACAGCACGAATCGCCGGCCCGGCGACACCGACGGTAATAGCCGACCCTGTCGAAACAGCCAGTGGTCGATGGCGAGCAGGTGGTCTTCGAGGCGGCGCATCGGACCGCGATAGAAGAGCCCGCACAACCAGTACGCGTGGAGCAGGTAGATCGTGGGGAGCCACTCGCGGGCGACGCGGAGGCTCGGCAACGGGCGGAGCTGCGACAGCATCACGACGAGACCGACGCAGACGAGGCTGACCAGCACGATGCGGCCGCGCGTCAGGCCACGCATGGGACGCACCCGTGCGAGCACGACGAGATAGGCGAAGAACCCGCAGACGATCCATTCGCTCGTCCAGAGCGGCTGTCCTGGGATGGCCGGATCTCTATTCTGCGACCGCCGGTGCGGCGGTCGCACGCGCGGCGGTCGCGGGTGCGCTGCGCAACACGCGCAGGCACGGCCGAATCAACCACACCGTGCCGAGGGCACGACCGGTGAGCATCGCGACCGACGCGGCGATGGCGCCGATGAGATCCAAACGATGAATCCCGAACGCCAGCATCGCGGCGACCCCGGCGAGCTCGACGACGGTCGGCCAGGTGATGGATCGGGTGCGATGAGCGTGCACGAGCACCGCGCGCGCGGTGTGCAAGACGACCGCCAGCGCAGGGAAGATGACCAGGATGCGCGTCGGTCCGAGCGCGAATGCCGTCAGTTCCGGCGTGAGCCCGGAGATGGTGCGGAACCACAGGCCGCCAAGAGGGGTGAAGGCAATCGTGGCTAGGCCCGCGGTCGACGCCACCGCCAGGACCCCGGCAAAGTTGCGGATCCGCGGGAAGTGCTCGCGCCGGTCACCCATCAACGCGATACCCACCTCGAAGTACGACAAACCGATGGCTCGGAACACGAACGTCAGACCATGGATGACCGGAAGCACGGCGAGCGACTCGAGCGCGAACCGCGCCTGTCCCATGAACGCCGTGACGAGCGGCTGAATCGACAATGCCAGGAGCGAGGTGAGCGCGAGCGGGACATAGAACTGGACGATGGCGGGCAGCCGGATGGAGGCCATGCGCTCGGGTGCGCGCGCGCGCCCACGCAGCTCGGGCACGATGGTCCGGGTCATCAGCCGGCTCGCGCCAGCTTCGACGATGACCGCGACCGACAACGCGAGCGCGCCAACGTACGCGCCGGGGAGTGCGCCCGTGCGCGCGAGCACGAAGCCGCCGAGCGCGGTCAGGGTCATCGCGACCAGGCGGATCGCGGTGCCGTAGGCGACGCGGCGCGTCAGGTCGCGGCGGATGAGCAGTCCCTGGCGGAAGCGGCGGTAGGCGATGGCCGCGGTCCACGGCAGCATGAGGGCCAGACTGCCGTGGCTCAAACGCGCGACCTCGGCTGGGAGCAGGAGCGCTCGCGTCAGACCATCGAAGACCGGCGGCAGGAGGACGACGAGCTGGATCAGGGTGAGGCCCGCGCTCAGGCCGTACGCAAACCGGCGCAACGCCCGGTAGCTCGCTCCGTCATCGACCAGCGCGGTGGACGCGCCCATCAACATGATGACCGGGGATTCGATCAGGATCGCGAACGCAAAGGCGACGCCGAACGCCGCCAGGTTGACGGTCGCCTCCGGGAGACGGGCGATGATGGCCGCGAGGTACGGGCCTTCCACCGCCATCATGAGCCACGTGCTGGCGAGCGGTACCCAGAAGGAGAAGATCCGTCGATATGGGAGCGCCGGCGTGGGCGCCGTCACCGTCAACCGTCCTCGGAGCTCCACGGTGGACGATCTCAAGATGTCCTCAATAATGAGACTGGGTCTCAATGTTCTTGACCGACCAAATCAGTCGGATATATAGTGCCACGTTGAAATTGAGACGCAGTCTCAAGATTGTCACGATGTTCCGCGTGCGCCCTGTTGTCACCGTCACGATCATGTTCGTATTGCTCGGCATCGGTCTGATGGCGTCGCCCCAGCGGGACGACGAAGACCGCCCCGCCCCGGCCATAGCCCCCGATGGCGACGACACCGAGGGTGGCGCCGAGGACGCGCAGCCGGTCGATCTCGCGGAGCTCGAGCGGCGCCTCGCGGTGCTCGCCGAAGAGGTGGAGCGGCTGCGGAGCGGCGAGGATGTCGCTTCGGCCGGTGCGGCGCTGACGCCGTCCGAGGTCCGAGCGCTCGGTCTCGCTCCGTCGGCGGCGGCGACCTATGAGCGCGACGGTGGGGTGTCGATCGCCGGATATGGCGAGATGCTGTACGAGAACTTCGGCGCCGAGAACCAGGCCGGCGATCGCGCCGGTCGCGGGTCGCAGATCGATTTCGTGCGCGCGATCCTCTACGCCGGCTACCGCTTCAACGACCGGTTTCTCTTTAACTCCGAGATCGAAATCGAGCACGCGGACGAGGTGTTCGTGGAGTTCGCCTATCTCGACTATCTCGCGCACGAGAATATCGGCATCCGAGGCGGCATGGTGCTGCTGCCGATGGGGCTGGTCAATGAGTTCCACGAGCCGACCGTCTTTCTGGGCGCCGCGCGACCGGTCACCGAGCAACGGATCATCCCGTCGACCTGGCGGGCCAACGGCGGCGGCCTGCATGGCTCGGTGGACCGCGTGTCCTACCGGGCGTATGTCGTCAACGGTCTGGACGGCACGCAATTCTCGGCGAACGGTATCCGGGGCGGTCGCCAGAAGGGGTCGCGGGCCAAGGCTGGCAACATGGCGGTGACCGGTCGGGTCGACCTGACGATGACGCCTGGGGTCTTCGTCGGAGCCAGCGTGTACAGCGGCGGCGCGGGCCACGGCGACGTTGCGATCGAGGGGACGAGCTACGACGTGCACACGACGGTCGTTGACCTGCACGGCCAGGCGCAGATGCGGGGGTTCGACCTCCGCGGACTCTACGCGCGCGCGACCATCGACGACGCGCTGGCGCTGAATCAGGTGCTGGGGTTGAACGGCACGGACGGCGTCGCGGAGGCGATGCACGGCGGTTACGTGCAGGTGGGCTACGACGTGCTCTCGCAGGTGTCGGCCGGGGGAGGACTCGGGCTGACGCCGTACGTGCGATACGAGCAGGTGGATACGCAGGCGACGATGCCGGCGGGATTTGCTCGGAGCGCGGCGACCAGCAACACCTTCACGACCATCGGCGTGGAGGTCAAGCCGATTCCAAACATCGTCGTCAAGGTCGACTACGGGTGGGTCCGCAACGATGCACGCGTGGGCGTCAACCAGTTCAATGTCGGGTTGGGCTATGCGTTCTAGCCGCTGGCTCCACGTGTGGGTCGCGGTGCTGGCCTGCGCGCCGGCAGTCGCGGCCGCGCAGGGCGGTGTCCTGTCCCGGGACGAGGCGCTGGCGGCTGTCTACCAGGGCGCCAGCGTCGAGCCCGAACGGGTGTTCCTCACCCCGTCGCAGATGTCCGAGGCCGCGTCGATTGGCGGCGTCGAGATCGAGAGCGGGCTGATCGCGCGCTACGTCGCGATGCGTGACGGCGCCGTCGTCGGGCGTGCCTACGTCGATACGCACGTCGTACGCACCAAGCGCGAGAGCCTGCTCATCTCGCTCGACCCTGCCGGCCGTGTCCGGCGGATCGACGTGACGGCGTTTCTCGAGCCGCCCGACTACCGGGCGTCCGCGCGGTGGCTGCAGCAATACGACCAGCGACCGCTCGACGACGAACTGGCGCTGCAGCGAGCGATCCGGTCGATGGCCGGGGCGACCCTGACCGCGGTCGCGACCACGGACGCTGTACGGCGCGTGCTCGCCATCGACCGCGTGTTGGAAACAGAGCGCGCGGTAGCGCCGTAGCGGGCTCGAGGACCATGACACCCTGGGAGCGCTGGTCGTTCAACATCCTGCACGCGGTCGTCGCCGTGACGGGGGTGGCCTACTTCGCCATGAAGTACGTCATGGCGGCCGGCGACCCGTTCGCGGTGATCAACCATCCGTGGCAGCCCGCCATGCTGGCGGTGCACCTCGTGGCGGCGCCGGTGCTCATCGCGCTTTTCGGCATGTTGTTCCGGTCGCACACGATTCGGAAGCTCCTTTCGCCGAGTCAGGCCAACCGGCGGACCGGGTGGACGTCGCTCCTCAGTTTCGCCGCGATGGCGCTGTCGGGATACCTGCTCCAAGTGGCCGCCGACCCGACCCTGCGCACCATCTTGATCTGGACCCACATCGCGACCAGCACGGCATTCGTCCTCGGGTACGGGGTCCACCTCGTGATCGGATGGCGTGTGGCGAACAGCCCCATGGTCGAGCCGGACGACGGCCTGCCGCGAGCGGCCCGGCTGCCTCTATGAAATCGGTCGTTGCGTTCGGCGCACTCGTGTGTCTGGCTGCCGCTAGTCCTCAGATCGCCGCTCGGCGTCCTGGCGCCAGTGTGCAGGCGGCCGTACGGGTCGAGCGTGCCGTGTACGTGATGGGCACCCGCGCGAGACTCGTCGCAGATGCGGTCGATCGGACCGCGGGCCTGGCGCGCCTCGAGCGCATGGTCCGGACCCTGGAGGAGACGGAGGCGGAGCTGAGCACCTGGCGCCAGGACAGCGCGCTCAGTGCGTTGAACCGCCAGCCGGTAGCCGTGCCGTGGGCCGCGACGGGCACGCTCTGCCCGTTGCTCGGCGAGTTGGAGCGATGGCACCGTGAGACGGGGGGCGCATTCGACCCGGCGGTTGGGCCGTTGATCAGTGTCTGGGGTCTGCGCACCGGCGGCCGGCAGCCCACACCGCACGAGTTGGAGGCGGCCAACGCGCGTGCCGGGTTTCGTCACCTCAGCATCGACCCGGACCGCTGCAGTGTCGTGCGGCTGGCCGATGTAACCGTCGACGCGGGAGCCTTCGGGAAGGGTGAGGCGCTCCGGCGTGTGTTGGAGGTCGATGACGGACGCGCCGGCGCCTGGCTCGTCGACCTTGGCGGGCAGGTGGCGGTGGCAGGTGTGGCGCAGGGCGAGGCGTGGACGGTCGCTGTCGCCCACCCGATGCGGCGCGACGATCCGGTCGTCGATATCTCGCTCAGTCGCGGCTCCCTCGCCACCAGCGGCGGGTCGGAACGCGATCTCACGGTCGGCGAGGCGCGCGTCAGTCATATCCTCGACCCGCGGACGGGCAGCACCGTGGTCCGGTGCGCGTCTGTGAGCGTGTGGCATGACGATCCGCTCGCCGCCGACGTGCTCTCCACCTCGCTCTATGTGATGGGTGTGGAGGCGGGGCTCGCGTGGGCCGAGGCGCGTGGCATCGCCGCGAGTTTCATCGCGCCCGCAGATGGGGTCGACGGCGACGCTGGATCGGACACCGTGACCGTCCGCTCCACGACCGCGTTTCGGCAGCGCTTCCAGCGCTGACATCGGCGCCGGCACATAAATGCCGCCGCCATCCGGTTCGTGCTCTCATATGTCGAGCGCTCACACCTTCGCAAGGCTCGTCCTGCCGGCGCTGCTGATCGCGGCGACGGCCGAAGCCCAGGACGGGGTCATCACCCGAGCCGAGGCGCTCGCCGCGGTCTATCCGGACGCGGAGGTCGCGCGTGACCGCGTGATCCTGACGGACGCGCAGATGGCCGCCGTCGCGACGTTGGCCCGGGTCGACATGCGGGGCAAGATCTTCCCCCGTTACGTCGCGCGTCGCGACGGCGCAGTCGTGGGCCGCGCCTATGTCGACACGCACGACGTCAAGACCAACCGGCAAAGCCTGCTCATCTCACTCGATACCACGGGGCGCGTACGGCGGGTCGACGTGACGGTGTTCTTCGAGCCGCGGCAGTACCTGCCGCCTCGGGACTGGCTGCGTCAGTACGATCACCAGGTGCTGAAGGACGAGCTGGAAGTCCGACGCGACATCCGGCCGATCGCCGGCGCGTCGTTCACGGGGCGGGCCGTCAACGCCGCCGTGCGCCGTGTGCTCGCGCTCGATCGGGTGCTCGCCGGTGTGCCCTAGCGCTACCTACGACTGCCCTACCGTTTCTTCGACCGTGGCCGCGTCGAACGCGATGCGGTCTCGCAGCAACTCCGCCTCGTGGTACGGCCGCTCGTAGCTCCAGGCCGTGTCGCTGATCTCGCCCTGCGGTCCTCGAATCGCGTAGTAGGTCGCGAGCCCCTTGAACGGACAGAAAGTCGTCTTGTCGGTCTTCTCGACACGCGTCATGTCGACGTCGTCACGGGCCAGGTAGTGGCGCGGCGGATACCCCTGCTCCTCCACCGCGACGACGTCCGCGCTGGCGGCGATCTGCACGCCGTCCACGCGCACGGCGACGGGAACCCGAGAGGGGATAAACGCCACACGGTGGGCGGGGGCGCGAGGATAGCCGGGGGCGCGGGTGCCGGGTGCGATGTCAGTGGGTCGTTGAGCCATGTGTCATCCTTGTCTAGACGGGGGGCTGCGCCCCCGAGCCCCGCCGCGGGCGCTCCGCGGGGACCCCGAGAGCCCCACTCCGCGCCCGCGAGGCGCGCCGTGCGCGCCTTGGCCGTTCCCAACGGTCTCACAACGAGATCCTCGTTAGGGGTACGCATAACGGCCTCGAACTGTCCTGCGGATATCCTATCCGACAGGGCACGCGAGCCCGGCCCAATCGATGGAGTCCTCCTTGCGCGATCGTGGGGAGCGGTCTACGCTGGAGTATCGGCCGACAGAGTCGAGGATCCCGCCATGCCACGACGCCTGCAGTTTCTCATCGCCACCCTTCGCCCGGCCCTCGCCTGGTCGCGTCCGCTGACCGCCATGGGCGTTCTGGGGGTGGTCCTCGGCGCCGTCTGCCTGGCGGCCGCCGGACTGCGGGGTGTCGAGGTCGCGCCCGAGGGGAACCTGTTGGAGACCGGCACGTTCAACGGGTCGGTCGGGATCTTTGGCCTGACGCTCGTGGTGCTGGCTGCCGGTGTTTCGTGGTCGGACCGCGGCGGTCGCTGGTGGGCGGGCCTCCTGGCGGGCGCCTCGCTGTATGCGTATGCCGTCGAGACTGTGCAGGCTTTTCGCGGGCTCGATCCCCGCCTCTCGCAGGTCGCGGGTCCCGCGGATCAGATCATCGGAGGCGTCTTCTTTCTGGACGCACTCCTCATCCTCGGGTGTTTCGTCGTGCTGGCGGTGAAGTATTTCCGCGCGGCGCCTTCTCCGGTGATCCTCGCGGTGCGCTACGGGGCGCTCGCCAGCTTCGTGGCGTTCGGGGTCGGGATCTGGATGACCGCCGTGACACAAGGTAGGTATGTTGCCGAGGCGGGCAATCTCTTGCCGCTGCACGCGGTAGGTTTCCACGGCCTTCAGGCGGTGCCGATGCTGGCGCTCCTGGCGGGGTGGGCAGTCATCCCCGAGCCCCTCGTGCGCCGACGCGTGCACCTGGTCGGGTCACTATGGCTGGGTGCGTGCTTGGCGCTCGCCTGGCAATCGGGAACGGGTCGTCCGGTCGCCGAGCTCTCCGTGGCCACCGCCGTCGCCGCGGCGTGCTTGCTGACCTGGTTCCTCTTCACGGCCCTCGCCGCTCGCGATTGGTTCGCCGCCGCCGTGCCTGCCGCCACGCTCGAATCCTCCGAAGCTCGCGCCTGACGACCGAGGCTACCCCGGCCTGCCGGCCGCGCGAGTGTTCCGTCAGCGCCGTCATCGAGGGAGGTGCGAGATGTCGCCGGAGTCACTGTTTTCCATCGCCAACGCCGCGGTGCTGCCGGGGTGGATCGTGCTCATCTTCGCCCCCGGTTGGCGATGGGCCAACGGGTTCATCGCGGCCGTGTTGCTGCCTGCGGTGCTGGGCGGGCTCTACCTCGGTCTGTTCGGCATGAACCTCGTCGGCGCCGATGGGGGGTTCGGGTCGTTGGCTGAGGTTGCCCGCCTGTTCGAGAATCCGTATCTCCTGCTCGCCGGTTGGGTGCATTTCCTCGCGTTCGACCTGTTCGTCGGTGCCTGGGAGGTGCGCGACGCGCGGCGTGTCGGGATTGCGCATCTCCTGGTGGTGCCCTGCCTGGTGTTGACCTTCATGGCCGGCCCGGTCGGGCTGCTGCTGTATCTGGGCCTACGGGTCGGGTGGAAGCGCCAGTGGATGATTCCGGCGTGAGCTCAGGTCGCGTGCGCTACGGCGTCGCCGATCCGTCGTCGCGGTGCGGCGCCTCGCGCGGCGCGATCCCGATGTTGGCAAAACCATAGATCGCCGCCACAAACGGGTTGATGAGATTGAAGAAGACGAACGGGGCATACGTGAGCGTCGACACGCCCAGGGTTGTCGCCATGTAGGCGCCGCACGTGTTCCATGGCACGAGGACCGAGGTGAGCGTGCCGGAGTCCTCCAGTGTTCGTGACAGGTTCTTCGGGTCGAGCTGCCGGCGCTCGTACTCGCTTCGGAACATTCGTCCGGGGAGGACGATCGCGATGTACTGGTCGGAGGCGAGCACGTTGAGGCCGAAGGAGGTAGCAAGCGTGGCCGCGATCAGGCTGCCCGTTCCCCGTACCGCCTGCAAGATGCGCTGGGCGATTGCCTGTAGCATCCCGGTGACCTCCATGACCGCCCCGAACATCATGGCGGTCATGATCAGCCAGACGGTCATCAGCATGCTGGCCATGCCCCCGCGCGAGAGCAGCTCGTCGATGACGGCATTGCCCGACTCCAGCGTGTAGCCGTCGTAGAGCGCTTGCCAGACCCCCTTGACGAGCGCGACGGTCTCTGGCAACTCCGGGTCGCCGACGAAGCGGAGCACCGCGTCACGCTGGAAGATCGCCGCGAACAGCCCACCCACGAGCGCGCCGATCAGCAGCGCGGGAAACGCGGGCACCCGTCGCACGACCAGAGTCAGGACGAGCAGCATGGGAACGAGCAGATGCGGGCCGATCGTGAAGCTCGCCTCGAGCGCCGCGCGCACCGAGGCCAGCTCGCCGGTGCCGTCCGGCGCCGGCCCGACGACGCCCGCGACGGTGAACAGGACGAGCGCGATGAGCAGACTTGGCGTCGTGGTCCACACCATGTGGCGGATGTGCCCGAAGAGGTCGGTGCCGGCGACCGCGGGCGCCAGGTTGGTCGTGTCCGACAAGGGTGACATCTTGTCGCCGAAGTACGCGCCCGAGATGATGGCTCCGGCGGCCAGGCCGAGGTTGAGGTCCTGCGCCGTCGCGATGCCGATGAGCGCAATGCCGATGGTGCCTGCCGTCGTCCACGAGCTGCCGGTCGCGAGCGCGACGACGGCGCAGATGACGCAGGCGGCGGTATAGAAGATGGATGGGGTCAGAAGCGCGAGGCCGTAGTAGATCATCGTCGGCACGACCCCGGCGAGGATCCACGTGCCGATGACCGACCCGACGACGAGGAGGATGAGAATTGCACCCATCGACGTGGCGATCCCGCGGGTGATACCGGCCTCGATCTCCATCCACCGGTGCCCGTTGGCAAGTCCGACGATTGCGGCAACCCCGGTGCAGAGGATGAGCGCGATCTGGTTGGGGCCCGAGGAGGAGCCGTCACCGAAGAGATAGACCGAGCTTCCGAGCAAGCCGATCAGCAGCAGGACCGGAACCATCGCCTGTCCGAGCGACGCCTCGGGTGGCGCGGCCGGGTCTGGTGCGGCTGTCGCCAAAGTAGTCTCGGGATCCTAGCCGGCGGCCGGACCCCGCGCGGTGACGGTCGCGTCGAGGGCGGCGCGCACCGTGCGCAGCAAGTCGTTTGGCACGAACGGCTTTTCGACCAGATGGAGCCGGTCGACCGGATGGCGACGGAGCATCTCGTCGTCGGTGTATCCGGTCGTAAAGACGACGCGGGTCCCGGGCCAGCGCTTGCTGAAACGGTCCGCGAGCTCCGTCCCGTTCATCCCAGGCATGACGATGTCCGTGAAGAGCAGATCGACCCTCCCCGAACGGCCCTCGGCCACAGCGAGCGCTTCGGCGGCGCGTGACGCAACGAGCACCTCGTAGCCGCCGCCGGTAAGCACCTGACGCGCCAGTGCACGCACCGTGTCATCGCCCTCGACAACGAGGATGGTCTCGTTGCCGCCCACCGCCTCCATCATCAGGATCTCCGCTGTGTCGTCACCGAGCGGTTCGTCGACGGTCGGAAAAAAGAGCCGAAACGTCGCGCCGCGGCCTGGCTCGCTGGTCACGAAGATGTAGCCGCCGCATTGTTTGACGACGCCGTATACCGACGCCAGACCCAGCCCCGATCCCTTACCCAGCGACTTGGTCGTATAGAACGGCTCGAACAGATGGGCGCGGGTGTCCCCGTCGATCCCGTGACCGGTATCGGCGACCTCGATCGTCGCGTAGCGGCCCGGTGGCATGGTGACGTCGGTGACGACCTCGCGCTGGTCCACGCACGATGTCGTGATCGTCAGCCGCCCGCCGCTCGGCATCGCGTCGCGCGCGTTCAGCACCAGGTTCATGAGCGCGTGCTCGATCTGCAGTGGGTCGACGCGCACAGGCTCGAGCCCCGGTTGCAGGTTGAGCACGACGTCGATGTCCGCCCGGACCGATCGCCGGAGCAATTGCTCGACGCGGCCGATGACGGCGCTTAGATCGACAACGCGCGGATGGCTTGGCTGCCGGCGGCCGAACGCCAGCAATTGCTGCGTGACGGCGGCGGCTCGCTTGCCTGCCTTGACGATCTCCTGGGCGTCGGCGCGGCGCCGATCGCCTTCGTCGAGATCGCTGACGAGCAACTCGGCGTACCCGAGAATGGCGGTCAGCCGATTGTTGAAATCGTGCGTCACGCCGCCGGCGAGGAGACCGACGGCTTCCATCTTGTCCACCTGGTGCAGACGCGACTGCAGGAGCCGCTGCGCCGTGATGTCGACCGCCACCCCGATGACGCCGGTCACTGCGTCCTGCGCGTCCCGGAGGGGAGAGTACCAGGAATCGAAGGTCTGCCCGGCGACCGACAGTTCGACCTGGAGTGTGTCGCCGGCGAGCGCGCGCTGTAGGTAGCTGTCGATCTCCGGGTCGGGGAAGACCTCGGCGACGCGTCGGCCCGGCAGATCATCCGGAGTGATCCCCAGTCCGGTCAGCCCCTGCCCCTCGCAGAGCGTGAACCGGCCGTCGAGGTCGGACGCCCAGAGGATGACCGGTGCGTTCGAGACCACGGCCCGGAGCCGCGCCTCGCTCGCGTGTAGCGCCTCCTCGGCGCGCTTGCGTGCCGTGATGTCGCGAGCCACCGACTGCACGCTCGCGATGCGCTCGCCGTCGAGATTCAGCTGCACCGACTGCCCCAGCCAGACCAGGCTGCCATCCTGCGCGCGCACCGGGAACTCGTAGTAGGTAGACGGGAGTCGCTGGCGCAATTGCCGGGCATAGAACGCTTCGACCTCCGCCCGGTGCGGGGGATCGACGAGCTCGCTGAAGTGCATCCCGATGAGCCGCTCTGTCGGGTATTGCATCAGGCGGCTCGCTGTCGGGTTGACGAACGTGAACTTTCCCTCGAGGTCGATGTTGAAGTTGATGTCGTTCGCCCGATCGACCAACAAGCGGTAGCGCTCGGCGCTTGCGCGCAGCCGTTCGTTGGCCTGCCGCCGCTCGGTGGTGTCCTGAAACGACGCAATGATGGCGGTCGGTGCGCCCGCATCGTCGCGGATCCATCCAAGGCTGATCAGACACCACAGTCCGGGGTCGCTGCCGGCGAGGCGTGCCTCGAGCTGGCGGTCGCGGCCGTCACGGAGAAAGAAGTCGCACGCCCGGCTGCCGGCGTCGCGGTCGTCGGCGTGCAGCAGGCTCGCCAGACGCTGCCCTGCCAGATCGACGCGATTCTGCCCGAGCAACCGCTCGAGCACCGGATTGGCCAGCGTCAGCTTGCCCTGTGGGTCGAAGACCGCGATGCCGGTCGGCAGCCGCTCGAACACCCGTTCACGCGCGACGTCGGCAAACGGCGACTCGGTCGCTGCGCGATCCTCTAAGGCCATCGATGCGCCCAGTCTATCGTTCGTCGAGATCGATCGCGAGCGTCGGCGGCGCGTCGTCGGTCGCCCCTTTCGCGGTCGCATCCTGCCGGTCACGGCGCCACGTCGCCCACAGCTCGGCGGCCCGGTCGAGCGACCAGGGCGTCGTGGACGCGCAGACGGCAAGCGCCTGTCGCAGCTCGCGCGCGCTCGCTGGTCGCGCGTCCGGGTCCTTGGCCAGGCACTGGAGGATGAGCGTTTCCAGGTCGGTGGGGAACGCATGGCCGATCCGCGCGGACGGCGGCGTGGGCTCGGTATGCAAATGGTGGGCAAACACCTCGACGATGCTGCCCGATTCGAACACCGGGGACGCCGTCAGGAGAAAATAGCCGACCGCGCCGACGGCGTAGAGGTCGCTGCGCGCGTCGACGAGCTGGTCGCCTTTGACCGCTTCGGGCGCCAGATACAGCGGCGTGCCGGTCAAGACGTTGGTCGATGTCATCATCATCGTGGCGTCGGTGCCGCCGGGATCCACCGACTTCACCAGGCCGAAGTCGACGACCTTGGCGACGTCGGGCATGCCGCCGCGTTCGGTGAGGATGATGTTGGCGGGCTTGATGTCGCGGTGAATGAGCCCATGCTCGTGGGCCTCGGTCAGCGCGCCACTCACCTGCTGCAGGATGTGGATGACGCGACCGGGCGGCTGGCGGCCGTAGCGGGTCACCAGCTCCTGGAGATTGAGCCCCTCGAGAAACTCCATGGCGTAGTAGAAGACACCCTCCGGCGTGCGCCCGTAGTCGAAGATGGCGACGGTGCTCGGGTGCGACAGTCGCGCGGTGAGCTGCACCTCGCGCTCGAATCGCTGGAGGCTCTCCTCGCCGGTCTTTTCCGGCGGGAGCAGCTTTATTGCCGTGGGACGGCGGAGCATGGCGTGGCTGGCGCGGTAGACGATGCCCATCCCGCCCTCGCCGATCTTCTCCTCGAGCGCATACTGCCCGAGCCTCTTCACCTTGTCGGCCTCGGCGCGCAGACCGAAGATGATGCGAGAGCCGACCGTGCTGGTCGCCAGCGCCACGCCGCACCAGGCCACCGTGTTCATCCAGTGTCCAAAGGCAGCTTCGCCGCCGGTCATCGTCGTACCAGGCGGAACGAACACCGGGCGCGTGAACACGACATACCCGGTAAGGACGAGCTGCGGCAGCATCGCCACCACACCGAGAGCGAACGTCCGCCAGGCGGTGCTCGGCAACGCGACCGCCCGCGTGAGGATCGTGCTCGACAGCGCCAGTTGGGCGACCAAAGTGGCATGGAGCGGATCGCCGATCCAATCGGTCTCGTCGAGCGCCGCAGCCGCGCCCAGCAACGCGTAGCCGCTGCACACCGCGATGAGATTGCCGGCGTCCACCCAGCGCAGCGCCGTCGGAGACAGCACGGCCACGCGGCACACCCACCAGACCCCGCCGAGCACCAGCGTCGTCACGAGATGCGATAACGACGATACATTCGTCAGCAGCGCCGGCGCGTGGATCACAGACAGCACACCGTTCAGCACATAGAACGCCGCCGAGAGCACGAACACCCACATCGCGTACAGTCCGAGCCGCTGCTGAAAGAACGCGCGACCTTCCTCGCCCTGGGTGGTCGCTGACCCGAGGGCGATCGGCAACGCGGAATAGGTTGGCGTCGTCATGCTGCGATGCCTTACAGCGTCTCGGTGACGAACGCCGGCACGCGCACCAGCACGTAGGTCACGTGGCCGCCTTCCGGCACGAGATAGCCGTGCGGCGTCCTGGCTGGAATATGGAGCACGTCACCCGCGGCCACTGGACGCCGCATGCCGCCCGCGATGCCCGTCCCCCGACTGCCGCTGCGGTTGAGCATGTCGCCGCCGACAAGCAACGTCGCCGCCCCGCTCCACACGAACACGACATCGATGATCTCGTCGTGAATCTCGGGGACGCCATCCGCGTCCCGATGGATGAAGCGGAAGCGATGGCCGCCGCTGGGATTGCCGAAGTCGGCAAGGGTCTCCCGGGAGGAGTGGTCCGGCCCGACCCGTTCGGACAGCGCGGCGTCCCGTCCGTCCAGTTCCGCGGACCGCCACAACACGAATCCCGGCGGATCGAACGTCAGCACCGGCGCGTCTGCCCGGGCGACGTACTCTCCAACGAAGGCCGGGACCCGCACGAGGAGATAGGTGACGTGCCCACCCGCGGGCACCAGATAGCGGTGCGGCGTGTCGGCCGGAATGCGCATGATGTCGCCCGCACCGACCGCGTAACGCGTCCCACCCTCGATGCCAGAGCCGCGGAACTCCCCATCGTCGCCGGTGCGGCGAACCAGCTCGCCGCCGACTTCCAGCGTCGCCACGCCGCTCTTGATGAGCACGACGTCCTCGATGTGCGCATGCTGCTCTGGGATGCCGTCCGCGTCTCGATGAATGAATCGGAAGCGGTGGGCGCCGCTCGGGTTCCCGTAGTCAGCGAGGGTCTCGCGCGCGGAGTGGTCCGGGCCCAGACGTTCGGACAGCGCGGTGTCCCGCTGGTCCAGCTCCGCGGCGCTCCACATGACGAACCCCGGCGCGCTGGCCTGGAGGACCGGCGCGAGTATGGTCGCCAGCGCGAAGAGCCGAAGGGGTGTGATCCATCGAGGGCTCCGGACGCGCTCCACGAGCCCACGCTGCCGTCCTTCGTCGATCGGCTGCATGGTTCGATCGTAGCTGATGGCCACCGAGCGTGAGCCTGAGGACGGCGGTTTGCGTCAATACTGGGTGCGTGTCTCTTCCCACGCGTTCCCGCGGGAATTGCGCCAGGTAAAGCCTGGAGAGAGGGGAAGCCATGTAGCTCTTACGACATGACGGAAACTTTCTAGAGGAACCCAGCAGGTGGAAATCCTGTCCCGGCAAAGGGTAGGCACCAGCCGGAACCGAGTGTTGCGTGGTCCGGGGGCGACCCCGGCTGCGAAGCGTACACAGGGCGTGTGCAGGCCGCGTGATTGAGCCTCGAAAGGAAACTGATTGCGGAGCCGACGCCGTTTTCTGAGCGGAAGGCAGCATCGTACGGCCCGCCGTGGCCAGGGTCGTGGGGTCCGCCGGGGTCGAAGAGCGGGGCATGTACACAGGGGGGTTCCCCAGGAACCTGGGAGGTCTCGTGCTCTCCATCCTGGAGAAGCGGTCGACGGGCGCCGCTGAAGAAATGGTCCGGGCTCTGGACGCGTGACGCCCATGCGGGCAGGGAGCGAAGGAAGAGGCGTCAGGATGGCACCGCCGAGCGAAGGCAACGAAGCGACGCGGGGAGGCGAGACGTCGGAGCCTCTGCATAGTACCGGTGAAGTGGGGGAACCCACCCCAGGGGACCCCATGGAGGGAAGGCGGAGGTCGGACTATGGAACTTCCGGAGGGACAGATGCCACGGACATCGAGCCGTGAAACCATCTCAACGAAACAAGGGAAGATAGCGACCCTGGCGAGGCAGACGCCAAAGCAGGTGCTCACGACGCTGGCCCACCTCATCGACGTGGGCTGGCTCCGGGAGGCGTATCGTCGCACGCGCAAGCGTGGCGCGGCGGGGGTGGACGGGGTGACGGCGGCGCAGTATGAGACCGCGTTGGAGGCGAATCTGACCAGCTTGCTGGCCCGGTTCAAGTCCGGCCGGTATCAGGCGCCGGCCGTGCGTCGGGTACACATCCCCAAAGCGGGTGCGGGCAATCAGACACGCCCTATTGGCATTCCGACGCTGGAGGACAAAGTCCTGCAGCGCGCGGTGGTCATGGCGTTGGACCCGATCTATGAACAGGACTTTCTGCCCTGCTCGTACGGGTTCCGGCCGGGGCGTCGTGCGCACCACGCGCTCGAGGCGGCGTGGCGAGGGCTCATGGACATCGGGGGAGGGTGGGTGGTCGACCTTGACATCCAGCACTTCTTCGACAGCGTCGACCATGCGCAGCTGCGGCAGGTGCTGGACCAACGGGTGCGTGACGGCGTGCTGCGGCGCGCCATCGGGAAGTGGCTACGAGCCGGCGTCATGGAAGAGGGCCAGGTCTGGTATCCGGACCAGGGCACTCCCCAGGGCGGCGTGGTCAGCCCGCTGCTTTCGAACGTCTTCCTCCACGAAGTCCTGGACACCTGGTTTGACCAGTGTGTCTGCCCGCGCCTGCGGGGGCGTGCCTTCTTGGTGCGCTACGCCGACGATGCGGTGCTGGGCTTCGAATACGAGGACGACGCGCGGCGGGTACTGGCCGTGCTCCCGAAACGTTTCGGGAAGTACGGTCTGACCCTCCACCCGGAGAAGACGCGACTGGTGGACTTCCACCGGCCGCGGCGGGGGGCCCACCCGGACCCGGGCCAGGCCTTCGACCTCCTGGGCTTTACCCACTTCTGGGGGCGGTCCCGGACGGGCCGCTGGGTGGTGCGGCGCACGACGGCCTCCGGTCGTCTCAGTCGGGCGCTGCAGCGCATTGGTCGGTGGTGCCGAGTCCACCGGCATCAACGCGTGGCGGACCAACAGGCGGGGCTGAATCAGCAACTGCGCGGTCACTACCAGTATTACGGCGTGACCGGCAATGCGCGCGCGTTAGCCAACTTCCACCGGCAGGTTGAACGCCGGTGGCGGACCTGGCTGAGTCGGCGCTCGCGAACAGCCCACCTGACCTGGGAGGCGTTTCGGCGTCTTCTGCGCCACTATCCGCTCACCCCACCGCGTGTCGTACACAGCATCTACCGTCGCGCAGCGAACCCGTAGACCGAGGAGCCGGATGCCTGAATTGGGCACGTCCGGATCTGTGGGAGCCCCGGGAGGGTAACTTCCCGGGGCCACCCGGCCTTCGTACCGCGGCGTGCTCTCGTGCCAAGCCTCTAGATGACATCGATCGCCCAGGCGAGGTGGAGGCGACGTGCGGCCAGAGCGTAGAATGGCCCGGTCGCGGCGTCACATGCGGGTCGGTCGCGGGAACCATGCAGTTCTCCCGAGCGTCGGTACTGGGGAGAGGCGCGATGAACACTGATTTGCGGTTCGAGGATCGCTGTGTTGCTGACCCTCTGGGTGTTTCCTCCGGTGGTCAACATCGGCTTCACACGGGGGTGGGGGACGAAGCCCCGAATGGTGATCGTCGGTGTGGCCGCGGTCGCCATCGTCACCGGGCTCGCGCTGTACGGGAACTGGTGGGCGCCGCCGCTGGAAGTGCTGCTGCTGGTCTGGATGATCTATACGTTCGGCCATTTGGGCCTCTGCTTTCTGATCGCGAGCGCGATTGCGACGCCCGGCTGCGAGATGCGCGCGATCCCGCATTTGTGGACCAGGCTGACTGGTCGCGCGACGAAGGAGCACTTCTGTCCAGGGTTCCTCGATGTCATTGATCGCTGGGAGCGCGAATCGTGGCAGTCGAAGTCGGCCCGAGTTTCCACACCGAGCAAATGACCTGTCCCTCCGGTCCGCTCCGTGCACATCGACTGATCAACCGAGGCCGTGATCAACCCCGGCCGGTGGCATAATCAGCCTTTCCCCCACAGGCGGGCCATCCGTTGACTGCGTCGGCGGGGCCCGGTCGGCTAGGGCCGTCCTGAAGAGCGGGAGAAGGAGGTGCGGCGATGCGTCGTGCGACCCTCGTTGGCCTGTTACTCGCGCTGCCGGCCTTGGCCGTGGCCCAACCGATCGACGCCCCCCGCACACTCTGGGGACACCCCGACCTGCAGGGCCTTTGGGACTTCCGCACGATCACACCCCTCGAACGACCCGAAGCGCTGGGCGACCGGGCGTTTCTGACCGCAGAAGAGGCCGCCACCCTTGAGCGCGACGTGGTCGATAGAAATCTGCTCCTCTTGAATCGCCCGCCGGCGCGCACATCCACGGGTGGCAACGTAGACCGCCGCGGCGACGGGACACCAGGGTTCTACAACAACTTCTGGCTCGATACCGGCACCCGCACGGTGGACACCGGGCGCACGTCGCTGATCACCGATCCCTCGAACGGACGGCTCCCGGCCCTCACGGCAACTGGACGGCAGCGGGCCGACCAGGAGTATCCGTTCGATTCTTATCTGGACCTGGATGCCGGCGACCGCTGCATCCTGGGATTGAACGCCGGCCCACCGATCGTCCCGGCCGCCTACAACCAGAATCTGCTGCTCCTGCAGACCCCCGCACACGTCGTGCTGCTCACGGAAATGGTGCACACCGTGCGGGTGGTGCCGCTCGACGAGCGCCCCCGCCTTGGCGATGCCATTCTTCAGTGGTCGGGGGATGCGCGCGGCTACTGGGAAGGCGACACGCTTGTGGTCGAGACGGCAAATTTCGTCGATGAGCGGCGCTGGACGACGTCCAACACGATGGGTGCCATTGGCTCTACGACGGGCCTGCGGTTGGTGGAGCGGTTCACCAGGGTAGACGCGGACACGCTCGAGTACGCGTTCACTGTGGACGATCCCGACATCTGGACGGCTCCGTGGACGGCGTCAGTGCCCATGCGTCGAACCGACGGACCGTTGTTTGAGTATGCGTGCCACGAGGGCAACCGCAGCGTCCCGCTCATCTTGAGCGGGGCGCGTGCTCAGGAACGCGAGGCGGGAGCCGATCGCTAGTCGAGCAATGGCGACATTCTCAGAGGTCCACACGTTTCTCGCCGGCGCGCTCACGCGCTTCCCGTGGCCTATCGTGATCAGCGGCCGGGAGGGCCGTTCGTACGCCATCGGGGGCAGCCGGGATCACTGGTGCGGTAAACCGCTGGCGATTCGATTCAACACCGAGGAGGCGCTCAATGCGGTGCTCTCGCTAGACGGGATGAGAGTGCTCGAGGGGTTTGTGCGCGGCGACGTCGAGATGCACGGCAATCTGTATGCGCTGGGCTACCTTGGGGACTACCTCGACCTCGGTATGTCGAAGGCGCGGCTGCTGGCATTCCTGGTCAAGCACCGCCTTTTTCAGTCCGTTCGGCGCGCCAGGCTTAATGTGCGCAGCCACTACGACGTTCCGCAGGCGATGCTCGCGGCCTACCTGGACAAGACGTATCTGTCGTACTCCTGTGCCATGTTCGAGCACCCGGACTGTTGTCGTGTCGACGAGCTGACGACGCCGGGAGACGGTCGGCGCGACACGTTCGATTCGTTGGAGAAGGCGCAGTGGCGCAAGTTCAAGGACGCCGTTGACTACATCGATCCACGTGCGGGCGAGACGCTGCTCGACGTTGGCTGTGGCTACGGTGGACAACTGGCGGTGGCGCTCGAGCTCTACTCGTTCGGACAGGTGGTCGGCTGCACGCACTCGCATAATCAAGTGGAATTCGGTCGCCGCCTCCTCGCCGCGTTCGACCCCGGCTTGTGGGAGCTTCGAGAAGCCGATTATCGGGAAGACGACCGCGTCTTCGATCACGTCACGTCGACGGGCATGATCAGTCACGTCGGCCCGCGCGGACTCGTGCCCTATGTGCGCAACGTCAGGCGACGCATCAAGACCGGCGGACGCTACGTGCATCACGCGCTCATGGCCCCGTACCGGACGCGTCCATTGGAGGCGTCGGCTGGCATCGCGTTCAACAAGACGTATGTGTGGCCGGGGTTTCATTGGTTCACGTTCGGGGAACATGTCCGAGCCCTCGAAACCAACGGGTTCCACGTTCGCCGCGCCGTCGATCTGTCCCCGCACTACGCGAAGACGACCGCCGCGTGGTACGAGCGGTTCATGAAGAGCAAGGACGACATCTTGCGCCTGGTCAACGGCGAGACGTATCGAGGCTGGCAGGTCTACCTGGCAGGGAACTCGGGGTCGTTCCTCACGAAGCACTCCCAGGTCTACCGTCTGTACTGCGAGGCGATCTGAGGACGGTCGAGTAGATCATGGCAATGAAAGTGACGACGTCGATCGTGGTCGGCCTGTTCGTCGTGGGCGGTGCCCTGCACGCGGAGGACTGGCCCCACTGGCGTGGCCCGGATGGCCGCCGGATCTCGACTGAGGACCGCTTGCCGACGCGCTGGAGCCACGACACCGGTGTGGCCTGGCGGACGCCGCTCCGCGGGCTGGGCGTGTCCTCGCCGATCGTCTCGGGCGAGCTCGTGGTCCTGACGTCGCAGATCGGTCAGGGACCACTCCGTCCGGGGTCACACCCGGCGCTGGTACGCGGCGGGCCGGATCCGGACCGCGAGCGTCCCCTCGGCGGCCGGCGCGTGGATGGCGACGGCCGGGACATCGTCTTCCTCGTCAGCGCGTTCAACCGCGGAGATGGCTCCGTGGCCTGGGAGTACGAGGTCGCGGCGGAGGGCGAGCTGCCGCACGGGCACCAGAAGACCAATATGGCGAGCCCGAGCGCCACGTCGGACGGCGAACGGGTCTATGCGTGGTTCGCCACCGGTCAGCTGGTGGCACTCGACATGCGTGGAGAGCCGGTCTGGGAACGGCACCTGGCACGCGACTACGGCACCTACGAGATCGTATGGGGGCACTCCAGCTCACCGACAGTCTATGAGGACCTGCTTATTCTGCAATGCGATCACGAGCCGGCCTCCTATCTGCTCGCGCTCGACCGCCGGACGAGCGAGGAGCGGTGGAAGGTCGATCGCGGTGCCGGGCTGCGTTCCTTCAGCACGCCGGTCGTTGTCGCCGGACCGAACGGCGACGAGCTGATTGTCAATGCGAGCGAGCGGCTCGACGCGTACGACCCATCGACCGGCGAGTGGCTCTGGCGGGCTGGCGGGCCGAACCAGTACCCGGTGCCGGCCGCGACCTACGATGATCGAGGCACCGTCTACACGAGTCGCGGGCATCGGGCCGGCCCGTACATGGCGATCCGCCTTGGTGGACGCGGCGACGTCGGCGAGACGCACGTCGCCTGGCATGTGCCGACTGGAGCGCCGTACATCTCGTCGATCCTCTATTACGACGGGCTCATCTATATGGCGAACGGCAACGGCATCGTGACCGCCGTCGATGCCGAGACTGGACGCCGTGTCTGGCAGGACCGGCTCGGTGGAATCTACTCGGCGTCGCCCGCGGCGGGCGACGGCAAGGTCTACTTCTTCAGCGAGACGGGCGAGACGCTGGTCCTCGAGGCCGGGCGCGAGCTGACGGTGCTCGCCCGGAACGACCTCGGCGAGCGGGTCGTCTCGTCACCGGCGGTTTCCGACGGGCGGATCTTCATCCGGACCGATGAATCCCTCGTTGCCGTGGAAGGGAACGATGCGGCGCCAAGAGGAGAGTGAGGACCTAGGAAACGAGCCTGATACCGACTAGTCGGCGGGTTCCATCGTTGCCACGGCGATCGTCATGCCGTCGGTCTCGCCCGTCACCTCGACCTCTTTCGTCATGAGCGCCGCGAGCTGGTCGCCGTTGATCGCCGGCCAGTCGCCGGTGATCGTGTAGGTCCCGTCGCTCGTTCGGATACCGATCGGCTCCGCCCGCTCGGCGCACCGGAGCATGCACGCGGCCGTGCCCTTGCCGAAGGGCACGTTGGCACACCCGATCTCGACGAGCGTGCCGGTGATGGTCGACTCCGCGGCCCCACTCGGAACCGCGAACGTGAGGATCACGATGGCGATGGCAACGATCGTACGCATAGCGCAGTGTCGGGGCAGAAATCGCAGGTGTCAAGGTTGCCGTCGTGCTCCGGTGCTGGCGCTGGCGCTGGCGCTGATCGCCTCACTGACGGCTGGATATGCGGCACAAACGAGCCCTCTCAGCGGCGAGCGCCCAACCGAGTTGGCCGATCCGCGGGATGCCGGGTGGTTCTACCGGCCGGGCAGGATCAATAGCGAGAAGCCTGAAGAACTCCTCGATCTCCTCGGAATCAAAGAGGGCGATGTCGTAGCGGACGTCGGTGCCGGCGTCGGCTTTTTCTCCCTGCGCGCCGCCGAGCGGGTCGGACGCACTGGCAAGGTGCTCGCGGTCGACGTCCAGCCCGAGATGATCGACGGTCTGCGAATGATGATGGAGAGATTCGGACACGAGAACATCGAGCCGATCCTTGGCAACGTCGACGATCCGAAGCTCCCCGCCGATAGCGTCGATCACGTCCTGATGGTCATGGCGTATCACGAGTTTTCGCATCCGGTTGAGATGATGCGTCACGTGCGCGACGCAATGAAGCGCGATGGGCAGATCGTGGTCGTCGAGTACAAGGCCGAGACCCCCGAGTCGCGAGTCCAACCTCTCCACAAAATGAGCGAGGCGGAGATCCTGCAAGACATGCGGACGCTGGGTTTCAGGCGAGTCAGCGTGGTCGACATCGTTCCGAGCCAACACGTCTTTGTCTTTAAGAAAACAGAGGACAACTAACTCGGCGTCTCAGGAGGGATCTATGCTCAGGACATTGCCACTCGTGATCGCGGTGTTGGTGCTGGCCGTGCCGGCGACGGCGCAGGGATGCCGAAGTCGGGATGGTTCGTCCCGCCACTGCCGGCGTCGACACGACGGGTCGCAGAATCGCTGTTAGACGGAAATAGTTCCGCTTGCGAAATCAATCAAATGGAAATCCGTCTCGCGACTGATGCCGATGGTGAGGCGATTAAGGGACTTGATGAGGCCGCCGGACTCAATGAACGGCGCCAGGCATCCGTCGACCGATGGCTAAGGCGCAGGGAGTGCTGGGTCGCGGTAATGGACGGACGGGTCGTGGCGTACGCGGCGTTTGGCTACTCCTTCTATGAGCGCGGCTTCGTCGAGATGCTCTACGTGGCCAAGAACCACCGAGGCCGCGGCATAGGGCTGGCGCTGATGAATCACTTTGGGCAAATCTGCGACACGACAGACATGTTCACCTCAACCAATCAATCGAATATGCCTATGCAGCGGCTTCTGGCTAAAGGTGGCTTCCTGCCAAGCGGCGTCATCGAAAACCTGGACGAAGGGGATCCAGAACTGGTTTACTTCAAGCGGCTTCGGAACGAAACCGTCTAACATTCACATGGAGCCGACGCGCCCGACCGTCGGGGGCGACGCTGTCGCCGCCGGCGCGCGGCTCATTTGGCGCGGTGTGGCCTTGCGGCCGTGAATGGACCACCACAGCCGGTTCACGCTACCAGAACGCCCTAGCAGCCCGTGGTGAAAACGCCCTTTCGTAGGTCGAGGGGCATGTGTTCGTGACACCGTGTCATAAGGTCGAGAAACGACGAGTGCGGCAGATCTTGCGCATCTCGCGCCCACGCGGGCGATACGAGGGTCCAGAGGCGGCCAAGATCAGCGATCAAGGCCTCGAAGACGGCGACCGCGCGGCCTTGGAGGCTCCGCGGCGTGCCGACGCCCGTCAGCTGCCGCATGAGGAGCCCAAGATTGAACCCGCAGACGTGCACAAGCACGCGCTTGAGGATGTTGGGATGCCCACGCAGATGCACCCGGCGCAGCCGCCCGGTCTCGTAGAGATGCGCGTTGGGGCGTTCGAGCAACTCGCCCCGCCGTCGCAGCAGCCGTTGCCCACGCGTGCCCCGAATGCGCCGACGGTTCGCGTACACGGCGTCGCGCGCCGCCGCCTTGCCTGTCCAGTTGCGTCGCCCGCGGTCCGGCTCCGAAACATAACTGCGCACGCCGAGCGCGGCGAACGCCACCATCGTCTCGTTACTGTGATACCCCTTGTCCCCGACGACCTCGGCGATACCGGCGCCGGCCGGCAGGACGGCTTCGACGTGGTCGGCCGCCGTGATCAGGGTCTCGACCATCGTCGTCGTATCGCCGTCGTCGGCATCCTGCACGGTGACGCCGACGATGGCCCCCGTCTCCAGGTCCACCGCATGCTCCGCGGTGTGCGCCAAGTGCGTGCGCCCGTCCTTCAGCTTCGTGATCTTCGCGTCCGGATCCTGCGGATGCGTCCAGTCGTCGTTGGAGCCTTTCTTCTTCCGTTTCCGGTCGAACCGGGCCAGCTCAGCGCGGGTCGGCGTGACGATGCCGGACGCCTCGGCCAGCCCGGTCAGAAACGCCTCGTAGCCTTCGCCCGTGTCCCGGCGCACGATACTCCGCAATGCGGCGTTCGCTTCCAACGTCGTGGCATCGATGCCGAGGGTCCGCCCGGTCACGAGCTGGGCGTCGGCCAGTTGCTGCAGCACCCACGTGAACACCGCTTGATGGGTCTCGACGTCGATCAGGCGCCGGGTGCGCGACAGCGTCGAGTGATCCGGCGGCGCCTCGTGCAGCTCGAGGTCCAGAAACTGCCGGATGCTCAGCGAATCGGCCGCCCGCCACGCGATCGCCCGCTCCGAGTCCAGCCCTTCGAAGTAGCCGAGCATCAGCAGCCGGAAGTACCGCCCCGGCGCCAGACTCGGACGACCGACGCCGTCCGCGTAGAACGGCGCGCATTGCGCCTCGACGAACGCGTCGAAGCCCGTGTCATCGAGGATCCGATTCAATCGCTGATAGAACGGATGCGCCGCACTGCGAGGCAGGTCGCTGGTGGGAACCCACATCGATGCTTGCCGCGCCCGGCGTCGTCGTTTGCCCATCGCCATGCGCGACAGTGTAGTACGCGGGATCGATCGTGTCGATCCCTAATAGGGACTTTCACCACGGGCTGCTAGGGCTCCAGCCCGACCCAACGCCCATGGCTGGGCCGGGCACGCACTATGTAGTTGTCAAGCAGAGCGTAACGACTCGGCCGCACGAGCGGCTGTACACGCAAACGCCCCGAAGCTGCGCTCGTTCTTGGCGGGACCAGGGCAGCCACGAGGCGATGGACGAACGACCCATGAAGGCCGTTACAGGATCAGTCTACCTCCTTGGCGCGCAGAGTCAACCTGCTCCCGCCATCTTCTGCCGCGGGCCCGCCCTCGCTGTTGTGAGGCGAGACAGAAGCGGGGGCGCCGCCGACGCCCTGCAAGGAAACGGCGGCACCCCCTGGCTCAACCACCGAAGAGCCCGGTGGGAGAGTTGCCGCCCATTATGGCAGCCTCCACCGGGCCCCCTCGCGCCACGCGGCGCGGAGGAGGCCCAAATGCAAGACGTAGCAGAAGCTGATGCCCCGGCGTGGCTCGACGCCATCCCCAACATGACGTCGAGCGAGGTGTTGAGAGGCATAGCCGACGAACTCGGCCTGCAGGTCACGATCGTCGACCCGGCCCAGCCGCCGAGGCGAGACATCCTCCTGGCCGCCACGGCCGGCGCCGTCCAGGCGACCGGCTCACGGCGTGTGTTCTCACGCAGGGCGTTGCTCACGGGACGGTTTGGCGGTGGCCGATGAGGCCGCCTCGTCGATCCCGTGGGGGGAAGACGGATGCGGAGATCGCCGGCAACATGGCCAAGCTGCTCGAGAGGCCGCCACGGCCCCCCGCAGAGTGATACGCCACCTGGCCGACGAGCTCCGTGTGGATATCGTGATCCTCGACCCGGCGACGATGACGCCAGAGGAGGTGAGGGCGCTCCTCGGTCGCCGCCAGAACTAAGGAGTAGGGAGTAGGGAGTAGGTAGGGGTATGCCCCCGCTGGGGCATAGACACAGATCGGTTGAGCTGCGACGAGCACAAGAGACACGGGCCTGACTGATTCACCTGAGCCCGTGTTTCTAACTTTGCAATTACTTCGATTAGCCGCCGAAGCCATGTTTCGCGAATATTGGCCCCGCTTCCTCGTCGCTCATGACTGGCGTTACGCGTACGTCCATGAGGTCATTCCACCCGAGCACCCAGTCGCCGATGATCGTTGGGTCGTTGGTCTCCACGACCACCCAACCCCCGACTCCACCAATTTCAATGAAACGGCCGACCAAAGAGGCGCCGTCGGGTAGCTCGAGACCCGCGCCGCTAGTGAAACGTTTGAGGACCTCATTCCGGTTGTTGTGGGTTGCAGCGAACGAAACCATGTATCGCGCCATTCCGTTTCCCCTCTCCCCTCCGCGTGGGTGTTCTGATCACGTGGAGAGTAGCACAAGCCTGCCATGCGGCTCGTCCACAGCGCCCAGCCGCAGCCCGCGACCGATCGGCCTCGGTGACGGTGTGGGGTGGGCTCTACCGGCGCTGGCGACGACGCGTCGGTAGAGCCGAGTGACGGCGCGACGGACACGGAACAGGAGGAGGACTCATGACCGACGACGACACACAAACCGAACTGGCGCGGCTCCGCGCTGAGAACGAACGACTGAAGCGCCGTGAGGCGAGCCCGCTGTCGCTGAAGGTGAGCCAGAAGGGGGCGCTGTCGGTCTACGGGCTCGGCCGCTTCCCGGTGACGCTCTACAAAGAGCAGTGGACGCGGCTGCTCGAGAATGTCGAGGACATCCGCGCTTTTCTCGCGGAGCACGACGGCGAGCTGAAGAGCAAGGGGGAGTGATGGGGACGGTCTACCGTCAGGACGGGCGACGCAACTGGATGATCAAGTACTACCGGGACGGGTGCGCCATCGTGGAGAGCGCCCGGAGCCCGGACCGGACGGAGGCGAAGAAGCTGCTCCGCCAGCGAGAGGCGGATATCGACCGCGGCTTGCCGCTCGGCCCGAAGGTCGGGCGTATTCGGTTCGACGAAGCCTCCGCAGACATCCTGACTGACTATCGCGTGACGGTCGCCGCTCGCTGCCGGAGCTCGAGCGTCGCATCCGACTACACCTGCAACCCGTCTTCGGCGGGCGCCGCCTGGCTGCCATCACAACCGCGGACGTTCGCGCGTTCGCCGGACGGCGCCAAGAGGCCAGCGCCTCGAACGCTGAGGTCAACCGAGAGCTGGCGGTGCTGAAGCGGATGTTCTCGCTGTCGGTGCAGGCCGGGAAGCTCCTCCACAAGCCGCACATACCGATGCTCCGCGAGAGCAACGTGCGGACGGGGTTCTTCGAGCGCAGCCAGTTCGAGGCCGTGCGGAACCGCCTCCCTGAGTACCTGCGCGGCGTCGTGATGTTCGCGTACCTCACCGGGTGGCGCGTGCAGAGCGAAGTGCTCACGCTCCAGTGGCGCCAGGTCGACATGAAGGTCGGGACGGTACGCCTTGATCCGGGCACGACGAAGAACGACGAGGGCCGGCTCTTTCCGTTCAACGTGCTTCCCGAACTGCGTGACGTGCTCGAGGCACAGGGTGCCGCGACGAAGGCCCTGGAGCGTGAAGGCGGCCAGATTATCCCGTGGGTCTTCCATCGGGACGGCGCGCCGCTCCTCGACATCGGAGGGCGCATCAAGACGGTGATTCGTCAGACGTGGGCGGCGGCCTGCCGTCAGGCGGGGTGCCCTGGTCGTATCCCGCACGACTTCCGACGAACGGCGGTTCGGAACCTTGTGCGCGCGGGCGTTCCTGAGCGCGTGGCGATGCAACTCACCGGACACAAGACGCGGAGCGTCTTCGACCGCTACGACATCGTGAACGAGGCGGACCTTCAGCTCGCCGTCTCGAGGCTGTCGCGTGCAATCGGCGCAGGGGCTTCGGGTTCGAAGCCGGGACTGTTGAGCTGAGTTTCCGAGGGGCGGCTACAAGTCGATGGTTGTTCTGATGACATTGGTCAGGACGGACCGAAAAACATCGAGAGGAGCGGAACCGCCGATTCTCGCGAGCTGGGCTTTCGCTTTGCCCCAGACCGTATCGTCCCTAGCTGCGTCGAGGAAGTCGTGGCCAGCGTTGGTCAGCGCCGACGGCGCGAACTTAAACCCATCAGGCCCCATGGTGCGCAGGTCATGCGCTTCGAGGTAGCCGGCGTCGCGAAGCAGCTTGACGTGATAGCTGATCTCCTCCTGTTCGTGGCCCTCGATCTCAACCAGGTCGACACCTTCGGCGCTCGGCCGAGCCTCAACCTGGAACAGTGTTTCGCGGATGATGTCCATGTCTCTCTTCATGGCTCTCGCTCCGACCCACCGATCGCGCTGACGATCTCGATGAGCCTCGCGCGATGTTCCTTCAGGTCACGTTCCCAGTAGTCGGCGAGTCCTGCAGCCCTCGGCTTGATAGTGCTCAACCAGACTGCGGAGGCGTTCCTGGTCTGGAGTTGGACGAAGGTGTTACGCATATCTCGTAGCTGCTCGTTCATGAACTTCTCGCCAGCCGGCGAGAGCGCCCAGAGGACCCTCTGTAGGTTCTCGATGTTCCGGTGAGTGAGTGTCTTGTAGAGCAAGCCGGAAGCGAACATACCGGTGGCGGTTGGGGAGACCGTCTTGGAGAGATCGAAGTAACCGAACCACGTGTGCAAGCAATCTCCGTTGACGGCGTTGCGGTACTTGGCGACCTCCTCGAGCCACCCTTCGATTTTTTTGACGTTGAGTTGGGAGCTCGAAGCGCAGGTTCTGCTTCTGCCTCTTCTCAGCGCGGCGTTCCTGGACGTGCTGCGCGAGGAGAGTGACGGAAGTGCCGGCCACCACACCAAGAAAGACACCGATGGCGGCGCCAATTCCCTGCAACACGCTATCCACAGGCGTCTCTACTCTACTGGACCGTCAGAGCCGTGAATGGTTAGCGCTACGGTTAGCGGTCGGACGATCGGAGCATCGCCGTCGTCTCGTCATTATCTCTAACTGATTGAAACGAAAGTGCCGCGGGCGGGGATCCGAACCCGCACGGCCCGAAGGGCCACAGGATGTTCGATCCTGTGCGTCATGTTCTAGCGACCGTAAACAACGGCCGGGTGAGTCGGTGTGCCTTTGGTGTGCCTTTGGTGTGCCCGTCTCAAAAACCTACGATTTGCCCACTCCGGGCCGTTCTGCTCAGCAGAGAGTTCGACCTTCGCCCCTCGTCGCTCGGTGTGTCAGAAGCTAGGGTTTCTGATACACATCACGACGTGAGCGTACGGGCCTCCGAACCGCCGACGTCGTCTTAGGGAACCCTGCGGTCCTGTTGGCCTAGCAGCCCGTGGTGAAAACGCCCTTTCGTAGGTCGAGGGGCATGTGTTCGTGACACCGTGTCATAAGGTCGAGAAACGACGAGTGCGGCAGATCTTGCGCATCTCGCGCCCACGCGGGCGATACGAGGGTCCAGAGGCGGCCAAGATCAGCGATCAAGGCCTCGAAGACGGCGACCGCGCGGCCTTGGAGGCTCCGCGGCGTGCCGACGCCCGTCAGCTGCCGCATGAGGAGCCCAAGATTGAACCCGCAGACGTGCACAAGCACGCGCTTGAGGATGTTGGGATGCCCACGCAGATGCACCCGGCGCAGCCGCCCGGTCTCGTAGAGATGCGCGTTGGGGCGTTCGAGCAACTCGCCCCGCCGTCGCAGCAGCCGTTGCCCACGCGTGCCCCGAATGCGCCGACGGTTCGCGTACACGGCGTCGCGCGCCGCCGCCTTGCCTGTCCAGTTGCGTCGCCCGCGGTCCGGCTCCGAAACATAACTGCGCACGCCGAGCGCGGCGAACGCCACCATCGTCTCGTTACTGTGATACCCCTTGTCCCCGACGACCTCGGCGATACCGGCGCCGGCCGGCAGGACGGCTTCGACGTGGTCGGCCGCCGTGATCAGGGTCTCGACCATCGTCGTCGTATCGCCGTCGTCGGCATCCTGCACGGTGACGCCGACGATGGCCCCCGTCTCCAGGTCCACCGCATGCTCCGCGGTGTGCGCCAAGTGCGTGCGCCCGTCCTTCAGCTTCGTGATCTTCGCGTCCGGATCCTGCGGATGCGTCCAGTCGTCGTTGGAGCCTTTCTTCTTCCGTTTCCGGTCGAACCGGGCCAGCTCAGCGCGGGTCGGCGTGACGATGCCGGACGCCTCGGCCAGCCCGGTCAGAAACGCCTCGTAGCCTTCGCCCGTGTCCCGGCGCACGATACTCCGCAATGCGGCGTTCGCTTCCAACGTCGTGGCATCGATGCCGAGGGTCCGCCCGGTCACGAGCTGGGCGTCGGCCAGTTGCTGCAGCACCCACGTGAACACCGCTTGATGGGTCTCGACGTCGATCAGGCGCCGGGTGCGCGACAGCGTCGAGTGATCCGGCGGCGCCTCGTGCAGCTCGAGGTCCAGAAACTGCCGGATGCTCAGCGAATCGGCCGCCCGCCACGCGATCGCCCGCTCCGAGTCCAGCCCTTCGAAGTAGCCGAGCATCAGCAGCCGGAAGTACCGCCCCGGCGCCAGACTCGGACGACCGACGCCGTCCGCGTAGAACGGCGCGCATTGCGCCTCGACGAACGCGTCGAAGCCCGTGTCATCGAGGATCCGATTCAATCGCTGATAGAACGGATGCGCCGCACTGCGAGGCAGGTCGCTGGTGGGAACCCACATCGATGCTTGCCGCGCCCGGCGTCGTCGTTTGCCCATCGCCATGCGCGACAGTGTAGTACGCGGGATCGATCGTGTCGATCCCTAATAGGGACTTTCACCACGGGCTGCTAGAGAACTCCAGGACACCTTCAGCACGATTCACACGCATGTTCCGCCAAAGCGTCTCGCGAAGTACTATGGGCTACCGGAGTGAATCTTGTGTCGCCAGCAACGACGACGTCCACGACCCTCCTGTTCATCGACACCAACATCCTGCTCGACTTCTATCGACAGGTGGGCAAGGAGAGCGACCCGTCGGTCCTGAACCACATCGATCAGCATCACGATCGCATCATCACGACCCGCCAGGCAAAGGCCCAGGCTGGCACCCGCTAGGCCGAAGAATGACCCTGGGCTGCCCCTACGTGGGGCGCGGGAGACGATAGTCCGTATTCTCCGACCCTGGTCTCCCCGACTCGATCTCCCTCGACAGCAAAGTCGAAATCCGGTCACAACCAGCAGCACTTACGGGGATGTCCCAGTAGCTGTTGAAATTTGAAGCGGCGGCTCTTCACTGGTCGTGCTATACGACCGGTGACTAAACCGAGGTGCAAGCCTCCCAGCAAGGAGCCGCCATGAAGCAGCAGTCTCGCACAGTCACTCGTCGTCGCCAATCGGAATCCCCGTCGGTGCGCCACCTCCCGTTGGTCGAGATCCTGATGGATACCGAGGCTGAGCTCCAGGAGCTGGTCGTGGCCTCGGGCCTGAAGGTGCTCGAGGCCATGCTCGAAGAGGATCGGGCGGCGGTGTGTGGGCCACGGTATGCGCATCAAGCGGCGCGACGGGCGTACCGGGCCGGGCATGCCCCCAGTCAGGTCGTGTTGGGCGGGCGCAAGGTCGCGATTCGGCGCCCGCGTGCCCGCCGCGCCGGCACGGAGGTGCCGCTGCCGACCGTGCGGGCGTTCACGGATGCGGACCCGCTGAACCGGCGGGTCGTCGACCAGAGGCTCATCGGCGTCGCGACCCGCCAGTATGCGCGGAGTCTCGAGCCGCTCGGCGCGGAGATCACCACGCGGGGCACGAGCAAGAGTGCGGTCAGTCGACGCTTTGTGGCGCAGACCCAGGCGCAGTTGGACGCGTGGCGCGCGACGCCGCTCGACAACCTCGACCTGGCCGTACTGCTGATCGATGGGGTGCACGTCGGCAGCCATTGTATCGTGGTCGCCCTGGGCATCGATAAATCGGGCACCAAACATCCGCTTGGCCTCTGGGAAGGGGCCACCGAGAATGCGACGGTCTGTCAGGGGCTGTTGACCAATCTCATGAGCCGCGGACTTCGCACCGACCGGAGCCTCCTGGTGATCGTCGATGGGGCGAAGGCCCTCGACGCCGCGGTGACCCAGACGTTCGGCCGGGCGGCCGTCGTGCAACGGTGTCAAGTGCATAAGGGCCGGAACATCCTGGAGCATCTCCCCGAGGCGCAGCGTCCGTGGGTGCAGGCGATCCTCACGCGCGCCTATACGAACCGCCACGTCAAGACGGCGACGCGTCTGCTGCAGGACCTCGCGCGTCGCTTGGACACCGACTACCCGAGTGCAGCCGCCAGCGTGCGGGAAGGACTCGACGACACCCTGACCGTGCTCGGCCTGGGGCTGTCGGAGCGCCTCCAACGATCGCTCGCCACCACGAATGCCATTGAGAGTCTGCTCAGCCGCACCCGCCATGTGAAACGGAATGTGAAGCGTTGGCGCGGTGGGACGATGGTGCTGCGCTGGGTGGCCGCCGGGGTGCTCGAAGCGGCGAAGGGGTTCCGTCGGGTGAAAGGGTGCAAAGATATGCCGGCCCTCGTCGCGGCCCTCCGAGCGCGCGACGCGCGGCTGGGCCTCGGGGAGTCGTCAGCGATGGTTGCGTAGTCGTGAACCGAGCCGCCGCTGAGTTTCAACAGCGCACGGGACATCCCCGCACTTACCCTTCCAGGTCTCAACCCGAAACCAGTAGCCGGGATTTCCATCTGTGCCCAACCGCTTACACCCTAACCCGTTTCATCCGCCGTGGTGACCGCCGACATGGTGAACTTGACAGAGCCCCTTCGAGTCCTAAGGGAAGTTCGACCGGGCCCAGGAGATCAATGCGCTCAGGCCACGGCCACCGCCAAAGTGGTTGTCGTTCCTCGTCGTTCCGGGGAAAGGCTGAACGACCGTGTCCCCGATGATGCTGCCGACGCCGACGACGCGAGGCCAGGGCTCGCTGCCCCACCATCCCCAGGCGGCTCCTCCCGACTGACCCGGCGTGAATTCGTTGAAATGACCCATCGCCAAACCGGATTGCCCGCTCATGCTGAACGATTGGGCACTCGAGACGACGCAGGACCCCTGAAAGGCCGGCCGCTCTCCGGCTGCGAGCTCGCCGGGATAGCCCACGTACTGCCAGAACACGCCATCGTTCCAATCGTCATCGTACGTTCGGTAGCCGGGATACCCAACCGTGTCCCCGATCGGGTCTTCCATGACCAGGACGACATAGTCGAAAGCCGTCTGACGATCGGTCATGAACAGCGGGTTCTGCTGCCAAGAGATAACCTGCGTAGCGTTGATCTCGCCCCAGGGCTCCGACCCATCGAAGTACCCGGGCGTGAACGTAACCCACCCCGCGCTGTTGCCGCTGGCGCTCCAGTTGATGCAGTGGCTCGCGGTCAGGACCAGGCGGCGGCCGATCGTCGTTCCGGAACAGCGTCCGCCGGCAACACGGATGAGGCCCGTGGTGCGCCAGGGAAAAGACCGATCGAGGAAGAGGTCGCGGTCCTCGTTCCCGAAGATGCTCCCGCCGCGATGACTGTTCCTGGGCGGCTTCCCTTCCCGGCGGCGCGGCGGGCGCGCCCGCCGCGGGGAGAACTCGATCTTCGTCCCGTCCGGGACTTTCCCCTCCAGCTCGAGCTTCGGCCGGAACCGGCCCAACTTCCTGGCGTTGAGGCCGATGGTCTCGATCTTGTCGCGACGGGGTCGATCGAGTCCGTCGGGTCCCACGGGAACGTGGAGACTGACGAGATTGGAGATGGTTTCGTGTCGGACGAGGCTCACACTAGCTGCCGGGTCGACCGTGACCTGGCAGACGGCCACGGTGCCGGTCACCGGCTTCCCCTTTGACGTCTTCCCCTTGCGCCGTTCGGCACTCTTGCTCAAAAGGGGATTCTTCTTCGACATGCGCTTGGCCATCGGCGCCTCCTCTCGGTTCGGATGCATCGGACCGGTTCCGCGCGTCCGGTGATGTCATTGGTGTTGACCGGAATTTCCGTTTTGGGTCTCCACGCACGTCGTCGTGGAGGTTCTCCCTCTCTTGCAAAACGAGTTCGGACGCAAAAGCGAACACCGGCCGGATCGAAGCATTCAGATTGCACGTTTTTGGCCCTGAGCAGCCGATTTCCTCGAATGTCGCCGGATGAATCGCGGGTAGCCGTAGAGGGCACCGACGAGATTGTCTTCGCCTCGGACCGCAGCCCGGACCGGTCCCGACCACTCGGCGCGTATCGCGTCCCGTCTGGTGGCAGTCAGGAGCCGGTGGAACCGTACCGCGATCCGACCCGCGACCTGGCTCCTTGGTCCTGGTCGGCGGACGGCTCCACGTTGGCGCTCAGCGAAGTCGACCCCGATAATCTGGCCTTATGTTGCCGTCGTAGCGGGCGCGATCCCGGGCGACGATGTCGATTGCGCCTTGCCGCACAGCCAGCGCTTGAACCTTGCGGCCACTGTCGCCATCCGAGACAATCGCCCCGTTCCTTAGAGGAGGCCACATGAACGCGATCCATTCGAGCGTCGCACCCCTGCCCCTGGTGATCGCGCTCGTGGCCGGGGTGCTGATCGACCAGGTGGCCACCCGCGAGGCCGGCGCTGGGGAAGGCGGCCAATCACGCGACGCCGGCGCGGCGCAGAGTGTGACGGCGGAGCAATTCGATCGCTGGATGACCGACCTGTCCAACTGGGGTCGATGGGGCGACGATGACGAGCTTGGTACGCTCAATCTGATCACGGCCGCGAAGCGGGTGCAGGCCTCGGCGCTCGTCGACGCAGGCATAACCGTCTCGCTGTCGCGAGGCCTCGTGCTCGGTCAGCGGGCGACGTTCCAACGCGGTTTCGACAGCGTGTTCGCACTCGGTGAGCCCGTGCTTGGTGAGCGGGCCGCGTGGATCGAGGAGCTTCATCGGATCGGGTACCACGGCAGCCCCCTGACTCACCTCGACGCCCTATGCCACGTCGCGTGGGACGGCATGACCTACAACGGTCGGCGGTTCGACGACACGGCGACGGTGGCGCATGGCTGCACCAAGAACGGGGTGGCGCCGCTGAAACACGGCATCGTCACCCGCGGCGTCCTCATGGACCTGCCGGGCGCGAGCCGTGTCACGATCGACGACATCGAGGCCTGGGAGCGTGCGTCGGGCATCACGATCTCCGCGGGCGACGCTCTGTTGCTGTGGACGGGCGGTCAGGGCGGATACGACAACTCGATTATGCCGTTCATCAAGGATCGCGACCTCGCGCTGATCATGGCCGACGGTGGCGTCGTAGACGGTGGCGCCGTGGAGGGACGAACCACGTTGCCGATGCACATGTTCACCCTGGTCGCGCTTGGGATGCCGCTGATCGACGGTGTCGACCTCGAGGCGCTGGCCGAGACGGCGTCGAGGTTGAATCGCTGGGAATTCATGTTCGTGGTTGCACCGCTGCCGGTCGACAACGGCGCCGGGTCGGCCGTCAACCCGGTGGCGATCTTCTAGTTGTCCTTCACAGCAAGCGTCCTGAACGCGCTTGTCGAGTCTCCTTCGCCCCGCGCTCTCACAAAGGGGGTCTTTTGACACGCCCTCGATCAGGGGCGAAAGCCACTCAGTTCTCCCGCGATCAAGCAGGGCGAAAGTGGGCGGTTATTGGAACAGCAATCTGACCCAGACCAGTGGCTCGCGTCAGGCTCCCGCAATAGCTCTCCATAACGGCGTGGATCGCGACCTATTTTGAGAGCGCCCTGGCGCCGGATCGGACGCACACGTGCTCAGCCGCCCCGCCGCATCACGGTTGCGACGCCTACTCCGCGTTCAGCGTTGCCAGCGGGTCAGCCGTCGCGGCGCGGCGGCACGGTAGCAGGCACGCGACCAGGGCGACTACGGCGAGCACCAGGACGATGGTGGCGAAGACGGCCGGATCGGTCGGACCGACGCCGACCAACAGGCCCGCCATGAATCGGGTCAGTGCGAACGACACCAGAAGCCCCAGACCGATCCCTGCAACAGTCAAGGTGATTCCCTGCCGGATCGCGAGCCTGACGATGTCGCCGGCCCGAGCGCCGAGTGCGGCGCGGATCCCGAACTCCTGCTGGCGTTGACCGACCGAGTACGAGACCAGCGCGAAGATGCCAACCGCCGCAAGCAACAGCCCGAGCCCGCCGAAGGCGCCGACGGTGAACGCCCCCATCCGGAAAACGATTAGGGCGTTGCCGGCATTCAGATGGTCCCGTATCGTCAGCAGATCGAAGACCGCCAACGTCGGGTCGCTCTGAGCCACGGCGGCGCGCGCGTCCGGCGCGACCGGGCCCGGGTCACCGTCGGTATACACGTGCAGGGTGGCGGTGCTCTGGTACTCCTGCTCGAACGGGAAGTAGACGTACGGGCGCGGCTGGGTGATCGGGATCATGAAGAGGGCGTCCTCGGCGACGCCGATCACCTCGACCGGGGCACCGTAGCCATCGCCGGTGTCTGCCCGGACCTGCCGGCCGATGGGATCCAGGCCCGGCCAGAGCCGCTCGGCGGCCGTGCGGTTGATGACCGCGACCCGCCGACCGCCCTCCTGATCGTCGTCGTCGAAGCCGCGCCCGCGCAGGATCGCGGTGTCCACCGTGCGGAAATAGTCCGCGCCGACGTAGTTGAACGCCATGACCGCCGGCTTTTCTATCGTCGTCGCCGTGCGATCCTCTGAGACGAAGTTCGTCAGCAACGTCCCGCTGCTGAAGGGGACATACCGCGCCCAGCTCACGGAACGGACGCGGGGGAGACGCTCGACTGCCGTCGCGATTTCCCGGTAGACGGCGCGCCCGCGCGGCTCGTCGTAGCCCTGGGTGATGTGGTCGATCGACAAGAGCAGGAGGTTGTCGGTGCGGAAGCCGTAGTCCATCTGCTCGGCGCTCCGGAGGCTCTGGATGAATAGCCCCGAACAGACCAGCAAGAAGAGCGAGACGGCGACCTGCGCGACGACGAGCACGCCGCGGGCGCGCTGCCGCCCCGGGGAATCGACCGCGCCGCGGCCGCCCTCCTTGAGCCGCGCGGCCAGGTCGGCCCGCGCCGACTGAAACGCTGGGCTCACGCCGGCGAGGACGCCCGTGACGATCGCCGTCACCGCGGTGAAAGCGAGTACCCGCCAGTCGAGACTGACGTCGAAGCGGATCGGCACGTCCGCCGCAAACCGGATGCTGCCGAGCAGTCGCGACACCCAGAGCGCGACCACGACGCCGACCGCGCCTCCCAGAAGCGAGAGCAGCAGGCTTTCGCCGAGCAGCTGCGCGAGGAGCCGCCCCCGGCCCGCCCCGAGCGCGGCGCGGAGGGCCATCTCCCGCGTGCGCGCCACACCTCGTGCGATCAACAACCCGGCGACGTTGGCGCAGGCGAGGAGGAGCACCAGCCCCGCCAGCCCCATCATCACCGTCCCGATCAGCGGCGTCAGCGACGCGGTTGCTGGCTCTGGACGGGAGCGGGACTCCAAGAGCACCAGATACTCGGAATTCTCGTGCGTGCGCGGGTACGCGACCGCCATCCTCGCCGCCTGCACCCGCATCGCCACCTGTGCGTCGGCGACCGAGACAGCCTCCGCCAGCCGGCCGATCACGGACACCGCTTCGGCCGCGCGCAGGGTGAGCGTCCCGGCCTGATCTGGACGCAGGCGCTCGAGTGAGGTCAGCGGCGCGAACGCGTCGACGTCGAAGAGGGTGTGCGTGCCGTGGAAGCCCTCCTTGGTGACGCCGATGATCGTTGAGGGCTGCCCGTTTAGCTGAACCGTGCGACCCACGACGCCGGGGTCACCGCCGAAGCGCCGCTGCCAGGCCCCGTAGGAGAGGACGAGCACCGGAACGTCCCCGTAAGGGGAATCCTCCTCTGGCAAGAAGGTGCGGCCAACGGCGACGTCGACTCCGAGGCCGGAAAAGTAATTGCCGCTCACCATGCCGATCCAGGTTCGCTCGGCACCCTCGGTCGTCCCGAGACTCGCAGCCGCGAAGGTGTAGGCCATCAGGTCGGAGAACTCGGCCACTTGCGTGCGGAGGTCCAGGTAGTCGATGTAGGACATGCCGTGCGGGAACTCGAGGTGGTCGTCGACCTTACTGACCGTGACGAGCTCCTCTGGGGCACGGACCGGCAGCGGGCGGAGAAGCATGGCGTTGACGACGCTGAAGATGGCGGAGTTGACGCCGATGCCGAGGGCGAGGGTCAGGACCGCCGCGAGGGTGAAGCCGGGCGACTTACGCAACATCCGGGCACCGAACCGGAGGTCGGACCAGAGATACTGAAACCATGGCCAGATCCACACGTCGCGGACTTGGTTGCGTGTCAGGAGCACGTTCCCGACGGCGCGCCGGGCAGTAGTCGCTGCCGTCTTGGGATCGAGCCCGCTCGCCTCCAGCTCCTTCTGCTTCATCTCGACGTGAAATCGGAGTTCCTCACTCAGGTCACGCTCGCGGCGGTCCTGGCGGAACGCGTACCGGAGACGTCGCAGGAGTTTCTGCATCGTGTGGCCTACGTGGCGCTCAAGACCTTGTGAATCGCGAGAATGATCCGGTCGAATTCTTGCCGCTCACGTGCCAACTGTGTACGTCCCTTCGCCGTCAACGTGTAGAACCGCGCGCGGCGATTGTTCTCCGATGTGCCCCAGGCGGCTTTCACCCAGCCGTTGAGCAGGAGGCGCTGGAGGGCTGGGTAGAGCGAGCTCTCTCCGACGTGAAGCACGTCATCGGAGACCATCTTGAGGTGACGAGCGATCCCGTAGCCATGCTCGGAGCCGCCGGTCAGCGTCTTCAGGATCAAGAGATCCAGCGTGCCGGGAAGGAGTTCGGACGCGTCGGTCGCTCCCATCGTCTATCGATGTGAGTGTGCCCCAGATTGGATTGGGTGTCAACCAACGAGATTCCCTTCCGCAATTGAGGAGCCCGAAGTCCGCCGCAGGTACGCGCCGATCCTCCTCGATCGGAGCGCACCGGGCGATCGCGACAAGGCCCGGACGCTCCTTGGCGAGGCGATCGATCAGGATCGGACGATCGGGATGCCGAAGCATCTGGCGATGGCGGAGGGGATGCTGGCGCCCACCCGACCCGCACCTCGGCGGGGTGTCTCAGAAACCTACCCGTTTCGCCACATCGAGGCCGGGAATGCTCAGGCGGCGAGCCAGGGAGTCAAGCCCATTCTTAGTTGAAACTCTCCACGGCTCCCGATGGCTTACGCGGCCTGCTTCTTCGACGTCGTCGTGTCGATCTTCAGTTCTCGCTTCAATGCGGCCCGAAGCGTGGGAAGGTGGCGGTAGCCCCTCACCCTTCGTAAGCGCGGTTCGATGTCCAGGAGGGCGGTCGCCAGCCAGCGGTGGCGTTGGCTCGAGCTCTGCCAGTGATCTACCTTCGCGCAGCGTTCCTCGACCAGCGCATTGACCGACTCCAGACAGTTCGTCGTCTTCAGCGACCGGCCCAGCACTCCGTACACGCCCAATCGATGTCACGTCAGGGTTTCGTCCAGGCCTTCCGCCAAGCTGTCAGCCGCCGACTGGTTCCGCTCGTCCAACTCGCCGTGGAGCGTCTCGAGCGCACCGAGGGCCTCGTCGTAGTCCGGCCGGTTGTACGCTCGCTGGAGACGCTGACGCCACACCGCCTGCTCGTGCTTGGCCAGGTAGCTCACCACGTTCTCGCGCTTGTGCCACTGGCACCGTTGGACCAGGGCCCGGCCCCGGAAGGCCTTCCGGACGGCCGTGCGGAGCCCCTTGCCGCCATCGAGGATGACCAGCACACCCTGGGAGAGGTCGAGGCCCCGCTCGACCAACGACCGCAGGAACGGTGTGAGCACCGTCGCGTTCTCCGTGTCCGTTTCGACGAAGCCCAGGAAGCGTTTCTCCCCAGACAGCGTGATGCCTAGCGCGATGACCATCGTCGCGTCAGCGAACGTCTTGCCGTCCAGGAACACGGCCACCACGTCCTCATCGGATAGGTCCCGCTCCTGGAACGCCCGTAGCTGCGCCGCGCTGGCCTGGATGAACCCCCGGGACACCGTCGAACTCGACAGCCCGATCGCCCCGGGAATCGCCGCCGCGGCCGCCGCGTAGTTGCGGCACGAGATCCCGTAGAGCACCCGTCGCAGCAGCGCGTCGTCCACCTCGCGGTCGTCATGCAACGCCTCATACGACCGCAGCGGAATCTCGCTCCCTGCGAGGCGACGAATCCGGGGCACGCGAATCGGCACGCGCTGCCCCGCGAGACCCACCGTCCCAGGGTTACTGCCGTGACGGCGTCCACCGACCGACGCGTCCTTCCGGACGTAGCGCTCGCTCGCCAGCGCCGTCACCTCCTGGTCGAGCAACTCCTGCACATGCATCAGGCCCAGGGGCACCAGCGAGCGGATCAGCTCCACCTTCGCGTCCAGCTCCAGATCCGCGTAGGCCTCGCGGTGAATGATGTTGACCGAGCCCAGCTTGCGAACTTTCTTGCGCTTCCTGACAGCACGTAGGACACTCATCGTGGCTCCTCTCTCTCGTGGGGTGATGTCCGTCTTTTGCAACGTCATCACACCACAGGGTCTGGAGCCGTTTCAATTTTCAACTAAGATTAGCTCACCCTCGAGCCAGGTTTCGCCTCGTCGAGCGTTCGTCTCAGAAACTAGACTTTCTGACACAGGCGCTTAACTAGTAGCGCCCGCTATCGCGGACGGCACCGGTCTGGGTGCGTGTCTCTTCCCCACGCGTTCCCGCGCGAACGTCGTACGGCGGTGGGCCTCCGGTGCCGGGCCTGCAGAGGACATCGATGGCCCAGGCCATGTCGAGCCGCTCTCCGTGCCAGTGGGGCGTGGATGTGTGGGCGTCGATCGTGGTGCCTGCCGCGGCGAGCTGGGTCGATACCGGGGTGAGCGGCGCGCCCGTCCACCCAGGGGCGGCGGGCGCAGCCGGCAGCGGCCGTCCATCGGGCCAGAAGAAGCGCGCGTCTCCGTCCTCGCTCAGCGTGACGCTGAAGCCCTCTTCGTGCAGGGTGCGGTGGTGGCGCCGGCACAGCAGGACAAGATTATCCAGCCGCGTGGCCCCGCCGTCGGACCAATGGCGCAGGTGGCGGGCGTCGCAGTGGCGGGCCTCGCAGCCAGGGAACCGGCAGCGGTGGTCGCGGGCCGTGAGTGCGCGCCGGATGGCGGGTGGGATCGTCCGCGTCTTGCGGCCGACATCGAGCACCGCGCCCTCCGGCCCGTGCCGCATGTGCACCGTGGCGGCATCGCACGCCAGGCGTCGCGACGTTCCCGCGGGAATTGCGCCAGGTAAAGCCTGGAGAGAGGGGAAGCCATGTAGCTCTTACGACATGACGGAAACTTTCTAGAGGAACCCAGCAGGTGGAAATCCTGTCCCGGCAAAGGGTAGGCACCAGCCGGAACCGAGTGTTGCGTGGTCCGGGGGCGACCCCGGCTGCGAAGCGTACACAGGGCGTGTGCAGGCCGCGTGATTGAGCCTCGAAAGGAAACTGATTGCGGAGCCGACGCCGTTTTCTGAGCGGAAGGCAGCATCGTACGGCCCGCCGTGGCCAGGGTCGTGGGGTCCGCCGGGGTCGAAGAGCGGGGCATGTACACAGGGGGGTTCCCCAGGAACCTGGGAGGTCTCGTGCTCTCCATCCTGGAGAAGCGGTCGACGGGCGCCGCTGAAGAAATGGTCCGGGCTCTGGACGCGTGACGCCCATGCGGGCAGGGAGCGAAGGAAGAGGCGTCAGGATGGCACCGCCGAGCGAAGGCAACGAAGCGACGCGGGGAGGCGAGACGTCGGAGCCTCTGCATAGTACCGGTGAAGTGGGGGAACCCACCCCAGGGGACCCCATGGAGGGAAGGCGGAGGTCGGACTATGGAACTTCCGGAGGGACAGATGCCACGGACATCGAGCCGTGAAACCATCTCAACGAAACAAGGGAAGATAGCGACCCTGGCGAGGCAGACGCCAAAGCAGGTGCTCACGACGCTGGCCCACCTCATCGACGTGGGCTGGCTCCGGGAGGCGTATCGTCGCACGCGCAAGCGTGGCGCGGCGGGGGTGGACGGGGTGACGGCGGCGCAGTATGAGACCGCGTTGGAGGCGAATCTGACCAGCTTGCTGGCCCGGTTCAAGTCCGGCCGGTATCAGGCGCCGGCCGTGCGTCGGGTACACATCCCCAAAGCGGGTGCGGGCAATCAGACACGCCCTATTGGCATTCCGACGCTGGAGGACAAAGTCCTGCAGCGCGCGGTGGTCATGGCGTTGGACCCGATCTATGAACAGGACTTTCTGCCCTGCTCGTACGGGTTCCGGCCGGGGCGTCGTGCGCACCACGCGCTCGAGGCGGCGTGGCGAGGGCTCATGGACATCGGGGGAGGGTGGGTGGTCGACCTTGACATCCAGCACTTCTTCGACAGCGTCGACCATGCGCAGCTGCGGCAGGTGCTGGACCAACGGGTGCGTGACGGCGTGCTGCGGCGCGCCATCGGGAAGTGGCTACGAGCCGGCGTCATGGAAGAGGGCCAGGTCTGGTATCCGGACCAGGGCACTCCCCAGGGCGGCGTGGTCAGCCCGCTGCTTTCGAACGTCTTCCTCCACGAAGTCCTGGACACCTGGTTTGACCAGTGTGTCTGCCCGCGCCTGCGGGGGCGTGCCTTCTTGGTGCGCTACGCCGACGATGCGGTGCTGGGCTTCGAATACGAGGACGACGCGCGGCGGGTACTGGCCGTGCTCCCGAAACGTTTCGGGAAGTACGGTCTGACCCTCCACCCGGAGAAGACGCGACTGGTGGACTTCCACCGGCCGCGGCGGGGGGCCCACCCGGACCCGGGCCAGGCCTTCGACCTCCTGGGCTTTACCCACTTCTGGGGGCGGTCCCGGACGGGCCGCTGGGTGGTGCGGCGCACGACGGCCTCCGGTCGTCTCAGTCGGGCGCTGCAGCGCATTGGTCGGTGGTGCCGAGTCCACCGGCATCAACGCGTGGCGGACCAACAGGCGGGGCTGAATCAGCAACTGCGCGGTCACTACCAGTATTACGGCGTGACCGGCAATGCGCGCGCGTTAGCCAACTTCCACCGGCAGGTTGAACGCCGGTGGCGGACCTGGCTGAGTCGGCGCTCGCGAACAGCCCACCTGACCTGGGAGGCGTTTCGGCGTCTTCTGCGCCACTATCCGCTCACCCCACCGCGTGTCGTACACAGCATCTACCGTCGCGCAGCGAACCCGTAGACCGAGGAGCCGGATGCCTGAATTGGGCACGTCCGGATCTGTGGGAGCCCCGGGAGGGTAACTTCCCGGGGCCACCCGGCCGTACGGACCGTCCTCCAGCGCCGACTGCCCGGTCGCGGCGTCGTCTGCCAGCACCTGTGTATCGACATGAACCACGACCTGGTAGCGATCGCCGCCGTTCCCACAGTCGAGGTCCGCAGCCAGGGCGCTTTCGGCCACCACGCCGAGCGCGTCCGCGCGTCGCTGACCGGCGGTGACTTCTCCCGTTGCGTCGTCGACACCCGCGGCCTCGTTGCGCAGACGTTCAGTCGCCGCCTCGATGGCCCGCTCGACCACCGCGCCGACCTCGGGTGTCAGCCGACCGCGAAGCACGACCATCCCGTCGTCATCGATCCATGTTCTGAGATGGCGGCTCTCGTGACGACGCCGGTCCTCCGCAGCTTCGGCCGCGAGATCGACCCGTCGCCAGGCTCGGACAAGTCGTTCGACATGTGACGCCGTGCCGCAGCGTGCGAAGTCGAGCAGGGAGCGCTCAGTCGCTGGGGTCGCCACGCGGGTCAGCGCCCGGATCTTCGAATAGGAGAGCTGGCCCCGCTGCATGGCGGCGCTCAGCAACGGCAGGGAGGACGAAGGAGGCCCAGGAGCCGACTGGTTTACCGGTTTCGTTCGGTCACGCGCCGGATCCGGTCTCTCGCGCGACCAGTGGCGTCACAAGAGCCATCCAGCCGCAACCCGGGTCCGGACGAAACCGGCCCCAAGAAAGCTGTCAAGGCTTTTCTGGCGTTTGTTGAGGGCCCCTGACGCGCGCAGTAGATGACCCCTGGAGGACGGGCGGCTACCTGGCTAGGGCGACGTCGATCCCGAGGCGCCGCCGTTTGAGGAACAGGCCTTTGCGTGAGAGCCCGAGCAGGCGCGCGGCTGTGTTGACACGACCATCGGCCACGTTGAACGCGCGTGTGATCAACGCGCGTTCAACCGCCTCGACGGCGGCCGCGAGCGTCTGGTCCGTGCTGATGGCAACCTGCTGGGACGGGGCGTGTCATCCGCGACCGACTCCGCAAGCCTTCATGGCTCGATCGTAGCTGATGGCTACCGGGCGTGAGCCTGAGGACGGCGGCGTGCGTCAAATCGCGGGCGCGACGGTGGCACACCGACAAATGGGCTATCGGGCGGACCCCCGAGGCGCCTGGTCGACTTGCCCGTGACCGCCCGCGGCGTCATGGCGTCCGGCCGTCGACCCGGGTGGGTCGTGTCAACCACACGAGAGCGGCGGACATCACGAGAAGCGCTGCCGCGAAGGTCGGCGAGCCGATGCCAGTCCTCAGATGCGTGAACACCGCGCCGGCCATGACGAGCGACAGGAGTAGACTGCCTCCGCGTGCGAAGCGTGGAACCAGTACTAGGATGCCCCCTGCCAGCTCGGCGAGACCAACCACATAGGAGAACGCGGCAGGGTATCCCCACGCTTCGAACCGCGCTCCCATGCCGGCGGCGCCCATCAGTTTGGGAAGCCCCGACCCGACGAACGTGATGGCCAACAGTACGGCGACGATCCAGCGCGCGGTAGTCTTGGACATGGGCGGCCTCTATATTACGTCACGTAATATACGATACGGATCCGACGCGTGCTCGTCAACGGGGGCGTTGGGCTGACGCTCACCAGCCTCGAGTACGTCGTGCTGGCCCAGCTCAACCGCAGGGCCCGCAGCGGATACGAGCTCGGCAAGGCACTGGACGGAACACCAATGGGAGCCTTTTCCAGCAGTCCCGGCTCCATCTATCCCACCCTGAACCGATTGGAGGCGGCGAAGCTGGTTCGGCGCAAGGAAAGTCCGCGTGGCCGGCGCCCACGTCGGGAGTTCCATCTCACGGCCAAAGGCCGGCGATGGCTCGCGACGTGGATCCGGGCGCCCGTCACGCCGGGAGATCTGTTACGCCGGCCGGGTGTGCTCGCGCTGCGGTACTCTTTCACCGTCTCCAAGGAGGAGCGGGCAACGCTCCTGCGGCGTCACGTGCGCGCCGCGCGTGAGGGTCGCGACAGCTACGCACGGGTCGTGAACGAAACCCGCCGCCACGCGGTCGACACCTCGCGGGGAGCGCTGCAGCTGGCCCGCGACCTGCTGGCCACACACCTCACGTGGGCCGAGCGCGAGCTTCGACGCGTGACACGGCGGGCGTGATTCGGGTCCGCCTCGCGAAGGTTCGTCGCGCTGAGGTTCGACTTGTCGACATCAGGCCGAAACTCCGGGTGCTCCTTCCTCCACACCTTCCACTCCGTGACTCCCGCCTGAGGATCGCCAAGTGTTCAGCGTTCGGCATTCAGTTCACCTCCACCTGGCGTTACTGCGCGCCGCGTCCGCGAGTTCCGGTCGCCGTGATGGTCGCGGGCCGTGAGGGCGCGCCGGATGGCAGGTGGGATGGTCCGCGTCTTGCGGCCGACATCGAGCACCGCGCCCTCCGGCCCGTGACGCATGTGCACCGTGGCGGCATCGCACGCCAGGCGTCGCGACGTTCCCGCGGGAATTGCGCCAGGTAAAGCCTGGAGAGAGGGGAAGCCATGTAGCTCTTACGACATGACGGAAACTTTCTAGAGGAACCCAGCAGGTGGAAATCCTGTCCCGGCAAAGGGTAGGCACCAGCCGGAACCGAGTGTTGCGTGGTCCGGGGGCGACCCCGGCTGCGAAGCGTACACAGGGCGTGTGCAGGCCGCGTGATTGAGCCTCGAAAGGAAACTGATTGCGGAGCCGACGCCGTTTTCTGAGCGGAAGGCAGCATCGTACGGCCCGCCGTGGCCAGGGTCGTGGGGTCCGCCGGGGTCGAAGAGCGGGGCATGTACACAGGGGGGTTCCCCAGGAACCTGGGAGGTCTCGTGCTCTCCATCCTGGAGAAGCGGTCGACGGGCGCCGCTGAAGAAATGGTCCGGGCCCTGGACGCGTGACGCCCATGCGGGCAGGGAGCGAAGGAAGAGGCGTCAGGATGGCACCGCCGAGCGAAGGCAACGAAGCGACGCGGGGAGGCGAGACGTCGGAGCCTCTGCATAGTACCGGTGAAGTGGGGGAACCCACCCCAGGGGACCCCATGGAGGGAAGGCGGAGGTCGGACTATGGAACTTCCGGAGGGACAGATGCCACGGACATCGAGCCGTGAAACCATCTCAACGAAACAAGGGAAGATAGCGACCCTGGCGAGGCAGACGCCAAAGCAGGTGCTCACGACGCTGGCCCACCTCATCGACGTGGGCTGGCTCCGGGAGGCGTATCGTCGCACGCGCAAGCGTGGCGCGGCGGGGGTGGACGGGGTGACGGCGGCGCAGTATGAGACCGCGTTGGAGGCGAATCTGACCAGCTTGCTGGCCCGGTTCAAGTCCGGCCGGTATCAGGCGCCGGCCGTGCGTCGGGTACACATCCCCAAAGCGGGTGCGGGCAATCAGACACGCCCTATTGGCATTCCGACGCTGGAGGACAAAGTCCTGCAGCGCGCGGTGGTCATGGCGTTGGACCCGATCTATGAACAGGACTTTCTGCCCTGCTCGTACGGGTTCCGGCCGGGGCGTCGTGCGCACCACGCGCTCGAGGCGGCGTGGCGAGGGCTCATGGACATCGGGGGAGGGTGGGTGGTCGACCTTGACATCCAGCACTTCTTCGACAGCGTCGACCATGCGCAGCTGCGGCAGGTGCTGGACCAACGGGTGCGTGACGGCGTGCTGCGGCGCGCCATCGGGAAGTGGCTACGAGCCGGCGTCATGGAAGAGGGCCAGGTCTGGTATCCGGACCAGGGCACTCCCCAGGGCGGCGTGGTCAGCCCGCTGCTTTCGAACGTCTTCCTCCACGAAGTCCTGGACACCTGGTTTGACCAGTGTGTCTGCCCGCGCCTGCGGGGGCGTGCCTTCTTGGTGCGCTACGCCGACGATGCGGTGCTGGGCTTCGAATACGAGGACGACGCGCGGCGGGTACTGGCCGTGCTCCCGAAACGTTTCGGGAAGTACGGTCTGACCCTCCACCCGGAGAAGACGCGACTGGTGGACTTCCACCGGCCGCGGCGGGGGGCCCACCCGGACCCGGGCCAGGCCTTCGACCTCCTGGGCTTTACCCACTTCTGGGGGCGGTCCCGGACGGGCCGCTGGGTGGTGCGGCGCACGACGGCCTCCGGTCGTCTCAGTCGGGCGCTGCAGCGCATTGGTCGGTGGTGCCGAGTCCACCGGCATCAACGCGTGGCGGACCAACAGGCGGGGCTGAATCAGCAACTGCGCGGTCACTACCAGTATTACGGCGTGACCGGCAATGCGCGCGCGTTAGCCAACTTCCACCGGCAGGTTGAACGCCGGTGGCGGACCTGGCTGAGTCGGCGCTCGCGAACAGCCCACCTGACCTGGGAGGCGTTTCGGCGTCTTCTGCGCCACTATCCGCTCACCCCACCGCGTGTCGTACACAGCATCTACCGTCGCGCAGCGAACCCGTAGACCGAGGAGCCGGATGCCTGAATTGGGCACGTCCGGATCTGTGGGAGCCCCGGGAGGGTAACTTCCCGGGGCCACCCGGCCGCATGGACCGTCCTCCAGCGCCGACTGCCCGGTCCCGGCGTCGTCTGCCAGCACTTGGGCATCGACATGAACCACGACCTCGTAGGGATCGGCGCTGTGCCCGCTGCCGAGGTTGGCAGCCAGGGCACTCTCGGCGACGACGCCGAGCGCGTCGGCGCGTCGCTGACCGGCGGTGACCTCACCCGTGGCGATGTCGACACCCGCCGCCTCGTTCCGGAGTGAGGGCCCCCGACGCGCGCCGTAGATGACCCCTGGAGGACGGGCTGCTAGCTGGCGAGGGCGACGTCGATCCCGAGGCGCCGCCGTTTGAGGAACAGGCCCTTGCGTGAGAGCCCGAGCAGGCGCGCGGCTGTGTTGACACGACCATCGGCCACGTTGAACGCGCGTGTGATCAACGCGCGTTCAACCGCCTCGACGGCGGCCGCGAGCGTCTGGTCCGTGCTGATGGCAACCTGCTGGGACGGGGGCGTGTCATCCGCGACCGACTCCGCAAGCTGCCGGCCTGACTCGAGCAACTCGGGAGACAGCTGTTCCGCCGTAATGGTCGCCGCTCCGTTCGACAACGCGACGGCACGACGGATCTCGTTCGACAATTGGCGGACGTTGCCGGGCCACTCGTAGAGCAGCATGCACTTCAGCGCCGTGTCCGTCATTCGGAGACGTGGCCGGCTGTCCGCCTTGCCGTGCAGACGCAGGAAGTGCTGTACCAGCGACGGAATATCCTCGCGCCGTTCGCGCAGCGGGGGAATCCTGAGTCGGATGATGTTCAAGCGAAAGAAAAGGTCCTCTCGGAAGCGGCCTTCCTGGACTCGCTGATCGAGGTCCGCGTTCGTGGCCGCGATGACACGGATATCTACCTCGATCGGCCGTGCTTCGCCGATGGGGTGGATCTCGTTGCGTTCGAGAAAGCGAAGCAGCTTGGGCTGCACCTGGAGGTCGAGCTCACCGATCTCGTCGAGCAACAAGGTCCCACCGGCCGCGGTGCGCACGACCCCTGGTGCGCTCTCATGCGCCCCGGTAAACGAACCACGACGATGGCCGAAGAGCTGGCTGTCGACCATGTCGCGCGGCGCGCCGGTGCAGTTGTAGGGCATGAAGCTCTTGCGAGCGCGGCCCGAGTGTCGATGAATGAGGCGCGCGATAATCTCTTTGCCGGTTCCGGACTCGCCAGTGATCAGGATCGGGAGATCGCTCGGTGCGGCCTGCTTGGCGATCTTGATGAGTCGACGCATGCTTGGTGACGTAAATACCCCGTCCTCGTTCGCAGATGCTTCCAGTGGCCAGAGCGACGACCGCGCGCGCTCCTCTCGCTTGTAGGTCTCCAGCGCGACGAGTCCATCGGCATGGCTTCTGATCGCCTGGGCGAGCATCCTTGGCTCGAGCTCGTCGACCGGCTGCACGACGAGACTGAGATCGTCGTCCAGCCATTTGCCGCAGGGAACGATGATCGCGTCGCCGGCGTGCTTGGCGCTACGAAGCGCCTCGGCGGCCGACCACCCCTCGTGGGCTCTCGCATCGATGGGGCGACCGTCGCGGCTCGACACGATTGCCAGCGCCCGCGCGCAACCGGCGCGTCTGAGCAGAATGAACAGCTCCTGGGCAAAGAGTTGCGGGTGTGAAGCCAATCGCGATAGCGGTGTGAGGTCGGAGATGCTCGGCATATCGAGGGGACCGGGAGACGCGATGGGCCGCGAGGTGCTCCCGGGCAGCGTCTTTTCGATGATTGGCGTCAAGTCCCACGGTTTCTCAGCGAGCTTGCGCCGCAGACTTTCGTCCTCCGGCTTCATCGTTCGCACATAGCTGATGGCTGCGTCTCTGCGTGCTCCGGTTTCGCCAACTTCCGCAAGAAGTCGCAGAGCCCGTTCGAAGTGACGACGCAGGCGGCCTCTGGTGCTTGTGGAGGCCAGTACGGTTGCTCGCGCCCGCTCAAGTTCGCCGAGCACACTGATCGTTGCCCCAGAGTTCGTGTCGAAGGCTCCCGTCACCAGTTCCTCGGCCGACTCCCTCTTTCCGAGGGCGTGGTACGCATCGGCGGCCAGACACCTGAGAGAGAGCCCGACAAGTCGGTACTCATACTTTTCGCACCGCTTGATTCCATCCTCGCTCGTCTTGAGAAAGTCGACCCAGGCTCCCTGATCGCGCTCGAGGCGAGCGCGAGTTAGGGACGAGGCAACCGATTCCCATGACGGAGGACGAGCCGGCCCTACCAGCGCTACGTCGTCAAGCTCGCTAAGGTATTTCCGGCACAGCGAGTGCCTGGAGGTGTAGAGACTAACCTGAGCCAGCGTCTCTAATAATGCCACTCTGAAGTTCGCGATTCGACAAGACAACGCCAGTCCACGATGGCACAAGTTCTCTGACTCGTCGAGATCTCCCCGCAGGAGCTCAAGATAGGCCAGATTTGTGATTGAGCCCATCCGAGTTCGCATGTGACCGGAAAGCGCCGACTGCTCCATCGCCGCCTCGGAGATATAACCAGAAGTTGTGGATCGGCAGTCTGAAGAAGGCGGCGTATCCTTTCGCGTGAGCAACGCGAAAACTCCGGCTGGCAGGCCGGTGAAAGGAGCCGCCACCCATGCTGAAGGTACTCGACAACGATGGAGCAGACAACGAAGTTCCGCCGGAAGAGCGCGGTGCGCAGACGGTGGACGAGCTGGCCCGGGAGGGAGCCCGGCGGATGTTGATGACGGCCCTGGCGGTGGAGGTCGGGCAGTACATCGAGGCCCACGGCGAGGAGCGGGACGCGCGGGGACGCCGGCTGGTCGTTCGGAATGGTCGGGCCCAGGCGCGGAAGGTGACGTGCGGGGCAGGTACGCTCGAGGTGCATGCTCCTCGGGTGAACGACAAAAGGGTCAACGGCGCGGGCCAGCGGGAGCGGTTCACGAGTCGGATCTTGCCCCCCTACATGCGTCGCTCGCCCAAGGTGGCGGAGGTGCTGCCGATCCTCTATCTGCGCGGTCTGTCGACGGGCGATTTCCGCGAAGCGCTGCCGGTGCTATTGGGGGATGACGCGGCCGGCCTCAGCGCGACCAACATCGCGCGCCTCACGGCGGTGTGGGAAGAGGACTACCGGCGGTTCCGCCAGCGGGACCTGGCCGATCGTGACTACGTGTACGTGTGGGTCGACGGCATCCATTTCAACATCCGGCTCGAGGACGATCGGCTCTGTACGCTGGTGATCATCGGCGTACGGCCCGATGGGACCAAGAAGCTCGTGGCCCTGGAGGACGGCTACCGCGAGAGCACCGACAGCTGGGCGACGGTGCTGCGGGACCTCCAGCGGCGCGGCATGCGGGCCCCGGTGGGGGCGGTCGGCGACGGCGCCCTGGGTTTCTGGGCGGCCGTGCGCGACGTGTGGCCGGACACGCGAGAGCTCCGCGACTGGTGTCACAAGATGGGCAACGTGCTCGACAAATTGCCAAAGCGATTACAGCCGAAAGCGAAGCGCGCGCTCCGCGAGATCATGTACGCCGAGACGCGGGCACACGCCGAGGAGGCCATGGACGTCTTCATCGCCGAGTACGAGGCCAAGTACCCGAAGGCGGCGGCGTGCCTGGACGCAGACCGCGACCGCCTCCTCACGCACTTTGCCCTGCCAGCTGAGCATTGGCAGCACGTGCGCACGAGCAACGTCATCGAGTCGCCATTCGCCACGGTCCGACTCCGGCAGCGCGTGACCAAAGGCGCGGGCTCGCGCACCAAGGGCCTGTTGATGGCCTACAAGCTGCTCGAGATGGCACAGCAGCGCTGGCGTCGGCTCAATGGCGCGCATCTGCTGCCACTCGTCCGCGCCGGCGTGACGTTCATTGACGGGGTACAGCAGGAGCGAAACAACGAGGGAGATCGGAAGGTGGCCGCCTGATCACGCTGATGACCGATCCACAACATTTGACAATATCTCCAGGAACCGAAGGGATTCTTACTGTGGCCGAGCCACTGACCAGCGTGAGCGCTGCCAGAATTAGCCACTGATAGCCAACGGGGTCGCTCGCCAAGCCGTACATCGAGTGAGCGATCGCCGCTACACCGAATGCGAACACAACCCCGACGTAGACTCGTACGTTGGTTGGCATCTACGCTCTTGATGACATCAGCTCGGTCGCATAGAGCTCAGGCGTTTGTGCGGGGTTCTTTAGACCCAAACAATGATCGTCTGCATCGCGTGCCTCCTTCGACTAGTTGTTGATCGAATTACGACGTCATACCAGACGAACGTCTCACCCCAGACGGCGTCTCCCCCCAGACGAGGGTCTCGCCCCAGACGAGGGTCTCCCCCCAGACGAGGGTCTCCCCCCAGACGAGGGTCTCGCCCCAGACGAGGGTCTCGCCCCAGACAAGGGTCTCGCCCCAGACGAGGGTCTCTCCCCAGACGAGGGTCTCTCCCCAGACGAGGGTCTCGCCCCAGACGAGCGTGTCCCCCCCAGACAAGGGTCTCACCGGAGACGAGCGTCTCGCTCCCTACAGGGTGACCGGCAGTCGGATGCCGGGGACTAGCGCTGCTCGCGCGGGACGGTTTGCTGGGTGGGCTGGCGGTACCGCCCAATCTTAGCACAGCGTTGTTCGCAGAGATCGCGTGCTTCAGGTCATACGAGCCGCGAATCTTGCCCCACCGCGGCTTCACCGAATCCCGGGGTGTTGCCCGCGAACACGAGGCCGGTGGCCTCTGTTGGCTCGCCAGCGATCTCGACAGGCGGGGTTGCGGCGATCGGGCCGGCCAATGCGGCGTAGAGCGCAGAGACGACGTTGACGCTGCCGGCTCCGGCCGCCGTGATGCCGGCGCCATCGACCGGTGACGCGGTCGCCTGTATCGCCACCTTGACCTGTGGCGGCGTCAATGCCGGATTGGCTTCGAGGAGCAGGGCGGCGACGCCGGAGACGACGGCGGCCGCCATGCTGGTGCCGCTCAGCGCGAGGTAGCCGCCAGGCATCTGCTGCTCGGGGTAGCTCACCGGCAGATACGATCCGGCGGCCTGCGCCGACACGATGCGGTTTCCGGGTGCGACGACGTCCGGCTTGATCAGGTAGTCGAACGCGGTCGGCCCTCGAGAGCTGAAGCTGGCGACAGCGTCGTCCGAGCGCTCGGCGGTGCCGAGCGTGTTCAGCGCACCGACGGTGACGGCGCTCGGCGCGCTGCCCGGCGAGGTAATGCCACCGATGATCGGCTCTCCGTCGTCGGTCCTACCCAGATTGCCGGCGGAGCAGACGACGACGAGACCGTGCGCGACGGCGCGCTCGACGGCATGCACCATCGGGTCGTTCTGATAGGTCTGGGTCACGGGCCCGCCCAACGAGAGGTTGAGCACGCGGATGGCGTATCGCTCCTTGTTGGCGATGGCCCAGTCGATGGCGGCAATGACGTTGCTGGCGTGTCCTCGCCCGTCCGCGTCCAGCACCCGCAGGTCGAGCAGGTGGGCCCCGGGCGCGACTCCGGGGTAGAGACCGTTTTCGGTCGCGGGCCGACCGGCGGCGATGCCCGCGGTGTGGGTGCCGTGACCGTATGCGTCGCCACCGTTACCGCTCGGATCGACGAAGTCGACGCTCGCGATGATGCGTCCACCGAGATCGGGATGCGCGCCGATACCGGAGTCGAGCACGGCGATCCCGACACCCCGTCCGGTGACGCCGGCCGTGGTGGCGGTGCCGCCCCAGAGCTGATCGGCGCCGATGGCGGTGGTGCTGACGGCCATGCTCGCGTTGACGATCGCATCGGCCGAAATGTAGGCGTCGTCGAGCTCACGACGCAGGACGTCGAGCTGGCTGGTCGAGACCTCGACGACGCCGCCGATGCTGAGCTGCCGCGTGACCGGCACGTTGAAGCGGAGCGCGATCGCGCGTACGCGGTCGCGCGTGCCGTGCACGATGATGCGATGCGTGTCGGGCGCAAGGCGACTGAACCCTTGCTGCGCGGCGCCCGACGCGGGGAAGAACGCCACGAGCGCGGCCGCGGCGAGGGCGACAGAGACAACTCGGCCTATATGCCGATACGCAATACGAATCACGATGGAACTCCCGATTGCTTCCGACGCAATCCGACGACGCGACGAATGACAGCAGTGGATTCGGATCCGGCCGATAGGGCATCGACCGGATCCGAACTCCCTCACGTTCCTCGGGTCCGGAGGTCCGCTCGGGTGATGTGCGTATTCGCACGATGTGTGCCAGCACGGATCGGTCGATGGGATGACGGTTGGCGCGGGCGCACGAACGATCAGCGATGAACTGTTTGGATCAGCGACGGCACCTGCGGCGTGCCGCGCGCCGTAGGCAGCGCATACGATGGCGACCACTGGCAGACGGAAAGTTGGCCACGCTCGCGAGCCTGGAGGATGATGGCGTGGAAAACGTGAGCAGATCCGGGCTGTTTTGACACACGGGCGAGATCCGGACTGACCTGGCCAGAAGTCGGCGAGCATGCGATTGCCCCGCAGGACCAGAACTGACCGAGCAACAGCTGAGCCGCAAGGACCGTTGATGAGCCACCGCCGCTCGGTCGCGTCCCGATGGCTGGTCGCCGCCATGGTCGCGGCCGGCTGCGGTGACGCCGCGAATCCGACTGATCCACCTGGTCATGCCGGCGCGCGGTCGCGCGGCGGCGCGCTGGTGGCGTCGCTGCGGGCCGAGCCGCGCACGTTCAATCGGCTCGTCGTGCGAGACAGCCCGTCCAGCATCGTCACGAATCTGATGCAGGCCAGCCTGGTTCGGATCGATCGCGCAACCGACGATATCGAGCCGTGGCTCGCGGAGAGCTGGACCCGGTCAGCCGATGGCCTGTCCTACGCACTGCAGTTGCGCGAGGGCGTCCGCTTTTCGGACGGCGCGCCGTTGACCTCGGCCGACGTGGTCTTCTCGTTCGCGGCGGTCTATGACGAACGCGTAGCCAGTCCGTTGGCTGACGCCTTGCGGGTGGACGGTGCCGCGCTGGACGTGACCGCGCAGGACGAGACGACGGTGGTGATCCGATTCCCCGCGCCGTACAGTCCCGGCCTGCGTATGGTCGCCCAGCTGCCCATCCTGCCGGCCCATCGGCTGGCGGATGCGCTCGATGCCGGCACCCTGGCGGACACATGGGACGTGAGCACCCTGCCGGAGGCGATGGCCGGTCTCGGTCCCTTCGTGCTCCAGCGGTATCTGCCCGGCGAGCGACTGGTGTTCGGCCGCAATCCGCACTACTGGCGCCGCGACGCCGACAACGTCTCGCTGCCGTACCTCGATCGGCTGACGCTCGAGATCGTGCCCGATCAGAACGCCGAGTTCCTGCGGCTGGAAGCTGGTCAGATCGATTTCACCCAGACGGAAGTGCGCGCCGAGGACTATGCGTCCCTTCGGAGGAGCGTCGAGTCCGGCCGCATCCGTCTCGCCGACCTCGGGGTCGGATTGGACGCTGACTTCCTGTTCTTCAACCTCCGGCCGGCGGCGCTGAGCGGGGATCCGCGCCGTGCCTGGCTCCAGTCCGACGAGCTCAGGCGCGCGCTCAGTGAATCGGTCGACCGGCAGGCATTTGCCGAGGCCGTGTTCCTCGGGCTTGGCGACCCGATCTACGGCCCGATCACGCCAGGGAACCGACGTTGGCACAATCCCGACGCACAGGCGTACGCCTACGACCCCGCGCGTGCCCGTGTCCGGCTCGCTGGGTTGGGGCTCTCCGATGCGGACGGGGATGGGATGCTCGAAGACGCGTTCGGCGACCCGGTCCGGTTCACGCTACTGACTCAGCGCGGCCACACGGTTCGCGAGCGCGCGTGCGCCGTGCTCCAGGAAGACCTGCGGCGGGTGGGCATCGGCGTCGATGTCGTGGCGCTCGAGTTCGGAGCGCTCATCGATCGAATTACAACGATGCAGTTCGACGCGGCCTACCTTGGCTTTCGCGCCACCGACACCGATCCAGCCGCCAACCTCGATCTGTGGCTCAGCTCATCCGGCTTCCACTTCTGGAACCCCGGTCAGCCCGAGCCGGCCACGCCGTGGGAGGCACGCATCGACGATCTCATGCTGCAGCAGATGGCGGCGACGAGTGACGCCGAGCGGGCCGCGCTCTTCGACGAGGTGCAGCAGCTGTTCGCGGAGTACGTGCCGGCGATTTACTTCGCCGCACCGCGCATCTTCATCGCGACGTCGGCTCGTGTCGCGAACGCCGACCCGTCACTGCTCGAGCCCTACATGCTCTGGAATGCCGATTCGCTGGCTGTCGCCCCAGATCGCTAGCCGGACCTGTGTGTCCTGTTTCAACCCACCGTGTCCATCGAATGTCCGGTTCTGGCCCAACCGTTGCCCGGAGATGGGCGGGCTCGATCCTCAACGAGTCGCCTAACTGGCTACCGGTCAACGGATTGCGGTGTATAGTCGACCGCGACGCACGAGAGTCGATCCACTCCGCGGTGGACACATTTCTTGCAACTCAATGACAGTCCGATGAGCGACCGCATTTCTGGCTCCACTGGTGGCGGCCGAACTGCCCGCCGGCCCCGTGGCGGCGTGTCCCGCGCCGTCATTGCGATGGCCGCCATCGGCGGCCTGACTGTCGCGGTCGGGTGGTCGTCGCGATCGAGTGACACTTGTCCGTCACCGTCCATGTCCCGCGCCGCACCGAACAGTCGAACGGGGCCCATCGCCCGCGTCGAGCTCGACCGACTGTTCCGGCGGACGATGCCGACGCAGCTGGCGTCGCCAGGCACGGCTTTCACGGCACCTGCTCGGCAGTCCCCGACCGTCCCCAGCCCCGCGTCGGCGGTTGGTCGTCGAGCCACTCAGGTCAATAAAGACGGCATACTCGACACCCTGCGGACAGACCCGCGAGTCGGCGTTGTCCCCGGGGCCGCACCGGAGTCACGTCCCCCAGCGGTGCAGTGGCACAAGCTTGACCGGGCGCTGGTGCAGGCCCTCCGCAGCGATGTCGCATCGTCGGAGCCCGTCCGCGTCATCGTGCAAGGGCAGCCGGATGTGGTCGCGAACGCTCCCCGCTCGTCGGGTGCTCTAGACGTCATCCGTTGATCGGTGCGTTCTCGACGACACTCACGCGCGACGACATACGCGCGTTGAGTGATGACCGCGCCGTGGCTCGCATCTCGCTGGATGCTCCGGTCCGCGCAGCCAGTGAGCCCGCCATCGAGGGCGCGTCGTCGATCGGACCGACGGCGAGACGCTCCATCAGACGCTGGGGCTCGATGTCAAGGGTGGCGTCTCGATTGGCGACGAGTCCTATCAGGGCAAAGGCCGCGTGGTGGCGGTCATCGATTCGGGCATCGAGGCCTCCCGCGATCTCGCGGACAAGAACATCGTCGCCTTCTTCGACGTCATCGCCGGCGGAGCTGCCGTGGCCCCGTTCGATGACCATGGGCACGGCACGCATATCGCCGGTCTGATCGCCGGGAACGGGAAGGCCTCGGACGGGGTCTACGAGGGCGTCGCGCCCCGCGTCGGGCTCGTCGGCTACAAGGTGCTCGACGAGGCGGGCGTCGGCTACACGAGCGACGTCATCTCCGCCATCGAGCATGCCGTCGCTACCCGCGAGACGCTCGGCATCGCCGTCATCAACCTGTCGTTGGGCCACCCGATCTACGAGCCGGCCGCGTCCGACCCGCTTGTGCAGGCGGTGCATCGGGCAGTCGAGGCAGGGATCGTCGTGGTGGTGTCGGCCGGCAACTACGGCACCGACCCCGAGACCGGCGAGGTCGGCTACGGCGGGATCACGTCGCCCGGTAACGCGCCGGGGGCGATCACGGTGGGGGCGCTCGATACGAACAACACCGTCGCGCGTGCCGACGATGTCGTCGCGTCGTATAGCTCGCGCGGGCCCACGTGGTACGACGCTCTCGCGAAGCCGGACTTCGTGGCGCCGGCCCATCGGCTCGTGGCGGCTGCAGCGACCCAGGGCTCCCTGTTTGCGGACTATCCCAACCTGCACGTGCTGGCGCTGTCCGACGACGACGACGACGACGACGACGATGGCCGGGGCGTCGGGGGCAAGAAACCAGGGGTGACGGCGCAATATTTCCGCTTGAGCGGCACGAGCATGGCCGCTGCCATTACGTCCGGTGTCGTCGCGCTCATGCTCGACGCGAATATGCAGGCCGGATCGCCGGGTGACGATGACGACGACGACTACTACTACGATGACGATGACGATGATGATGATGAAGATGGAGCCGGCTGGTCGGGGAGCAGGGTCGCTGAATGCGGTCGGTGCGGTTCGGCTGGCGCATGCCATCGATACCAGCGCGGCGCTCTACGACTGGTGGCTCACCGCGAACATCGTTCCGGCCGACCTTATCGGTGGTGCCGCGCTGAGCTGGTCGCAACGGCTGCTCTGGGGTGACCGCTTGTTGTGGGGCGACACCATTCTACCGCAACGACGAGGCGTGGGGCTTGCGCCTGTTGTGGGGCGACCGTCTGCTCTGGGGCGACCGGCTGCTCTGGGGTGACAGCGAAAGCATCGTGTGGGGCGATCGACTCCTGTGGGGGGACCGGCTGTTGTGGGGCGACCGCCTACTCTGGGGCGATCGACTGTTGTGGGGCGACGGTGAGATCTGGGGCGGTCGCCTCCTGTGGGGTGATGCCGACGCGATGGGTGCCGGTCTGATCTGGGGATCGCTCGCCGGCGTCGATGTCGGGTCGGCGCAGACGATTGCCATCAGCCTCGACACCAGCGAGTGATGCCGGCCGCGACACTCACGCTATCCGGTGCGGGGAAGGCCTATGTCGGGGTCGTCGTCGCAGCCGGCACGGTGCTGATCGTTCTCGCGCTCGTCGAGCTGAGTACCGGCCAGACACCCCCGCACTGGCTCCTGCTTGCCGCGCTGACGCTGCTCAGCGGTCCGTTCTCGATCCGTGTCCCGTCGACCCGCGCCACGATCTCCATCGCCGAGACCTTCGTGTTCGCCTCGGGTGCTATTCGGCGTCGCCCCGGCAACGCTGACGATGGCGATCGATAGCCTGCTCGCGTCCCGAACCGGCCGAGGCAGCCGCAACCCATACCGGTTGGCGTTCAACGTCACCGAGGGCGTCGTCTCCGTCTGGGTGGCGGCGCAGCTCTTCTATCTGCTCACCGAGGTGTCGCCGCTCTTCAGCGAGCCGATGCCGGCCGAGCCGCTGCTCGTGCCGCTCTTCCTGATGACGACGATGTTCTTCGCCCTGAACGGGGGACTGCAGACGCTGGCGGTCTGGTTCGAGCGGGACGTGCGGTTGACCCGCCTGTTCGAGGACTATCTGCCGCACCTCGCGGTGACCTACTTCGCGACCTTTTGCCTCGTCGTCGTGCTCGTGCTCAACCTCGAGAACCTCGGCTTTGCCGCGGTCGCGGTGTTGTTGCCGTTGTTGGTCCTCTCCTATGCCTCGTCGAAGCTCGCCCGGGATCGGAGCGAGACGCAGGCGGCGCTTCGCGAAAGCGAGACGCGACTTCGTGAGCTGTCGCGACACATCAGCGAAGTCCTCTGGATGGTGGACGCCGACACCGGCCGGGCACTGTATGTGAGCCCCGCCTATGAGCGGGTGTGGGGCCGATCGCTCGAGGGGGTCCACGACCCGGACTTCGACTGGACCGACACCATTCAGATGGACGATCGCGCGCGTGTCCGCGAGGCACTGGCGGACCTCGCGAGCGGAGCGACGTTCGACATCGAGTATCGCGTGGAACGGCCCGACGGCCGCGTCCGCTCGATTCACCATCGCGGCATCGCGGTGGACGAATCGGACGGCGGCGGCCGCCGGCTGGCGGGCGTGGCTGAAGACATCACCGGCCGCCGACGGCTCGAGCGCGAGCTGTTCCAGGCCCGCAAGATGGAGGGGATCGGGCGATTGGCCGGCGGCCTCGCGCACGATTTCAACAACATCCTGACCGCCATCCTCGGGTACAGCGATCTTGTGCTGGCGGGTGCCAAGAAGGACAGCGACGTGGCGCGCGCCGGCCGCGAGATCGAAGTGGCGGCCGAACGCGCGGCGGCACTGACCCGACAACTGCTGGCCTTCGGGCGGCAGCAGATGCTGCGGTTGGAGGTACTCGACCTCAATGCGATCGTGCGGGGGCTCGAGTACATGATGCAGCGGTTGATCGGCGAGGACATCGTGGTGGAGACCCTGCTCGCCGACGATGTGGCGAACGTCAAGGCGGACAAGTCGCAGCTCGAGCAGGTCTTGGTCAACCTGGCGGCGAACGCACGCGACGCCATGCCGACGGGCGGGACGCTGACGATTGCGACGGCCAACGTTGTGCGTGATCGCGTCGAGCCCGCGCAAACCGAGATGCCGGCCGGTCAGTTCGTCGCGCTCGTGGTCACCGATACCGGCGCCGGCATGGACGACGCGACGCGGGCGCGCATCTTCGAGCCGTTCTTCACGCGTAAGGAGTCCGGCAAGGGCAGCGGGCTCGGCTTGGCGACCGTGTATGGCACGGTCAAGCAGCTCGGCGGATACATCTACGTCGAGAGCCAGGTCAACCGTGGGTCGAGCTTCACGGTGTATCTGCCGCAGACGGCGGAGCGACCCCGTCCCCATGTGGTGGCGCCGATGGCCGAGCCGGTGCCGCATGGCGGCGGCACCGTGCTGCTGGTCGAGGACGAAGCCGCCGTACGGGCGTTTGTCGCGACCGTGCTCGCGCGCGCCGGCTACCACGTGCTGGAAGCGAGTACGCCGCGCGACGCGATCGCGATCGAGGAGAGTCTGGGCGATCCGATCCACCTCATGCTCACCGATGTAGTGATGCCCGAGATGGACGGCCACGAGCTGGCCACGCGGCTTCGTTTGCGTCGGGTGGAGCTGCAGGTCCTGTTTATGTCGGCGTACGGCGCCGACGCGATCAGCGATCGCGGGGTCGTGGACTTCGGACATGCGTCGGTGCTCGCGAAGCCCTTCACCGCACGCATGCTCCTCGAGGCGGTCCGTCGGGTGCTCGAGCGCGGGCCGACGACCCACGTCCAGCACGGCGTCGGCGGTCGGTGACGCTGGTCTCGCACCTTTCATCGTGGCGTCTCGTCTTGACCCAGATGCTTCGCCCGACGCTCGGCTACCTCGCGCGGCGCCTTCTGTTCGCCGTGCTGCTGGTCTTGCTCGTCTCGTCCGGCGCGTTCCTGCTCACGCACCTCGCGCCCGGTGACGCCACGGCCGAGCTGGTCCGACCGGGGGTCAGCGCGGAGACCCGCGCCGCCGCGCGTGCCCGCCTCGGATTGGACCGGCCGTTCCTCGCGCAGTACGTCCACTGGATCGGCCGTGCCGCCCGGTTCGATCTCGGGCAGTCGTACCGGTATGGCCGACCGGTGACGGAGCTTGTCGGCGTGCGTGCTCGCAACACGGCGCTTCTGGCGATGGCCGCCCTCGTCCTCGCGACCGTGCTCGGCGTGGGGCTCGGCATCGTCGCCGGAAGCCGCCGGTCTGGCGCCATTCGCGCCGCCATCGGCGGTGCGTCGATGGCCGCCCTGTCCGTCCCGTCGCTGCTGGCGTCGCTCGGGCTCGCCGCTCTCGCTGCCCGCACCGGGTGGTTTCCCATCGGCGGGATGACCTCGATCGGCGCCGCAGACCTTGGATGGATGGCCCGGTCGGTCGATACCCTGTGGCACCTCACGCTGCCGGCGATAGCCCTTGGCCTGCCAATCGCGGCGGGCATCGAGCGGCTGCAGTCGCAGGCCCTCGCGGCGACACTGGAAGAGCCGTTCGTCCACGCTGCGGTGGCCCGCGGCATTCCGTGGCGTCGGGTCGTCTTGCGGCACGCCCTGCCGGTGGCGATCCGTCCGGTGGCCGGCTTCTACGGCGTCATCATCGCCAGTCTGTTGAGCGGCTCGTTCGTCGTCGAGGTCGTCAGTGCCTGGCCGGGCCTGGGCCAGATGACATACGAGGCGCTCATCGCGCGGGACGTCAATCTCGTTGCCGGTTGTGCAGCGGCCGGATCGGTCTTTCTGGTCGTCGGCAACCTCCTGTCAGATGCCGCGCTCGTGCTGTCCGACCCGCGCTTGAGGGATGCCTGATGCGCGGGGTGGGCCAGCAGACGCGCGGCGTATGGCGACGGTGGAGACCGCGGTCGCGCGCGTGTGGGACGATCCTGCTCGGCATGCTGGCCTTCGCGGCCGTCGCCGCACCGGCCCTGGCGCCCAACCCGCCGAACCAGCAGTTCCGGGACCATCCCCACGCGCCGCCCGCCCGGGTGCGCGTCATCGACGTCGACGGACCACACCTGCCGTTCGTCCACCCGATCGTGCTCGAGGACCGCGTGGCGCGTCGTTACGCTGAAGATCGGTCCCGACGCGTCCCGCTCGCGTGGTTCGCGGGCGGGACGCTCGTCAACACGACCGACCCGACCGCCGGACCGCTGCTGCTGCTGGGCGCCGATCAGCTCGGACGCGACGTGCTGGCGCGGCTCCTCCACGGGGCGCGTGCCTCGCTCGGCGTGGCGCTGCTCGCGGCACTCGTCGCCGTCTTCGTGGGCGGGCTCATCGGGACGATGGCCGGCGCTGCCGGTGGCCTCGCCGACGAGGCGTTGATGCGTGTGGCCGACTTCGTGATCGTCCTGCCGGCGATCTACGTGGTGCTCGCGCTCCGCGCGGTGACGCCGCTCGTGCTGTCGCCGGTCGCCATCTTCGCGTTGATGACCGGCGTGTTCGCCATCGTCGGGTGGCCGGCGGTAGCACGGAGCGTGCGGGCCATCGTTGCGAGCGAGCGACGACGGGACTACACGCTCGCGGCCATCGCGGTCGGGGTGGGCCCGGTGCGGCTGGTGCGTCGCCATTTGCTCCCGGCCACCTACGGCCACCTCGGGGTGCAGGCCACGCTGCTCGTGCCGTCCTTCATTCTGGCGGAGGCGACGCTGTCGTTCGTCGGGCTCGGCTTTCCACAGGTGACCCCAAGCTGGGGTGTGATGTTGCAGGAGGCGTCAAACGTCCGCGCGCTCGCCGATTTCCCGTGGCTGCTCAGTCCGGCCGCCGCGATCGCAGCGGTCGTGCTGGGCGTGAACCTGGTGGCGCGGCCGGAGCAGCGCTACGGGTGGATGACTGCGCGTCACTCTGTCGCGGAGCGCTGATGTTAGGCGCGGCGAGTCGTCGGCGGAATCCGATTCAGTCCTTGCTCAGCGTCGGGTAGTCGATGCCGAGCTGCTCGAGGTAGGTGTCGTAGCGCGTCGGGTCGTAGTAGTACCGCTCGAGCTGCGGGCGGAACTCGGCCATGATGTCTTCGTTCAGCCAGATGGCGGGTTCGTCCTCGGGCCGCAGGAACGTCGTGTATTGCCGGTCCTTTGTCTGGACGTCCTTGAAGTAGTCCCACGACTGCTCGACCAGCTCTGGCCGGAGCAGCAGGTCGAGCACGGTCATCGCGTGGACCTTGGCGCCCGCGGTGGCCCCTTTGTGCGCGATGGGTGTCGCCATGGCGATGGCCTTGTTCCAGTTGTGGCCCTGCCCTCCGGCGATGTTCGACGGAAAGCGGAGTGAGACGGTCGGGACGGTCCACGAGATGTCCCCGATGTCGTCGGATCCGCCGCCGCGTCGCTCGTCGTCAGGGATCAGCTCGCGCCCGCGCGCTTCCTCCGCGATCTCGGTCGTGAGCCCCTTTTCCTCGGCGCCGAGCATCTTCTGCACCGCTACGGCGAACGCCTGATCGTCGTCGGACCAGGCCGGCATGCCGACGCGTTGGATGTTCTCGTGCATGGCTTCGGTGACCGGCCGGTTCATGTGCTGCGGCCACGCAGCGCCGAGGACGCGGGAGGTCATCGTGGTACCGGTCATCATCGCCGCGCCGGTGGCCATCTGGTCGCCGATCTCCCACATCCGCTTGATCTGGTCGTAGTCGGTCTCCCGAAAAAAGTACCAGACCGCCGCGGTCGGAGGGACGACGTTCGGTTGGTCGCCGCCATCCGTTATGACGTAGTGAGATCGCTGTTGTATGCGGAGGTGCTCGCGACGGAAGTTCCAGCCAACGTTCATCAGCTCGACCGCGTCGAGGGCGCTCCGACCGTCCCAGGGCGACCCGGCACCATGGGCGCTCTCACCCGAGAAGAGGTATTCGACCGACACCATGCCGTTGCCGCGGCTATCACCCCAGGACGCGGCCAGCCCGGTCCCCACATGCGTATAGAGCACGACGTCGACATCATCGAACAGTCCGGCGCGGACGTAGTGCGCCTTGGCGCCCAACTGCTCTTCCGCGACGCCAGGCCAGAGCACGAGCGTCCCGGAGAGCTGCTCCCGCTCCATGATCGTTTTGACTGCGAGCGCGGCGGTCACGATGACGGCTTGTCCGGAGTTGTGACCCTCGCCATGGCCCGGCGCACCGTCGATCATCGGCTTCCGATACGGTAGCCCCGGCATCTGGGACGCCTGCGGGATGCCGTCGACATCGGTCCCGAGCGCGATCACCGGACTGCCCGATCCCCATCGGGCCAGCCACGCGGTCGGGATCCCGCCCACGCCGGTCTCGATGGCGAAGCCGTGGGCCTCGAGGATGCCGGTCACGTAGCGCGCGGTTTCGTATTCCTGGAACCCGAGCTCGGCGAAGCTGAACACGCTGTCGACCATCTGCTGCGTGAAGTCCCGCCGGGTGTCGATGTCCAGCGCCACCTCATCCTTCAGCGCGGGGAGTCTCCGGTTCGCGTTCGCGTCAGCCTCTTGAGCGGCGACCGCGGCCGGGGGAGTGGCGGCGGATGCCGCGAGCAGGAGCACGCCGATGGCGCTGGCTCCGTAGATCATCGTGAGACGCATGGTCGTTCCTCCTCCGGCGGGCAGCCGCAGCCTGTGAATGCGCCATCCTATATTGATGATGTTCTGATCCCAATGGCCTTGGCCTTTTCAGAGACATGCAAAAGTGAAAGAAGTGTCCAAGACTGAAACATCTCTGTAAGCGATTGTTGGAATGTGGGTTATCTGCGTAAACGGCGTATCTGCCACGGCCATGCCTCAAGGCGGGACATCGGAGGCCGTTGGAGGCGTTGCCGTGGGAGGGTGTCACGAACGAAATATCTCATGTTGTTTCAATGCGTTATGAGCTATTCGCCATCGGATCAAGGATTGGCCGGGTGCTTGCACTGTATCTGTGGGGCTGGCGACGACTGATGTACTGATGAGTGAAAGCACAGCGGCGTCACCGCGACCCGTCGACGACGACTGTCCCCGATGTGGGCGAGGCGGTGCCGTGGAGGAGCTTGGCGCGGCATCGGGCACGCTCTGGCTGCACTGCGACGTCTGCGGTCATCTGTGGCGTCGTCTCAGTGCGGAGTCCGACGCCTTCTCCCTCATCTTGCGCCGCCGGACCGCCAACGCGCGGCCGATGAACGAGGCCAGGGAGGGCGAGCCCGAGCGTGTGCCGCGCCATGCCCGCTTCGAGGTGCGCCTCGCCATGTCGTATCGGCAGCGTGGCGACACCGACTGGCGGACGTCGACGACCGAGAACATCAGCCGATCAGGCGTGCTGTTTCGTGCCGACGGACCGCTTGATCCGCAGACACCGTTGGAGCTGATGCTGACGCTGCCGGGGACCGTCGCGGGCGAGCCACCGAGCCGCCTGCGATGTGACGGCCACGTCGTGCGCGCAACGACCTGTAGTGGCGGCGGCCCGCAGTCCTGTCTGGCCGCGGCTGTCGCTGACTACCGTCTCGCCGTGTAAAGACACACGCCATATACTCCCGTCGATGAAATACGCCGTGGTGACGTTCGGTTGCCGCGTCAATCAGGCGGATTCGTTCGCGCTGGAACGAAAGCTTCGGGCGGCAGGCGGGCGTGCGGTCCCGGCCGAAGCGGCGGAACTGGTCATCGTCAACAGCTGCACGGTGACGGCCACGGCCGACCACGGCACGCGCCAGACGATACGCCGCATCGCGCGCGTCAATCCCGAGGCCCGCATCGTCGCCACGGGCTGCTATGCGACGCGCGACGCCGAGCAGGTGGCGGCGTTACCAGGCGTCGTGGCGGTTGTCCCCAACGACGACAAGGAGCAGCTGGTCGCCAGGCTGCTGGACGCCGCGCAGCCGGTCGATCGGTTGGCGGATGCCGCGCAGCCGACGACGGCCGAGCGCTTCGGCGACGGCGACGGCGCCTGCGGCGCGATGATCCCACCCGGTACCACCGGGCGGACCACCTATACCTTGCGCGTGCAGACCGGATGCGACGAGGCGTGCGCCTACTGCATCATTCCCTCGACGCGTGGACGTGGGCGGAGCGTGCCGCTGGCGCGCGTGCTGTCCGAGGTCGAGGCGGCGGTCGACGCGGGGTATCAGGAGCTGGCATTGACCGGCGTCCACCTCGGGTCCTACGGCCGCGATCTGGCGCCGCCAACGTCGTTGCTCGCGTTGTTGCGCGCGCTCGCCGAGCATCCATCGCAGGCGTTGATCCGGTTGAGCTCACTCGAGCCGATGGACTGCACGCCGGCCATTGTGGAGCTGGTCACGACGAGTCCACGCATGGCGCCGCATTTTCACCTGCCCCTTCAGCATGCGAGCGATGCGGTGCTCCGCGCGATGTGTCGGCCCTATACGCTGGACGACTACCGGCGCGTCGTCACGCGCATCCGCGAGCGTCTGCCCCATGCCGCCATCGGCAGCGATCTGGTCGTCGGTTTTCCGGGTGAGACGGAAGCGGACGTCGAGACCACGCTCGGATTCCTCGACACCAGCCCGCTGACGTCCCTGCACGTCTTCCCGTATTCGGATCGTCCCGGTACCCGTGCCAGCCGGATGAGGGGGAAGGTGCACGGCTCGCGTGTGCGGGAGCGGGCCCGTGCGGTGCGCGAGGCCGGCGCCACGCTGGCGAGCCGCTTTCGCGCGGCCCAGATGGGCTCGGTGCGCCCAGGTTTGACGCTAATCGACACGCGCGGCGCGCTCGTCCTGACCGACAACTACCTCAAGGTGCGGATCCCCCCCGGTCCGCTGGCCAACACCCGGGTGCGGGTCCGGATTGACGACGCCGGTGAGGCGCTCGCCGGGACGGTGATAGAAGAGATGAGCGGGACCCCGACCGATCGCTACAGCCGCGCCGCCATCTGCTGACCCGGTGACCGGCGGGCGCCCTCGACGATGAGCTGTCCGCAGGCGGCGCGAATGTCGCGCCCGCGGCTCTTGCGCACCGACACGCGGACACCGGCTTCAGCCAGCCCGCGACCAAACGCATCGATGCGCGCGTCCGTCGGGCGACGGTAGGGAATCCCCGGCGCCTCGTTGAGCGGGATCACGTTGACCTTCGCGCGCATGCCGTCCAGCAGCGCGGCGAGCCGACGGACGTCGGCCATCGCGTCGTTGACGCCGGCAAGGAGCACGTACTCGAACGTGATCCGCGCGCGACGCTTGACCGGGAAGCGGCGGCAGGCGGCGATCAGGTCGGTCAGCCCGTACTTGCGGCTGACCGGCACGAGTCGGTCGCGCAGTTCCTCGGTGGTCGCGTGCAGCGAGACGGCAAGGTTGGGCATGACGGGCTCGCGTGCCAGACGCGCCAGCGCCGGCAGCACCCCCACCGTCGACAGCGTGACCCGCCGCAGTGGTACGGCGAGTCCGCAGTCGGCGGACAGGATGCGCAGCGCTTTCATCGTCGCATCGTAGTTGTGGAGCGGTTCGCCCATTCCCATCAACACGACGTTGAAGCGGCGACCCGCGAGCGCCAACGCGTGGGCCATGACCCGCACCTGCGCGGCGATTTCTCCGGCCGTCAGATTGCGTCGCAGGCCCATCTTGCCGGTGAGACAGAAGCCGCACCGCATCGCGCACCCTGCCTGCGTCGACACGCAGAAGGTCATTGCCGGCGTGTCGGGGATGAAGACCGCTTCGACCTCCATGCCGTCTCCGAGGCGCAGCAGGAACTTGGCGGTGCCATCGCTCGAGTCGTCTCGTCGTACGACCTCGGGGGTGGCAATCGTTGACGCGACGAGGCGCTCGCGCAGCGATAGCGACAGGTCGGTCATCTGGGCGACGTCCGTGACGCCGCGACGGTAGATCCAGCGGTAGATCTGTTGGGCGTGAAAGGGCTTGGCGTCGAGGTCGGTCAAGGCCGCCTCGAGCTCGGCTGGTTCCAGCTCGGTGAGGTCGTAGCGCGGTGGCATCACAAGGCGTCGACCGGAGGACGCCACATGGTACTCCCGCGCGAGCCTGTCGCCCGACTCGTCTTCTGTGGTATCATGACAACGCTTGGGGCGTTCGCGTAATTCCATTAAACACAAGTAGTTGCGCGCGATCGGCGTGGCCGACGCGCGTGCCGTCACAGGTGTGGTCTCGGACATGATCGAACGCGAGGTCTTCGACAACGGCCTCTGTCTCCTCACCGAGTCCATGCCCGACGTGCGGTCGGTCAGCCTCGGGGCGTGGCTGACGCGCGGCTCGCGTCATGAAGGCCCCGTCCATCCCGGCATCGCGCACTTCGTCGAGCACATGCTGTTCAAGGGAACGGCGACGCGCACGGCCGAGGACATCGCGCAGGAAATCGATTCAATCGGCGGGCAACTCGACGCGTTCACCGCCAAGGAGTGCGCCAGCTACTACATCAAGGTGGTGGACGAGCATTTGCCCCGGGCCGTCGATGTGCTGTCTGACCTGCTGCTGCACCCGGCGTTTGCACCCGAGGACATCGGGCGTGAACAACGGGTGGTCCTCGAAGAGATCAAGATGGTCGAGGACACACCGGATGATCTGGTCCACGAGATCTTCTCGGCCAGCTTTTGGCCCGATCATGCGCTCGGCCGGCCCATCCTCGGTACCGCCGCGTCGGTTGCCGCCCTCGATGCGGACGCGCTCGGCGACTATTTCGGGCGGGTGTACACGGCTGGCAATCTCGTGGTTGCCGCGGCCGGGCACATCGAGCCTGGCGTCGTGCGCGACCTCATCGGGACGGCGTTCGGGGCATTGCCAAAAAGCGCCGAGCCGGTCGTGGCTAGCGTGCCTGACATCGACGTGCGGCTCAACGTGCGAGACAAGGACATCGAGCAGAGCCATGTCTGCCTCGGCACGACCGGCTATCCGCACGATCACCCGGATCGCTATGTGACCTACGTGCTCAACACGGTGTTGGGCGGGTCCATGAGCTCTCGGCTGTTTCAGAACGTGCGTGAGAAACGGGGATTGGCCTACGCCGTCAGCAGCGGTCTGGTCGCGTACCGTGATGTCGGGAACCTGACGATTTACGCGGGCTGTGATGCTGCCGCGGTGCCGGAGGTCGTGGAACTGGTCGTCGAGGAGCTGCGGACCTTGAAGACCACGCCGATGCCAGACGCGGAGCTGCAGCGCGCGAAAGACCATCTGAAGGGCAATCTCGTGCTCGGACTCGAGAGCACCACCAGCCGGATGTCCCAGCTCGCCAGGTCCGAGATGTACTTCGGACGGCAGATCGATCTAGCCGAAACGCTGTCCGCGCTCGACCGCGTGTCGGCCGGCGACGTGCAACGCGTGGCGATCGACCTGTTTGCGAAGGGCGGCCTGGCCGCTACGGTGCTCGGTCCGATGAGTGACGTGCCGTTGTCGGAGGCGCAGCTCGAACTTGACTGATGGTTTCGCCCACGCGCCGGACGCGGAGGGGGCCCGGTCGTGTCTGTCGAGTTGACGGTGCTCGGGAGCGGTAGCGGCGGCAACGCGACACTCCTCTCCCACATGGGTCGTTGCGTGCTGATCGACGTCGGGCTCAGCTACCGTGCCGTCACGGGGCGATTGGAGCAGTTGGGTGTCGGCCCGGCGAGCATCGAGGCGATCGTGATCACGCACGCGCACGGTGACCACACACGCGGCGCCGGGGTGCTCTCCCGCCGGCACGACGTTCCGGTGTACGCCACGGAGGCGATTCGGTCAGAGTGGGGCGCGCCGGATGTAGCGACGTGGCGCATGCTGACACCGGGCCGGGCGGCGGACGTCTGCGGGTTGGGCTTCGAGCCGTTCGCCGTGCCGCACGATGCCACGGCCGTTGGATTTCGGATCGACACGCCGGACGGCGCAATCGGCTACGCGACAGACGTCGGGATGCTGACGCGGACCATGGTCGAGCGTTTTCGGCACTGCCGCGTGCTGGTCATCGAGTCGAATCACGCCACGGAGCTGTTGCGCGTGAGCCCCTACGCCCGGTCGACGCGGACGCGCATCGCCAGCGCTGAGGGACATCTGTCGAACGAGTCGCTCGCGACGTTCATACGCGACGACCTCGACCGGTCCGTGCGTTGCGTCGTGCTCGCGCATCTGAGTCGCGTGAACAATGTGCCCGAGATCGCCGAGATGACGTGCCGCGAAGCGTTGGTCGCCTGCGGGCGTCCCGAGGTCGATGTCGTGGTCGCTCGGCAGGATCGCATTGCGGAGACAGTGGATCTGGGCGCTTGGACCGACGCGCCGCCGGTGGGTGGTCTTGCGGTCCGGCAAGCGGCCCTCCCGTTCAATTGATGGGCGTCTCATGATTCCGCGCTACACACCCGCCGCGATGGGTCGCCTCTGGAGCGACCAGCGCAAGTACGACACCTGGCTGCGCGTCGAAACCGCCGCGGCCCGGGCAATGGCGGCGCACGGTCTCGTGCCGCCCGACGCGGCGCGTGACATCGTCGAGCGGGGAGCGGTCGACGCCGCACGGGTCGACCAGATCGAACGCACCACCCAGCACGACGTCATCGCGTTCACGACCGCCGTCGCCGAGCACGTCGGGCCGTCGGCGCGGTGGCTGCACTTCGGCATGACCTCCTCCGATGTGATTGACACCGCCCTCGCGCTGCAGATGCGCGAGGGCTGCGATCTGTTGCTGGCCGATCTCGACGGGCTGATGGATGTCGTGCGGACCCGGGCCGCGGAACATCGGCGTACCGCGATGATTGGCCGCACGCACGGCGTGCACGCCGAGCCGATGACGTTTGGCCTGAAGCTGGCGCTGTGGCACGCAGAGCTTGCTCGCGACCGGCAACGACTGGTGCGGGGCCGCGAGGCCGTCAGCGTCGGGAAGCTGTCGGGCGCGGTCGGCACCTACGCCCATCTCGACCCGGCGATCGAGCAGGCCGTGTGTGACGAGCTCGACCTGACGCCCGAGCCGGTGGCGTCGCAGGTCGTGCAGCGCGATCGGCACGCCGAGCTGCACGGGTCGCTGGCGATCACCGGCGCGTCGCTCGAAAAGTTCGCCGTCGAAGTGCGCGGCCTGCAGAAAACGGAGATCGGCGAGGTGGCCGAGCCGTTCGCCGCGGGGCAGAAGGGCTCGTCGGCGATGCCGCACAAGCGCAACCCGATCGGCTGTGAGCAGATCACGGGGCTCGCCCGGCTGCTGCGCGCGAACGCGATGGCCGCGCTCGAGAACGTCGCGCTGTGGCACGAGCGGGACATTTCGCATTCGTCGGTGGAGCGCGTTATCGTGCCGGACAGTTTCTGCGCGCTGGATCACATGGTGCGTCGGTTCACGCGCATCATGCGCGGACTGGTCGTGAATGCCGATCGGATGAAGGACAACCTGGGGCTGTCGCGCGGTGTCGTCTTCTCCGGGTCGATACTGCTGGCGCTCGCCGGTCACGGCACGTCGCGCGAAGAGGCCTATCTATGGGTCCAGCGCAACGCGATGCGCTCGCATGACGAGGGCCGAGACTTCCAGCGCTTGTTGCTCGACGATGCCGACGTCATGGGCGTGCTGACACGCGAGGAGGTCGATCGGGCCTTCGACCTCGAGAGCCAGCTACGGCACGTCGACGCGATCTTCGAGCGTGTCTTCGGGGCGACTGTGGTAGGCGCGACCTCATGAAGGCGAGGGTGTTCGTGTCGCTCAAGCCGTCGATCTTGGATCCGCAGGGCAAGACCATCACCAACGCCCTGCACACGCTGGGCTACGGGACGGTGCTCGACGTGCGGCAGGGTAAGTACTTCGAGTTGGAGCTCGAGGCGGGATCCGCCGAAGACGCGCGGGTGCTGGCCGCCGATGTGGCCGACAAGCTTCTCGCGAACCCTGTGATCGAGAGCTACCGTGTGGAGGTCGACGGATGAAAGCGGCCGTCGTGGTCTTCCCGGGGTCCAACTGCGATCACGACGCCTACCATGCCCTCACGCACGTACTCGGATACGACGCAGCGTTCGTCTGGCACAAGACCGCCGACCTGGCCGGCGCGGATGTCGTCATCCTCCCCGGCGGATTCTCCTACGGCGACTATCTGCGCACGGGCGCCGTGGCCCGTTTCTCACCGATCATGACGCGTGTGGCGGAGTTTGCGGCGGCCGGAGGGCCCGTGCTCGGCATCTGCAACGGGTTCCAGGTGCTGCTCGAGGCCGGGCTGCTCCCAGGCGGGATGCGGCGTAACCGGGACCTGAAGTTCATCTGCGACGACGTGCATGTGCGGGTCGAGCAGACCGACACGCCCTTCACGCAGTGCGCCAATCGCGGCCAAGTGTTGCGTATGCCCATCGCCCACGGCGAGGGGAACTACTATGCCGACCCGCACACGATTCGCGCACTCGAGGCGGACCGGCAGATCGTCTTCCGATACACCGCGCCGGACGGCGGCCTCGATGATGGGTGGAACATGAACGGGTCGGCCTCGGCGATCGCGGGAATCTGCAACGCCGGGCGCAACGTCGTCGGCCTCATGCCTCACCCGGAGCGGGCGTGCGAGCTGGCGGTCGGGAGCGCCGACGGCCGGGTCGTGCTGAACTCGGTCGCGGCGGCGCTCGCCGAGCATGACGGATTCGCACAGATGAGCCGACGGCAGGCAGGTGCGCGATGAGCACGCCCGCGCCCGACACCGGTGCCATCGATCGCGACACAATTGCCGCGCACGGGCTGACCGACACCGAGTTCGCCCGCATCGTCTCGATCTTGGGGCGACCGCCGAATCTGCTCGAGCTCGGCATCTTCTCGGTCATGTGGTCCGAGCATTGCAGCTACAAGAGCTCACGCGTTCATCTCCGCACCCTGCCAACCGAAGGCTCCCGGGTCGTGCAGGGGCCGGGAGAGAACGCGGGCGCGATCGACATCGGCGACGGCCTGGCGGCCGTCTTCAAGATCGAGTCGCACAACCACCCCTCGTTCATCGAGCCGTATCAAGGCGCCGCGACCGGCGTCGGGGGCATCATCCGCGACATCTTCACCATGGGTGCTCGGCCGATCGCGCTCCTCGACGCGCTCAGATTCGGACCGCTCGAGGCTCCGCTCACCAGACGACTGCTCGAGGGCGTCGTGGCGGGGATCGCCGGCTACGGCAACAGCATCGGCATCCCGACCGTCGGCGGTGAGGTCGCGTTCGACGAGACCTACGCGGGGAACCCACTGGTCAACGTGTTCTGTCTCGGCGTGACGCGGACCGACGCCATCATCACGGGGGCCGCCCACGGCGAGGGGAACGCCGTGTACTACGTCGGTGCGAAGACGGGGCGCGACGGAATTCACGGCGCCACCATGGCGTCGGCGGAGTTCGACGAGGCTGCCGCTGAAAAGCGACCGAACGTGCAGGTCGGCGATCCGTTCACGGAGAAGCTGCTCCTCGAGGCGTGCCTCGAGGTGTTGCCCACCGACGCGCTGGTCGGCATCCAGGATATGGGCGCTGCTGGACTCACCTGCTCGTCGTGCGAAATGGGCGCGCGCGGCGGCGCGGGCATCGAGATCGACGTTGCGCTGGTCCCACAACGCGAAACCGGCATGACGCCGTATGAGATCATGCTGTCGGAATCCCAGGAACGGATGCTGTTCATCGTGCGCCGCGGACGTGAAACCGAGGTTGAGCGCATTTTCGAGAAGTGGGATCTTCACGCCGTCCGGATCGGCGCGGTGACTGGCGATGGCTTGCTGCGGGTCAAGAACGGCGGGGCGACCGTGGCCGAGATTCCGAACAGACCGCTGGCTGGCGAGGCGCCGCTCTACGACCGTCCCATACGTGAACCGGATGATCTGACGGCACGGCGACAGCTCGATCAGGCCGCGCTCGGTACCCCGCCGCCGCCAGCCGACACTCTGCTGCGTCTGCTCGCATCGCCAGCGGTGGCCAGCAAGCGCTGGATCTACCGGCAATACGACCACATGGTGCGAACGAACACGCTGGTCGGCGCCGGGATGGGCGCCGGCGTGGTGCGCATCAAGGGGACCTCCCGTGCCCTGGCGTTCTCGGTCGACGGGAACGGCCGGTATTGCTTTCTCGACCCCTATCGCGGCGCCATGCTCGCTGTCGCGGAGTCGGCGCGCAACGTCGCCTGCGCCGGCGCGGTGCCGGTGGCGGCGACGAACTGTCTCAACTTCGGCAACCCTGAGCGGCCGGACATCATGTGGCAGTTTGCGCGCGCCGTCGAGGGCATCGGTGCGGCGTGCCGGGCGCTCGACGTGCCGATCACGGGCGGCAACGTCAGTCTGTACAACGAGACCGATGGCCAGCCGATTCACCCAACCCCGGTGCTTGGAGTCGTCGGGATCGTGGAGAACGCCGACCGTGTCCTCGGCCGGGTGGTGCAGCGGAGCGGCGCGGTGGTGATGTTGCTGGGCGACGCCGCGGGCGGCGAGCTCGGCGGCAGCGAATACCTCAAGGTGATCACCGGTCTGGTGCGGGGGACGCCGCCCGCGATCGACCTCGCGGCCGAGCGGGCGTTGCAGCGTCTCGTTGCCGATCTGGCGGCTGAGGGCCTCCTCGAATCGGCGCACGACTGCGCAGAGGGAGGTCTGGCCGTCACCGTCGCCGAATGTTGCTTCGACAGCGGCGGGATTGGGGCCGAGCTGACCCTCCCGCCGACGCCGCCCGGCGCCGCGACGGATGCGCTGGCGGCGACCACGGCGCTCTTTGGCGAAGCTCCCACACGGGTCGTCGTGTCGGTCGCCGAGCGCCACGTCGACACGATTCGCGCGCGCGCCGCGACGGCCGCCGTCCCCGCCCGTGTGCTCGGGCGGACCGGGGGGTCGCGGCTGCGCCTCCTGGTCGCGGATGAAGTCGTCGTCGACCTGCCGCTCGCCGAGGCGGAGCACGTGTGGGCTACCGGGCTGTCCCGGTACTTCGAGCCGTCCGCCGCGTGATGGGATCCTGCTGTATGTCGAACCCGGCACCGTCAACCCGCAACAGAGAGCGCTGAGCCTCGATAACCGTGGCCGATAAATTTCGTGACGAATGCGGTGTCTTCGGCATCTACGGGCATCCGGAAGCCTCGTCGATGACGTATCTCGGCCTCTACGCGCTCCAGCATCGCGGTCAGGAGAGCGCGGGGATCGCTGTGGCGGACGGCGGCCATCTCCGGCTGTCGCGCGCGATGGGCTACGTGGGTGACGCGTTCACCGACCGGATCCTGTCTGATCTGGCCGGGCCGTCGGCCATCGGGCACGTCCGCTATTCGACGTTCGGCGACAGCCGCATCGTCAACGCGCAACCGATCCTGATCGACTGTGCGCACGGGCAGATCGCGTTGTGTCACAACGGCAACCTCGTCAACGCCACGGAGCTCAGAGATGAGCTCGTCCAACGCGGATCCATCTTTCAAACCAACAGCGACACGGAAGTGGTCCTGCACCTCTACGCGAAATCGGACGCCGCCACTGTCGAAGATGCCATCGTCGAGTCGGTCTCTCAGGTGCGCGGCGCCTTCTCGCTCGTCATGTTGACGCCGGACAACTTGATTGCCGTGCGGGATCCGCACGGCTTTCGCCCGCTCGCGCTCGGTCGGCTCGGCGATGCGTATGTCGTCTGCTCCGAGACGTGCGCGCTTGATCTCATCGGCGCTCGCTACGAACGCGACGTCGAACCGGGCGAGGTGCTGGTGATTGGCGAGGAGGGCGCTCGGTCGTACAAACCGTTCCCGGCGACGCCGTCCGCGCACTGCGTCTTCGAGCACGTGTACTTCGCGCGACCCGACAGCTACGTCTTCGGCCAGAGCGTCAATGAAGTGCGTACCAACCTCGGCCGCCTGCTCGCAGGGGAGGCAGGCGTCGAGGCGGACGCCGTGGTGCCGATCCCGGACTCCGGCCTCTGCGCCGCGATGGGATACGCCGAAAGCTCCGGCATTCCGCTGAAGATGGGGCTGATCCGGAATCACTATGTGGGGCGGACGTTCATCCAGCCGCAGCAGTCGATTCGCGGGTTCAAGGTCAAGGTCAAGCTCAACACCGTGCGCAGTATTCTCGAGGGCCAGCGCGTCGTGCTCGTCGACGATTCCATCGTCCGTGGGACGACCAGCCAGAAAATCGTCTCGATGCTCAAGGCGGCGGGCGCGGCCGAAGTCCACATGCGAATCAGTTGTCCGCCGACCGTCTCGCCGTGTTACTACGGCATCGACACGCCGCATCGCGACGAGCTGATCGCCGCCAAGCACAGCGTCGACGAGATTCGGCAGTTCATGGGCGCCGACACGCTCGCGTATCTCAGCATGGAGGGGCTGCGCGAGGCCGTGGGTCCGCGCAACGACCGCTACTGCACCGCGTGCTACACGAAGGAATATCCTGTGGCGCCGCCGCGCGACGAGCGCGCCTACATGCAGATGGTGCTCAAGATGCCCTCCGACGGAGCCGACCCCGAGTCGGAGTGATGATCCGACGCGCCCTGGTGATTGGCGCAATCGCGACGCTCGCCGTCGGGAGCCAGCCGGCAGCCGGGCGCGCCCAGGCACCGCCGACAGTCGCTGAGCTGCACGCGGCCATCGGCCGCCTCGGGGATTTCGAGTACACCGTGCGGGTCGAGGCCTCGCGTATGGTGCGGCGTGCCACGGCCGCGGTTGCCGTGCCCGCCCTCTTGGAAGCGGCGCGTCGTCACGAAGACAGCTACGTGCAGTTTCGCGCCGCGGTGCTCAGTGTCGGATTCGGTGAGGACCGCGTCGGCGGGTTCTTTCGCGAAGCGCTCGATGCGACAAACGATCGCGTACGGGCGGCCGCGTACGACTACGCCGAGCACGCCCCAGACCCGGCGCTCGCGCCGCGCCTGCTGGCGGCGCTCGACCGCGAGACCTCGGAGTTCGTGCGCCCCGCCCTCGTGCGCGCACTCGCCGCGCACGGCGACGACGCCGCCGTGCGCGCGCGGCTCGTCCGGGACATCGACCGCGGCGAGAGCTATTTTCGTGGCGCGGTCATCGAGGCGCTCGGTGATTACCAGGCGGAGTACGCCGTCGACGCGCTCGTCCGCATCGCTGAAGCGGCAGGGCCGCTGCGCGATGACGCGTTGATTGCGCTTGGCAAGATCGGGCACGCGCGGGCGCTTGCAACCGTCAGTAACGCGCAGGGCCAGGTGTCGGAGGACCTGCAACCGGTCGTCTCTGCCGCGGCCTGCATGCTGGGCATCGATTGCGCCGGCCAGACACGCTATATCGTCGAGACGCTGCGGTTCGGTGCCACCACCGGCGGCGACCAGGAGCGCTTGCGCAACGCGGCAAGCGCGGCGGCCGCACTTGCCGTGACTGGCCAGCGCGCGGCGCTCGACGCGCTGTTCGACGTCGGTGCCGATGCCGTCGACCCGGCGCGCGCCCCGATCGCCCTGGCCCTCGGGACGGCGGCCCTCCGCCGGCCAGACGCCGTCCACGATGCGCTTGCGGAGCGGGCCGACCTCGAGTCGGCGCTGCTGTTGCTGCGCGACGCGTTCGACATGCTTGACGAGGACGTCGCCGAGGAACGCTTCTACGTGCGGTTGCGGGACACGTACTACGGGGCGCCGGAGGGCACGCGCGAGCGAGCCGTCGCCGCCTCGGCCACGCGTGTCCTCGAGTTCTAGGATCAGATGGACTACAAGAATGCCGGCGTCGACATCGATGCCGCCAACGACGTGGTCGACCGGGTCAAGCGGCTGGCCCGCAGCACCTTCACTGACGGCGTGTTGTCCGATATCGGGACCTTCGGCGGGTTGTTCCGGCCCGAGCTCGGCGGGATGGACGAGCCGGTTCTCGTGGCGAGCGCAGACGGTGTCGGCACCAAGCTGAAGGTTGCCTTCCTGGCGCACGAACACGGCACGGTGGGGTTGGACCTCGTCAACCACTGCGTGAACGACATCCTGGTGCAGGGCGCGCGCCCGATCTTCTTCCTTAACTACCTCGCCACCGGGCGGCTCGCGCCCGATATCCTGGCGGCGGTCGTCGAGGGGGTCGCCAACGGCTGCAAGGAGAACGGGTGTGCGCTGCTCGGTGGTGAAACTGCCGAGATGCCCGGCTTCTATGCGGACGGCGAGTACGATCTCGCGGGGTTCGTCGTCGGACTCGTCGACCGCGCGCGAATCATCGACGGCCGGACGATCGCTCCCGGCGACATCATCATCGGGCTCCCGTCGACCGGGCTCCACACGAACGGGTATTCCCTGGCGCGACGCATCTTGTTCGACCATCTCGGGTTCGACGCCGACACCGAGGTCCAGGAGCTGGGCTGTACGGTCGGCGAGGAGTTGCTGCGGCCACACTGCTCGTATCTGCCGACCGTCGGTCCGGCGATCGAGTCCGGTCTCGTGAAGGGGATCGCCCACATCACCGGTGGGGGCTTGACCGACAACGTGCCGCGGGCGCTTCCGAGCGGCTGTGCCGCTGTGATCGATCGGGATGCCTGGCCCGTCCCGCCGATCTTCGATCTGCTGCGCGAACGTGGCGACGTCCCCATCGCCGACATGTATCGCACGTTCAACATGGGGGTCGGATTGGTGATCATCTGCGGCCGGGCCGATGCGCCGAGTGTGCTGGCGACACTGATCTCCAGCGGCGAGGTCGGCGCGGCGAGCATCGGGGAGATCCGCGCCGGGGACCCGGGCGTCGAATACGCCAAGATCGACTTCTCACGTCCGGCGCTCTAATCCTCGTGGACATCGTATGAACCGTAGGCTCGGTGTCCTCATCTCTGGCCGCGGAAGCAATCTCCAGGCGATCATCGACGCGATCGATGACGGTCGGCTGGATGCCGAGATTGCGGTCGTGATCTCCAACACGCAACAGGCCCAAGGGCTCGCACGCGCGCGTCGGGCAGGTATCGACACCGTCGTGGTCATCCATAGGGACTTCGCGTCGCGGGAGGCGTTCGACCGCGCAGTGGTCGCCGAGCTGAACCAGCGCGACGTCGGCCTCGTCTGTCTGGCCGGTTTCATGCGGCTGCTTGGCCCCGCGTTCATCTCGGCGTTTCCCAACGCCATCCTCAATATCCACCCCTCGCTCCTCCCCGCTTTCGTCGGCCTCAACGCGCAACGGCAGGCGTGGGAGTACGGGGTGAAGGTGAGCGGCGCCACGGTGCACGTCGTGACGCCCGAGCTCGACAGCGGCCCGATTGTGCGCCAGGCCGTCGTCCCGATCCAACAGGGCGACACCGCGGACACGCTGGCGGCGCGCATCCTCGTCGAAGAGCACCGGATCTATCCGGAGGCGATCGGCATCATGCTCGACGGTGGGTGGCGCATAGACGGGCGCCGGTTTGTGCCGGAGATATAACCAGAAGTTGTGGATCGGCAGTCTGAAGAAGGCGGCGTATCCTTTCGCGTGAGCAACGCGAAAACTCCGGCTGGCAGGCCGGTGAAAGGAGCCGCCACCCATGCTGAAGGTACTCGACAACGATGGAGCAGACAACGAAGTTCCGCCGGAAGAGCGCGGTGCGCAGACGGTGGACGAGCTGGCCCGGGAGGGAGCCCGGCGGATGTTGATGACGGCCCTGGCGGTGGAGGTCGGGCAGTACATCGAGGCCCACGGCGAGGAGCGGGACGCGCGGGGACGCCGGCTGGTCGTTCGGAATGGTCGGGCCCAGGCGCGGAAGGTGACGTGCGGGGCAGGTACGCTCGAGGTGCATGCTCCTCGGGTGAACGACAAAAGGGTCAACGGCGCGGGCCAGCGGGAGCGGTTCACGAGTCGGATCTTGCCCCCCTACATGCGTCGCTCGCCCAAGGTGGCGGAGGTGCTGCCGATCCTCTATCTGCGCGGTCTGTCGACGGGCGATTTCCGCGAAGCGCTGCCGGTGCTATTGGGGGATGACGCGGCCGGCCTCAGCGCGACCAACATCGCGCGCCTCACGGCGGTGTGGGAAGAGGACTACCGGCGGTTCCGCCAGCGGGACCTGGCCGATCGTGACTACGTGTACGTGTGGGTCGACGGCATCCATTTCAACATCCGGCTCGAGGACGATCGGCTCTGTACGCTGGTGATCATCGGCGTACGGCCCGATGGGACCAAGAAGCTCGTGGCCCTGGAGGACGGCTACCGCGAGAGCACCGACAGCTGGGCGACGGTGCTGCGGGACCTCCAGCGGCGCGGCATGCGGGCCCCGGTGGGGGCGGTCGGCGACGGCGCCCTGGGTTTCTGGGCGGCCGTGCGCGACGTGTGGCCGGACACGCGAGAGCTCCGCGACTGGTGTCACAAGATGGGCAACGTGCTCGACAAATTGCCAAAGCGATTACAGCCGAAAGCGAAGCGCGCGCTCCGCGAGATCATGTACGCCGAGACGCGGGCACACGCCGAGGAGGCCATGGACGTCTTCATCGCCGAGTACGAGGCCAAGTACCCGAAGGCGGCGGCGTGCCTGGACGCAGACCGCGACCGCCTCCTCACGCACTTTGCCCTGCCAGCTGAGCATTGGCAGCACGTGCGCACGAGCAACGTCATCGAGTCGCCATTCGCCACGGTCCGACTCCGGCAGCGCGTGACCAAAGGCGCGGGCTCGCGCACCAAGGGCCTGTTGATGGCCTACAAGCTGCTCGAGATGGCACAGCAGCGCTGGCGTCGGCTCAATGGCGCGCATCTGCTGCCACTCGTCCGCGCCGGCGTGACGTTCATTGACGGGGTACAGCAGGAGCGAAACAACGAGGGAGATCGGAAGGTGGCCGCCTGATCACGCTGATGACCGATCCACAACATTTGACAATATCTCTTTGTGCCGCCGCGCTAACCCCAGAACTCACGTGGGTTGACGCGCCTGGTTTGTCCTGGACGCCGCCGGCGCCGTTGCTCCTCTGTCGTTTGGGCCCGCCAAACTCCCTCGTCGCGCCTTGCCCTCGGTGCGCAGTCCTGCGCCATCCGCAATCAACCCACTGTAGTGCGCGAACCGTCGCGGATATGGCTCGCAACCGGGTGCGATGCGGCGAGCTACAATCGGTCGAGTGACATTCGACGAGCAGCTGGCATATCTCACACGCGGATGTGTCGATGTCGTTCGGGAAGCGGATCTACGGGCGAAGCTTGTGCGGTCAGCGGATTCCGGCGAGCCCCTGGCGGTCAAGGTCGGGTTCGATCCGACGGCCTCCGACCTGCATCTCGGGCACACGGTGCTCATCCGGAAGATGAAGCACTTCCAAGACCTCGGGCACCGGGTGGTCTTCGTGGTCGGCGATTTCACGGCGATGATTGGCGACCCCACCGGTCGTTCGAAGGCGCGTCCACCGCTGAGTCGCGCCGAGATCGAGGCGAACGCGGAGACATACAAAGCGCAGGTCTTCACGCTCCTTGACCCCGAGAAGACGGTCGTCGAGTTCAACGGCGCGTGGCTGTCGGAGCTTGGGAGCGAAGGGTGGGTGCGCCTCGCGGCGCGCTACAACGTGGCCCAGATGCTCGAGCGGCGCGAGTTCCGCCAGCGGTACGACCAGCGGCAGCCGATCGCGATTCACGAGTTTCTCTACCCCCTCGCTCAGGCGTATGACTCGGTCCACCTGCAGACCGACGTCGAGCTCGGCGGGACCGACCAGCTGTTCAACCTCAACGTCGGCCGCGACATCATGCCGTCCTTCGGCGTCGAGCCGCAGATCGTCATGACGACGCCGCTACTCGTCGGGATCGACGGTACCGAGAAGATGTCGAAGTCGGC